>DAINAJ010000012.1:0-32240 GCA_036733505.1 Casimicrobium sp.
CAACCATAATCGCGATCACGAACATCGGTTCCGTGAAGTTGCGTCCATCAATGTAGTCAGTCGCGGCTTTGAAGCCACCAGAGAAAAAGAGATACGCCAACAGCACGCCGGACCAAAGCCCGAAGACTGCTTCAACTTCCCCCAGCAAATGAAAAAGCCCCTTGTGCGAAGGGTAGTGGTGGCCGAATGACGCAATCTTGGGTGCGAGAAAAGTGTGCGCGATTGCGAGTGCGAACAGCACCGCCGCAACGAGTTCGTGAGAAGTGGCTGTCATGGGTGGGTCATTTCCTAAGAATGGCGATCGGTGCTCGTACCAAACGCTTACAAAGTATCGCCCGCATTGTAAGCAGGCCATGAAACTCAGCGCCGCCGCGGGAAACCCCTAGCGCTGTCAGTCGCTCGCATACATACAATACTGCCAAGGCCAAGTTCGGCTGTCGCTGTATTTCGGGGCGTCGCGTCAAGCGGCAATTCCACTTTCAAAAATCGACTCATCAGGAGAGACTATGCAACGTCGTGATTTTCTATCTAAAGCAGCCGCCACGGCCGCAACCGGTGGTGCCGTTCTGGCAGCCCCAGCGGTCATCGGCCAATCGCCCGCAGTCCGTTGGCGTTTGACGTCGGCGTTCCCTAAGTCGCTCGACACGATTTACGGCGCGGCTGAGGTGTTCGCCCAGCAAGTCTCCAAAATGACCGGTGGCAAGTTCCAGATTTCGGTTCACGCCGCTGGCGAAATTGTTCCGACACCAGGCTTGGTTGACGCGGTGCAAAACGGCACTGTTGAGGCAGGTCACACCGCGCCTTACTACTACTTCGGCAAAGATGACACGTTTGCACTCGGTTGTGCCATCCCATTCGGCCTCAACAGCCGTCAGATGACCGCTTGGCAGTACGAGGGCAATGGCCTGAAGCTGATGCGCGAGTTCTACGCGAAGTACAGCATGATCAGCTTCCCGATGGGCAACACCGGCGCACAGATGGGCGGCTGGTATCGCAAAGAAATCAAATCAGCTGCTGATTTCAACGGCCTGAAGTTCCGCGTCGGCGGCTTCGCAGGCAAAGTGTGTACGCGTCTCGGCGCTGTGCCACAAAACATTCCAGGCGGCGAGATTTATCAAGCACTGGAAAAAGGCACCATCGACGCATGCGAGTGGGTTGGCCCTTACGATGACCAGAAGCTCGGCTTCAACAAAGTGGCACCACACTACTACTACCCAGGTTGGTGGGAAGGTGGCCCGCAGCTCGACCTTTTCGTCAACCAAAAGGCCTACGACGCACTCACCCCTGAGTACAAAGCGATCGTTGAGAATGCCGCAGCTTACGCTCATACCGAAATGCAGGCTCGCTACGACGCGCGCAACCCAGCCGCGTTGAAAACGCTGGTCGCCGCCGGCACGAAGCTGCACCGCTTCCCGAAAGACTTGATGGACAAAGCGTTCAAAGAGTCCATGGATCTCTACGCCGAAACTTCAGCTAAGAATCCTGCGTGGAAAAAAATCTACGACGACTACTCCAAGTTCCGTGCAGACGCAAACCTGTGGTTCCGCTTCACAGAGATGAGCTTCGACACCTTCATGCAATCGCAGAAGCTGTAAACGCGACGATAGTTACTGTTACAACATGTGAATCCTCAGCCCGCACGGCGCAAGCCCTGCGGGCTTTTTTCTGGGTCCCGAACCGGTGGGACTTCGCCTTTTCCACGGATTGCTAACCCACCATCGCGCGAGATAAGGGCGCGTAATTCACCAACGCCAATCGCACACTATGTAGGCGACGACTTGGCGTCGCTCCGGGCCACGGGGAAGCGCGGCCGAGTCCGCGCCTACAAATTGGAAAACGTGACGTTCGCTATCCAAAGCGCGCATATACAACTAAAACGACTCGTTCGCGCCCATGTATCGCCACGCGCCGATCGGCACGTCTCCAAGCTGAACATTGCCGATACGAATGCGCTTCAACGCCACGACATGCAAGCCGACCATGTCGCACATTTTGCGAATTTGCCGCTTCTTGCCTTCACGCAAGATAAAGCGAAGCTGGTCCTCGTTCTGCCACCACACCTTTGCCGGTTTCAGAGCGGCACCGTCAATCGACAAGCCATGATTAAGGAGCCTCAACTCAGCGTCAGGCAATCGCCCGCCACGCAATGACTGCACGCGAACGAGATACTCTTTTTCAACCAATGAGTTTTCGCCAATCAATTGCTTGGCGATGCGTCCATCCTGCGTGAGCACAAGCAGCCCCGTCGAGTCAATGTCGAGGCGACCTGCAGGCACCAAACTCTTAAGTTGCTCGCGGCGAAAACGAAGCGGCGAGGTATCGTCTCGCCACCGATTTTCCGGCCGCACGAGCACCACCGCGGGCTCGTAGCCATCTTCGGCCTGCCCACTCACGTACCCAATCGGCTTGTTGAGCAATACAGTCACTCGCTCCGCTTGCTCGTCGGTGGCTGCACGCTCGATAGTGATGACATTGTGCGGCAGCACCTTTTGGCCCAACACGGCCAGCACACCGTCAACGCGCACCCAGCCACGCTCAATCCATTCGTCCGCCTCTCGCCGAGAAGATAGGCCTAACTCGCTCATGCGTTTGGATAATCGGATCGGGTCAGTCATAGCTAAAAAGTCCACAAGCGCAGTTGTCGGCGCAGAAAAGAAGAAGGCACCCGAAGGTGCCTTGCCGAAGCATTCGATCTAGTGAATGCTACTTCTTCGGCTCGTCTTTCTTCATCGCGTCAAGCACGGCTTTCATCGGATCGTCAGCTTTAGCATCTGGCGCAGCGGCTGGCGCGGACGAATCACCACCAGACTGAGTGCCCGGCTTATCGAAGCCTTTCATCATGTCCGAATCGTTTTTCTGCGGCTGATCAGTCGGTTGTTGCTCGGGAGCCTCAATTTTCACTTTGTCCAAATCAACTTTCACGTCCTTGTCGAGACCGCTTGACACGATTCCTGGGAACGCAATCACCAGACCAACCATCACAATTTGGATCAGCACAAAGGGCACCGCACCCCAGTAAATTTGCATGGTGGTCACTGGCTGCACCAACTTCTTGGTGACACGATCAACATACTCTTTGGTCGCCGCGACACTACGCAAGTAAAAAAGCGCGAAGCCGAAAGGCGGATGCATGAACGAGGTTTGCATGTTGATGCCGAGCAAAATTCCGAACCAAATCAGATCGATCCCCAGCTTCTCTGCAACCGGGCCTAGCAGCGGCACCACGATAAACGAGAGCTCAAAGAAGTCCAAGAAAAACGCGAGAACGAAGATCATGATGTTCACAACGATCAAGAATCCCACTTGACCGCCGGGCAAGCCGGTCAACAAATGCTCGACCCATTTAGGACCGTCAACCCCTTGGAACACGAGGCTGAAAATGGTGGACCCGATCAAGATAAACACCACGAAACACGAGAGCTTGACCGTGCTGTTGAGCGCCTGCTTCATGAGCGACATGCTCAAACGATTCCGCACCATCGCCATGATGATCGCGCCCATTGCGCCCATCGCACCGCCTTCGGTTGGTGTGGCGATACCAAGAAAGATAGTGCCAAGCACCAAGAAAATTAGCAGCAGCGGTGGAATCAAAACGAACGTCACGCGTTCGGCCATTTTGGAGAGCAGGCCCAATCGCGTGGCCTTGTTAATCACCGCAATCATGAACGCCAAGAAGACGCCTACGCACATGGCCACAACAATGGTTTCATCGAGCGCCACAGCGACCGGAGCCTTCCCCTTTGCCCACGCCAATACATTGCCGTAATTTTTCCCAAAAATCACGGCGACAGTGGTGGACAGCACCACAAGCACAGCCAACGACGGTAAGCCCGATTGGCCGTTGGCCTCGCGGATTGTGCGCGCCTCCGGCGGCAACGCAGGTGCCCAAGCGGGCTTAAACATCGCAACACCCGCCACGTAAAGCACGTAGAGTCCGGTAAGGATGAAGCCGGGGATAAACGCGCCCTTGTACATATCTCCAACGCTGCGGCCAAGTTGGTCAGCGAGGATGATGAGCACGAGCGATGGCGGAATGATTTGCGCAAGCGTGCCGGACGCTGCGATAACACCACTAGCCAAGCGACGGTCGTAGCCGTAGCGCAACATAATCGGCAACGAGATCAATCCCATCGAGATCACTGACGCAGCGACAACGCCTGTGGTGGCCGCAAGCAGTGCGCCAACGAAAATTACCGCGAACGCGAGTCCGCCGCGAATTGGCCCAAACAATTGGCCAATCGTATCGAGCAGATCCTCTGCCATGCCGCTTCGCTCAAGTATTAAGCCCATGAGCGTAAAAAACGGTATCGCGAGCAGGGTGTCATTGCGCATGATTCCCAGAATGCGCTGCGGCAACGCCTGCATCAGCGCTTCTGGCAACACACCGAGCTTGATGCCGATGAACGCAAAAAAGAGTCCGCATGCGCCCAAACTGAACGCTACCGGGAAGCCTATTAGCAAAAAGCACACAAGCCCGAAGAACATGATCGGGGCGAAGTTAGCGATGAAAAATTCCATGATGTGTCAGCCCCAGTTATTTCGTTGGCATCGCGGCCGCTTCGGCGGCAGCTGCTTCCGCACGCTGGCGAATAGCTTCGGCAAGTTCTTCCTCGGAAGACTTTTCGCCCACCTTTAGGGTCGGGTCCGCGATGAGGCCTTTAAGAAATGCAATTCGCTTTATGAGCTCCGAAACCGCTTGCAGTAACAGCAACGCGAAACCCAGCGGCAGCATCATGTAGATCGGCCACAGTATGAGCCCACCGGCGTTGGCCGAGACCTCGCCCGATTGATAAGCCAGTAAGAAAACGGGCATCGACAAACCAATGATCGCAACGCAAACCGGAATCAAGAAAAGCGTGAAGCCCATGATGTCGATCCACATTTGGCCGCGCTTAGAGAAGCGTCCCGAGATAACGTCAATACGTACATGCTCGTTGTTGAGTAGCGTGTACCCCGCCGCCAAGAGAAAAGACGTAGCGAACAGGTACCACTGAATTTCAAGAAACGCGTTCGACCCCACGTCGAAAACTTTTCGTGCGATCGCGTTGACGCAGCTGATCACCACCGACGCAAGAATGAGCCATTTCATCAAAGAGCCGAGCATCGTGCTGCATCGGTCAATGAGCTTGGATATAGACAGTAAGACCTGCATTCTGTAACTCCCCGTTTTCGATAACTCTAAGGATTTTTCACGAAATTGATGCACTGCAATACGGAGTTAACCCGCGTTGACAGGAAAATTTTTCATGCGTCACGTGAACCTCGAAACGGTCGTTTGTTTTTTACACACCGACACGCATTTCGCGATCATTTAGCTGCCAGCAATTTGCATCGATTCGATGAGCATCGAACCAACAAGCTTTGAGCCGCGCCGATCGATATCGTCACCGATCGCCACGATGCGCTGATACAAGTCAATGAGATTACCCGCAATTGTGATTTCACCGACGGGGTACGCGATCTCGCCACCTTCCACCCAGAAGCCTGCCGCGCCGCGGGAATAGTCTCCCGTGACAGGGTTCACGCCCTGCCCCATCAGCTCCGTCACGATAAGCCCGCGCCCCATTTGTTTAGCGAGCGTGGCGGTGTCGCCTTTGATGGTTGGGCTGATTAACAGATTGTGATTGCCACCGGCGTTTCCCGTGCTTTTCATGCCGAGCTTGCGCGCGGAATACGCCGACAAAAAGTAGCCGCGCACGACGCCGTTTTCAACAATCGCGCGACGCTGACACGCAACACCTTCGCCATCGAATGGCGAACTCGCGTAGGCCTGTTTGACGAAGGGATCGTCCACGATGTTGAGGAGCGAGGCGAACATCGGCTTGCCCATGCTGTCGAGCAGGAATGATGTTTTGCGGTAGAGCGAGCCGCCGAACAGAGCGCTGATCGCGTGGCCGATGAAGCCCGCGGCGAGTTGAGGCGTGAAGATCACCGGCGCGTTTTGCGTCGGGATTTGCCGCGCGCCGAGCCGCGCAACAGCGCGCTCGCCCGCTTTGCGTCCAACGCTTTCGGCGGATTCGAGCGCACCGGGCACGCGGTGCGAGGTGTACCAATCGTCGCGCTCCATTTCTTCGCCTTCCGAGGCAACCATCGCGCAGCCGATGTAGTGCGCGCTGCCCATGTAGCCGCCGCAAAAGCCGTGCGAGTTGGCGTACACAAATTCCGATTCGCTCACACTGACCGACGCGCCTTCGCTGTTGTCGATGCGCTCATCCACCGCAAAACCGGCGTCTTCACAGCGCTTAGCGATCTCGATGGCTTGAGCGGCGTCGAGCGCCCAAGGGTGATAAAGATCTAGGTCGGGCAACGGAAGCCTCGCCATGACGTCTGCATCGGCCAAGCCTGCGAACGGGTCTGGACTAGTGAATTTCGCGATGGTGAGCGCTTTGTCGACCGCGGCGTTCACGGCGTCCGTTGAGAAATCGCCGGTGCTGGCGTTTCCCTTGCGGCCTTGGACGTACACCGTAACACCTAGGCTTTTGTCGACGTTGTGTTCCAGCGTTTCCAGTTCGCCCAAGCGCACCGTCACGTTCAGACCGTTGCCCTGCGTGGCCTCGGCCTCGGCTTGGTCGGCACCGCCGCGTTTGGCGCGCTCCAGCGCGGAGAGCGCAACGTCACGGAGAGCGTCAGAGGAAATTGCAAGCATTTTTTTGAATGGTGAGCAGTGAACGGTGAGCAGTGAACAGTAACCGGCGCAACGCGCAAGCCGCCGTGAAACGAATGACGGCCCTTACCCGAAGCATACCGGAGAGGCATTCGGGCAAAATGTGCCTAACGATAAAGGTGCTCACCGCTCACTGTTCACCGTTCACTGCTCACCTTCAAGAAAATGCGCCCCCCAAAAATTCCACGGCCCGTCGACGATGGCCCGTCCAAGACTCAGCTCAAAAAGGAGATGCAAGACCTGCAGGACCTTGGCGAGACACTCACCACGCTCTCGAAAGATCAGCTAGATCAGCTCGAATTGCCTGAATTTTTGCGCGACGCGCTCGACGAGCTTGAGAACGTTGGCAAACACGAAGCCAAGCGTCGCCACATGCAATACATCGGCAAACTGATGCGTGAGGTTGACCCTGAGCCGATCCGCGCGCAGATTGACCGCTGGGAAATGGGAACGCGCGCCAACAAAGCTGCGTTTAAAGCATCCGAGCGTTGGCGTGATCGCTTAATCGCCGAGCCCGATACGCTCACTGAGTTCATGACCGCGCGGCCCGACGTTGACCGTGCCGCGCTGCTCACGCTCATCGAACGCGCTCGCCATCAAGCAGCCAACGGCGATGCGCCGGCAGCCTCACGGCAGGTGTTTCGCGTGGTGTACCGGGCATTGTTAAAGGTTTAGCCGCGCAACGTCGAGGAACACCGAATGTTTGATCCAGTAAAAATCGGCCTTGTCTCCATCTCTGACCGCGCCTCAACCGGCGTGTACGAGGACAAAGGCATTCCTGCGCTGCAAGAGTGGCTGGGCAGCGCGATTCAAAATCCCGTGACGTACGCGACGCGCCTCATCGCCGACGAGCAACCGACCATCGAATCCACGCTCGTTGAATTGTGTGACGTCGAACGCTGCGATCTCGTGCTTACAACCGGCGGCACAGGCCCGGCGCGGCGTGACGTGACGCCGGAGGCGACGCTCGCGGTGGCGCACAAAGAAATGCCCGGCTTCGGCGAGCAGATGCGTCAGATCAGCTTGAACTTCGTGCCGACGGCGATTCTGTCGCGACAGGTCGCTGTGATTCGCGGCAAAACGCTAGTAATCAACTTGCCCGGCCAACCCAAAAGCATCAAAGAAACGCTCGAAGGTTTGCGCGACGGAGACGGCAAGTCGGTGGTGCACGGCATTTTTGCGGCCGTGCCGTACTGCATTGATCTGATCGGCGGCGCGTACATCGAAACCAACGATGCGGTGTGCAAAGGCTTCCGCCCGAAGAACGCGGTGCGCGTTCGTAGTTAATCTACAGCTTTTTACGTTCATCGACCGCCAGGCGGTCGTTTCATCGCATATTTTCGCTTAGTCGACTAATAGGATAATTTCGCGGCGACCGCCACCTGGCGGTCGCTCAGCGAAAAAAGCTGTTAACGCCAGTGGCCTGGGACCCAATGATGACCACGCTGGTCACGGCGCCAGTGTCCCGGCACCCACTGTGTGTGGCCATGCGCCGGACGCGCCCAATGACCGCGCGTCCACGTGTAGTCGCGCCCCGTCCAGTGCCAGTAGCCGCCCACCCAGACATGGCCCGCGCCCGGCGACGGCAGCATCTGCTCGCTGTAAGGCGCTGGCGGCGCACGATCCACGTAGATCACCGGGCCGCTGTTGACGTAAGCCGGGCCGGGCACACGAGCGGCGACTACGCAGCCGGTCAAGGTGACGGCAGCCGCAGCGCCAGCCAGCGCGGTGACGAGAGACAATTTGGAAAAACGCATAGGGCCTCCTAGAGAATTTATGTGCAACCGACTTGCGCCCAACGGCCCAACATCGACAGAAGTTGACGGAAGGCGCAGAACTTACGATTGTTTACATCTTCTGCAACGGTCTAACGAAGCCACGCGAACGCGCCCCCCCCGCAGTATCTTCAATCCCACCGCCGCTTTCCGGCGTTGTAGGCGACGACTTGGCGTCGTTCGACAGCGCGCCGCGCGGCCAAGTCGGTGCCTACATTAATCCATCATCAGCGCGATGCACCGCTTCGCACTCGAAACGCCGCGATCAACAGGCTTGCAAGCAAGATGGCCGCCAGCGCGTTGTGCGCTGTGGCCAGCAGCAGCGGTTGCGCCCACAACACGGTGCTGATGCCAACCGCGATTTGCGCCAGCAGGATGAATTTGATGAACAGGGCATGAGGCTTCAGCGACGCGTTCGCGCGCATCAATCGCAGCGCCGCGACCACCACCGCCACGGTCACAACGATTGCACCCAAGCGATGCGCCCAGTGAATCGCCCGCAGCGCCTCAATCGACAAAAAGGTACCGTCTGGGTTTCGACCCAACGCGCGCATCCACGTAAATCCCTCGCTCCACGCGAGCACTGGCGCGTAGCTGCCGTTGCAGGCCGGGAAATCGCCACACGCGAGCACCGCGTAATTGGTGCTCACCCAGCCACCTAAAAATATCTGAGCGGTCACCGCGATCAGCGCGCACCACACCGCCACGCGCACGCCGCTTGCCACCGCCACGACACGCGCCTTCGGGTCGCCCACGCGCGCGCGCACAATCATCCAAAACCAAATCAACAATCCAAACAGCAACATGCCACCCATCAAGTGCGTTGTCACCACAATTGGCATGAGCTTTAACGTCACCGTCCATTTGCCAAACAAGCCCTGAGCCGAAACAACGATTAAGAGCAGAAGTGGCCATCCCCAACCGACGGGCGCCACCGTTTGGTCGATCAAAAATCTCGCCCGAGTGAAGCGGGCGACGAGCGCACGGACGAACATCACCAGTATCAGCGCGCCGATGAACGAGGCGACGTAGCGGTGCACCATCTCAATCCACGCTTTGCCGTGGCTTACGGGGCCGTGCGTACCGCCTTGCTCAGCGATTGCCGCGTTAATCTGCGTAGTCGCCGTTGCGGGCAACATTTGGCCGTAGCAACCAGGCCAGTCCGGGCAACCCAAACCACTGTCAGTGAGGCGAACGAATGCGCCAAACGCAATTAAATCGAGAGTCAGAAATGCGGTCACGGCCAGCAATCTCCCCCTGCGCATTCGCAGCCCCATCCACAAGGCCAGCGCGAGCATCACGAGCCAGATAATCGCGTTGACGGTAGAGAGGGAAAATTGCCAGAGAATCGGAGCGGCGGGATCAGGCATGAAGCGGAATGTCCAGTGGCGGTTACAGCGTATCGTTAGGTCTGATTTTAGGCGCTGCGCCTTAAGCAACCATTACGGCGCACGAGGATCAGAGTAAGACTTGTAGTGAAAACGCTTTGCGACGTACATCGCGTCGTCCGCCGCTCGCAGCGCGGGTTCAAGGGCTCCCGCGCGCTCGCAAATCGCCGTGCCAATGGCGACCGACAATCGCGGTCCTTGATAAAACTGATTGTTCATGTCGACCACAAGCTTCACGCTCTCCACCAACGCGGCGAGCTCGGCCTCGCCGTGGCGCGGTAAGAGGCACACGAATTCGTCGCCACCAACACGCGCGGCCAACGTGTTTTCGCCTAACGCCTTTTTGAGCGCCTCGCCGGCTCGTCGCAGCAGCGCGTCGCCCGCCGCGTGGCCGTATTCATCGTTAACGAGTTTCAAGCCATTGAGATCAACCGTCAACACGCCTACAGGAAACGGCCCGCGTCGATTGAGGCGCGCAATTTCGTCGTCGTAGAAAGCTCGGTTTCTAAGCTTGGTGAGCGCATCGTGTTTGCCCAAAAACTCAAGATACGCCTCCGCCTTTTTGCGCGCGCTGATGTCGGTGAGTGCCACTTGAACCAGATCCCAATTCGCTTCGTGGCCTGGCAGCACGGCCCACTGCATATGCAGATGAATGGGGTCCCCTCGCAACGAATAATTAAGAGTTTCACGCGATTGAAACAGTGAGCCGTTCCAGCAATCGAGCAATTGCTCGGCAAACGATCGCCCCATTTCATCGCGGAACACTTCGCCTAGTCGTCCGAGTAATTCGTCTTTGCTCCGTGCACCAAACATCGTCAGCGTCTGTTGGTTGACGTCGATGACGCGAATGCGCTCCATGCAAGAAGCAACAAACTCTGGATGAACGTCCACAAAGGTGCGAAAGTCGGTGATGCCCTGTGCCCGCACATCGTCTAGGAGTTCCTTCACGTCGCTGAAGTCTTCCACCCACAGCGAAACCGGAGAGAGTTCAAACAAGCCACGCGCATAAGCCTCGTTCACCGACGCAGCCGCCTGCGCATGCTTCTGCGGCGTGAAATCCTCAATCGCCATCAACATTCGGTCCCACGGTCGCGCGACACTTTCCAAGCGATTCACGTTCAAGCGAATGTGTAGTTTTCGTCCGTCTACCGTGTAGTTAATCGTCTCGGTTTGGTAGGAATCGTGGTTCGACCATAGTCGAGAAATCTCAGCGATGGCCGCCTCGGTGTTGGCATTGTCGAAAAGCGAATTGCCCGCGGCGAGCAGCGCATTCAAATCTTTTGCTGCATACAAATCGAGCGTGCGTTGATTCACTTTGAGCACTCGAATGCGCGAGAAATACTCGTTGATCGCATCGGGGTGGTCGCGCAGGTAAGCACCAATGTCTTCCACACCCATCTCGCGCCACAACTGCAGCAATTCGTAAACACGACTGAAATCTTCGAGCCACAGCGACACGGGCGCTAAGTCGAAGAGCGTGTCGTCCAGGCTCGCTTGGCCGTGAATGCTGGCCAACGCGCCAGATGCTGAAGAAGCGACGGAAGTGGCAGAAACAGTCATGATGCGCACCTTATTGATGGGCACAATCTTACCCGCGAAGGGACCTGTCGCGCGGCCCCTGCAACCAGGTCCGTCCTGAACTTGAAGCAAATTCATAGAATCAAGCCATGCGCTTAATTCGTCTCGCGAAAATAATTTCTGTCTTCCACCGCTTCGGGCTCGATGAGTTCGTGCTCAAGGACGCTTCAAACCCAATTCTGCGGGGCCTCGGCCGCGTATTGGCTAATCGCGAGCATTCTGCGCCACGCGGTGCGCGTTTGCGTGCGGCGCTCGAAGCGCTCGGACCAATCTTTGTCAAGTTTGGGCAGGTCCTGTCCACACGCCCAGACTTGATACCGCCGGACATAGCCACGGAGCTCTCGTTCTTGCAGGATCGAGTGCCGCCATTCCCGCAGGAAGACGTGCGCAAAGTACTAGAAAGCGCCTACGGACGCCCCGTAGATCAGGTCTTTGCGAGCTTCGACTGGCAACCGGTTGCCAGCGCGAGCGTGGCACAGGTGCACTTCGGGACGGTACAGTTCAAGGTCGGCGACACGTTCGAGACGCGCGAAGTCGCGGTGAAAGTATTGCGTCCCAACATTCAGCCGGTCATTGAAAGTGATTTGTCGTTGCTGCGTGTGTTGGCCGGATGGGTGAACAAATTTAGCGAAGGCGGACGTCGCCTGAAACCACTCGAAGTGGTCGATGAATTCGATAAATATTTGCACGACGAACTGGATTTGATTCGCGAAGCGGCTAACTGCTCACAGTTGCGTCGTAACTTCACAGGATCGCCCCTGCTCTACATGCCCGAGGTGTACTGGGATTGGAGCGAAAAGACGGTGATGGTGATGGAGCGGCTGCACGCCACGCCGGTCAACCAAATCGAGAAATTACGTGCGGCTGGCGTCGATATTAAGAAGCTTGCGCGCGACGGCGTTGAGATTTTCTTCACGCAAGTATTTCGCGATGGTTTCTTTCATGCGGACATGCATCCGGGCAATATCGCGGTGCGCACTGATGCGCCCAACATCGGGCAATACGTCGGCATGGATTTTGGTATCGTCGGCACGCTGACAGACACGGATCGCCGCTATCTTGCGGAGAACTTTTTGGCTTTTTTCCGGCGCGATTATCGACGTGTCGCGAGCGCGCACATCGAGTCCGGTTGGGTGCCAGCGGGCACGCGCGTGGACGAACTTGAAAACGCGGTACGCAGCGTGTGTGAACCGATTTTTGATCGCCCGCTCGCAGATATTTCGTTTGGGAAAGTGTTGCTGCGACTGTTTCAAGTGTCGCGTCGATTCAACGTGGAAATTCAGCCGCAATTGGTGTTGCTGCAAAAAACGTTGCTCAACGTCGAGGGCCTCGGCAGGCAGCTTGATCCGTATCTGGACTTGTGGGCAACAGCGCAGCCGTTTCTCGAAAAGTGGATGCGCACGCAAATCGGACCGGAAGCCGTGTGGCAACGACTGTTCGAGCAAGCTCCGTATCTGTCCTCTGCTTTGCCACAGATTCCGCGTCTCGTACATCAAGCACTGGAGCGGCGCAACGACCCGCCCGCGCCTGTAATCATCAAAACGACATCGGTCTGGGCGAGCCTTTGGCTGGCGATCATCGCGTTTAGTTTGTTGGCAATTTTGGGCACGCTGTGGGTGCCGTTGCTGCTCGATTAATGATTGCTGAGCAGAGGGCAAAGAGATGACCCCGCTCTCGCTCGATCAACCGTGGGGTCGTGGTTCTTCAGCGAGGCATTCGCACACGTTTGGTGACGGCCGCGCGTTTCCACGCACATCGGGGAACGTACTTCCGCGCGGTCTTGGCCGCAGTTACGGCGACGTTTGCGTGAATGACGGCGGCACGCTGATGCACACATTTCGCCGCGATCGATTGCTGGCGTTTGACGACGTTCAAGGCCGCTTAACCTGCGAAGCGGGCGCGTTGCTCGCCGACATCGCGCAGACTCTGCTGCCACGCGGTTGGTTTTTGCCCGTCGTTCCGGGTACGCGGTTCGTCACTGTCGGTGGTGCCATCGCCAACGACGTGCACGGAAAAAATCATCACATCTCCGGCACATTTGGCCGCGCCGTTCGGCGCATCACGCTTCGGCGCTCGGACTCAGGCGTACACATGCTCGACGCCCCCAACCCCCTGCTCGCGCACACCATCGGTGGCCTCGGGCTCACCGGCATGATCGAAGACGTAACACTACAACTTAGCCGTGTGCCCGGTCCAGGCATTGCGCAAGAAACCACACTCTTCGGTGGCAAAAACAGTGACGCTGGAATCGACGATTACCTCGCGCTTGACGCCGAAAGCAAAGACTGGAATTACACCGTCGCTTGGATCGACACGATGGATGAGAACCTGCGCGGTGTGTTCTTTCGCGGCAATCACTGTGACGGTCCACGCGATTGGCTTACGCCCAATGCGACTAAGCTCACGCTGCCCATCGACGCGCCACAATGGTTGCTCGGTCGCTGGAGCGCACGCGCATTTAACGCCGCTTACTACCGCGCGCAAGCATTGCAAACGGCTAAGCGCGCAACGACTCCGCTTTGGCAATTTTTCTTTCCCCTCGATGCGGTGAATGCGTGGAATCGCGCGTACGGCAAACGCGGTTTTATTCAGTATCAATTCGTAGTGCCCACCGATGCCGCTCGCGAAACAGTGCCGCGAATCTTGGCGCATCTGCGCGAGTCGAATGTGGCAAGCTATCTTGCGGTCATCAAAACGTTTGGCGACCTTCCCTCTCCGGGGCTCCTGAGTTTCCCTATGGCAGGCACGACTGTTGCGCTAGATATTCCAGCGCCGAACGACAACGATCGCCGTGCGCTGGATCGCGCCGATGCGATGGTGGCTGACGTTGGCGGACGCGTCTATCCGGCCAAGGATGCGCGCATGTCAGCGGCAATGTTTCAACGATTTTTCCCACAATGGCGCGAACTCGAAGCGATGCGCGACCCTATGATTTCGTCGAGTTTTTGGCGGCGTGTTACGCGTGAAGTTCAGTGAGCGGTGAGTTGTGAACAGTGAACAGTAAATACTTATGAAACTACCCATCGTTGTTGTCGGTGCGACGTCCGCCGTTGCACAAGCGGCCATTCGGATTTGGGCTGAGCGAAACGCTTCGCTCACGCTGGTCGGGCGGAATGCAGACGAGCTGGCGCGCATCGCCGCCGATGCACGCGTGCGTGGCGCTTCCGAGGTTGTTGTCGTTATCGGAGATCTGACGAACGCGGCCTTCGTCACGACCACAGCCGCAGCATTCAATACAAACGGAGGCGCAACCGCACAAGCACTCATCGCTCATGGCAGCCTCACCGATTCCACGCTCGCGGACGTTGATGTGAATTACCTAGCCACGGAGCTCAACACCAATTTCGTGAGCGCGGCACTGTGGGCGCAAGCGCTCGCTGAACGCTTCTCACGTGCCGATTGTGGCGGCGGCACCGTCGCAGTCATCTCGTCAGTCGCGGGCGACCGTGGCCGCGGCAGCAATCACGCGTATGGCGCTGCGAAAGCAGGATTGACCGCGTTTTGCTCCGGACTGCGCGCGCGGATGCACACTCGCGGCGTACACATCGTCACGATCAAACCAGGGTTCATAGATTCGCCGATGACAGCGCACATCGCAAAAAAAGGCGCACTCTGGGCGTCACCCGAGGCAGTTGCCAAAGGCATCGTGAACGCCATCGACAAGAATCGCGACGTCGTCTATCTGCCCAGTTTTTGGCGCGTCATCATGCTCATCATTGCGCATGTGCCCGAGGCGATATTCAAGCGATTAAAGTTTTAACAGCTTTTTCGCATAGACGACTAGCAGGCGGTGTTTTCATCCGCATTTTCTGAAAAGTCAACATTGTTAAAAATAAGCCTGAAATCACCGCTGACCAGTCGCTAGAGCCGAAAAGCTGAAAACTAACCGCTCACTGCTCACCGTCCCAACAGCGCCGCCAACTCCGCGTCATCCTTGCGCGCTTCATCCAGCAGCCATTCCCGAAACAACGCGATGTGTGTGCGCTCACCGCTGCCGGCGGCGGTGTTCGGGGTGAGCAGGTAGTAGCCCCATTCACTGGTAATCGACGGGCCAAACGGCACCACGAGCCGCCCAGCGCGTACGTCGAGCAAGGCCAGCGGCGCGAGACTTAGCGCGACGCCGAGGCCATCAACGGCCGCGTCAAGCGCCAGCACCGCGTGGCTGACGTGCACCACTCGCTTGGCCGACGCAAACGCGCCAGGGCTTGCGTGCTCGAACCACACGTTCCAGTTCGACGTGTCACCGCTGAAAAAAGGCGTGTCATCGTGCAAAAGCGTTTGGTGTCGCAGATCATCCGGATGTTTCAGCGGATGCTTGCCCTTCAATAGTTTCGGCGCACAGAACAGAGCAAGTTGCGGCGAAATGAGCGGCTCCACGCGATAGCCCGGATAGTCGCCACGCCCAAACGCAATGGCCACGCCTTGCCGCTCCTCGACTGCGCCGTCGACTCCCACTGGCGCGCCGCGCCCAGCGCCGTCACGTTCAATCAAATTTTCCGCTGCCGAGATGCGCACATCAATTTCAGGATGGCGCTCCATAAAAGTATGCAAACGGGGCAGCAACCAGCGCGCAGCAAACGATGGCGCGACGGCCACATCGAGCCGATTCGGCTCAACCGATTGACGTAACGCATCCACCGCACTGGCCAACTGCTCAAACCCGCGCTCAAGGCCCGGCAACAAGCTCGCGCCCTGCGGCGAGAGCGCCAAACCGTTGGCAAAGCGCCGAAACAGCGCAATGCCCAGCTCCTCTTCCAACGCTTTCACTTGGTGGCTCACGGCGGCCGGCGTGACGTGCAGCTCCGCCGCAGCCTTTTTGAAGCTGCTGTGGCGAGCAGCCGCCACAAAGGCGCGCAACGCGTTGACCGAAGGAAGACGTGAGTTCACAAGTGTGGCGGCCGTTAGGCCTAGTTTTTCTAATGCTAGGAGTATAACTTCTCGTTTGCTGCAACGCAGCAGGCGCAATAGCATGTGTTCACGGTAGCGCATCACCGTAACCTAGTAATTCAACGCAAGCGTCACTTATGACGCACCGCGTCAAAGGAAAGTCACCATGATCTCCAAAGCCCAGTTCGACAGCATCCAAATGAACGCGTCGACCCGCCGCATCGCAGAAGCTGAGATGGCCGCCGCTGAGTCGTTCGTCGAGACCTATTTCGCCATCGCAACGCGCATCGCCGCGTTTTTCGGAGCGAAATCAACGACTGCAAAAACTGCGTACCAATCGCAGGCACCGCACCGCGCTTAATTCGCGTACCGTGCCCCCGGAAAAACGCGCCTGTCGGCGCGTTTTTTTATTCCCCAGCATAGCGTTGGCTCAAAACGCTATCCAATCAGGCGCAAAACTCAGTGTAGGTGCAGCCACGCGCCGGGGACGTCAAGTGGGATATCGCCGATCGGCGCGTAGCTTCCGCCATCAGCGCGCGAGATAGATGTGACCCGACCGTAGACTGGAAGAATTGTCCACAACTCGCCGAACGGACTCGACGTGCGACGAACCAGTTCAGTGAAATCACCATTGAACTGCGGCGGAAATTTCCCTTGCCAACTCTCAAGCGGAGAATTCGCAAAGTAGCGGATCGCCTCCGTCAGAGGCCCCGTGGTCTCAATGAGTTGCCCGTTCCGATACCGCAACATGAAATAGCCCAGCTTAGAAGGGTTAACTTCGTACCTTGCCCTCAGCAGCACAAGAACGTCCGTCTCAGTTCTCGCCAGCACTGACGCTTGGTAGTTGCCGTCACTTAAGTTGGGAGGTAATCCGAAGGCATCGGTTCGCGGCAGGTACGCTGAGAACGCCAAAGTGTCGAGTCGGTAGCGCGCGATATCGCGTCCGTACTGCTGCGATACGTCTGAACTGCCAAAAATCGCGTCGCCGACTACGATGCCAGTCGACAATGCGATCGCCTGACCCGATGTCATTGCACGTGCCGTCATATTGTCCTGCACACAATGATCGCCTGCTGACTTTGGCCCAACACTGTAGCTCGTGAAAATGGTGTCTGGAAACACATACACGACATAGGTGGCGCTATTGACGTAGAACGTGCACACCGGACTTCCGATGTACTTCACACTCACTTGAAACGCCTGCACGCCAAGGTTCACGCTCCCCACGGGACGGTTGGCTAGCGGGTCAAACCATTGCACGCTCGCCTCGCCGGATGCATCTGGGCCAGCCAACATCAGCAGTCGTGTTCGCGCATCGAAATGCACATCCGTAAATGTTCCCGGAACGTTGAGGTAGCGCGCGGCGCCGGTTGCAACGTCTAACTCCATGACGTTTTCAATTGCACGCGTTGTCTCGACCACTGACAAACGTTGCAAAAGTTGTTCGGGCGTTAAGTTCAGATACGGCCCGTTCTCCTTGCGTGTTCTCAATGTCGTAGCGCGCACCAAATAAATTTTTCCGCGTATCGGATCAAACCCGGTTCTCGTCTGCCAATCACTTTCGCCGCGCAGGGGATCAATCCAATGTGTGCTGCTCAGCGTTTGCGTGCTGACGATCTGCGCTATCGGCGCTCCCGGTGCGTCCGGCGCGACCACTTCATCTCGGGCGACCGACGCGCGACCAGCAACGATCACTGAGGTTCTCGGGCGTGGCGTCTTCGGTACACACATCACCACGCCCTCGAAACGCCAGCCTGCGTTACTCGCCAAATAATTGGCGAGTCCAACGTCGGGGCCGTAGATGTGATTGCCGGAGACGTGGCGACGCGCGCCTTCGTTGTACGCGCGGTAAACCGGCGCGTCACTCTGGCCACACGTCGCAATTTGTGTATTTGTCTCGCTTGGCAAACTCACATAGAAATCATTGCCCTCAAAGACGAACAACGGGTCGCGCTTGAATTGATCGCATTCTGCGGGTTGCGCCGAGTAGAAGTGCGTCGCGAGCGTTGGCAAGTAAAAGCGGCAGACGGCGACGGCACCGGGAGGGGCACTGTCTGCGGCGTACGCGCTGAACACATAAAGCGGCTTCCAAGCCATTTGCGGATTGGCGGCAAGGTAGGCCTTGTCGGCTGGGCGCGCGGTCATGAAGTAGCGAAACTCCCCGGGAAACGCCGTGGTGTTTTCGTAGACCTGCACGTCTACCAGCTCTGAAGTCTGTGCAGCGGCGAGTCCATTCAGGCAAATGCTCGCTGCGAGACAGCAAGCGAGCGCAACGCATCGATTAAGGTTGATCGCGAGCGGCATGACTTGACTCCAGTTCGGTTCGATTGTGCGCGCCTAGCTTTCGGAGATCGCGAGCTCTAGCAAGATTCAGTATCGCACTACATCGCCAGTGACGGCATTGCGCACGATCAGCCCAGGGCAAAGTGACCGACTCCAAATACAGCTTTTTCGCATTAACCACCGGCGGGGTGGCCGTTTCATATGACTTTTTCTAACTATCGACTTACGCCAAAAGCAGCTGCAGACGCCCGCATAGCAGCCGCTGAGCCATAAAAGTCTTTACAACGTTTTTTGTTCGGGGCACGCCTACGCTTCTGACCCCATGAAATGATGCACATGCCCGTGGTGGTTGGCAATCACTTGCGGCGCGAGCGAACCAACAAGCATCCCGACGAGTGAAGCGATGAGCCCCGCCAATTGCTGCGGAAACGCTTCGCCCCAGCCTGGGACTAAATAGACGAGCAACCACGTCCCTAGGCCTAGCACCACGCTAGCAACCGCCCCTTGCGTGGTCGCGCGCTTCCAGTAAAGCCCGAACGCCAACGGCACAAACGCGCCCACCAGCGTAACTTGGTACGCGCCCGACACCATGTCGTAAATTTTTGTGCCGCGCGTGGCCATTGCGTAGGCAAGCACGAGCAATGAAAACACGAGCGTTGAAACGCGCATGGCCTTCAACGTCTGCGCGTCGGTCATGTGCGGACGGAAGTGTTTGTATACGTTCTCAACAAAAGTCACGCTTGGAGCCAACAGTGTCGCCGACGCGCAAGATTTGATGGCCGACAGCAGCGCTCCAAAAAAGATCACCTGCGCGACGAATGGCATGTGCTCCATGACGAGCGTCGGCAGGATTTTTTGCGTATCGCTCTTGAGCATTTCAGCGGCCTTATCGGGCATGATGATGACTGCGGCGACCACCAAAAACATGGGCACGAACGCAAATAGCAGGTAGAGCACGCCGCCAATCACCGGCCCACGCGTCGCAGCCTTGATGTCTTTGGCGGACATCACACGCTGAAACACGTCCTGCTGAGGAATAGAACCCAACATCATCGTGATTGATGCTGCGAAGAAAAACATCACGTCTCTGAACGACGGTTCTGGCAAGAACCGAAACATCTCTTTGCTCTGCGCGTAAGCGATGACTTTGTCAGCACCACCCGCCATATTGCCGGCCATTACCGCGATGATCGATAGGCCAACGACGAGCACAATCATTTGAAGAAAATCGGTAAGCGCCACGCTCCACATTCCACCAAACAAGGTGTAAACGAGGATCGACGCGACGCCTATCACCATGCCCCACTCAAACGAGATGCTGCCAGCCGACAAAAGGTTGAACACCAATCCAAGTGCAGTCACCTGCGCCGCCACCCAGCCGAGGTAGGACAACATGATGATGATTGAGCACAAGATTTCCACCGCTTTACCAAAGCGCTGGCGGTAGTAATCGCTGATCGTCAGTAGCGTCATTTTGTAGAGCTTGGCGGCAAAAAACAGCCCCACGAAAATCAAGCAAAACGACGCGCCGAACGGGTCTTCCACCACCGTACCCAGATTGCCCTGCACGAACTTTGCACCGATGCCGAGCACCGTTTCACTGCCAAACCACGTTGCAAACGTGGTCGTGACAATCATGATGAGCGGCAAATGGCGACCCGCAATCGCGTAGTCCGCCGTGTTTTTCACCCGTTTGGCGGCCCACAAACCAATGCCAATCGTGACCAGCAAATAGAGAAAGACAAAACCGAGCAGCATCCCGAAACCCTCGTTTCCGTTTGAATAATTAGCGTACGCGCATGCGGTTCGTCGCAAGCGCTGATTTTTTTACAGCCGCGAGTTTAAGCGAACCTGCGCCACTATAATTCCCGCTGGCATGCCAAAAACATGCCAATACACGCTAGGGGTGCTGGAGCTCATACTTCTTATGGGCCTCGGCTGAGATAACACCCTGGAACTTGATCAAGGTAATACTTGCGCAGGGAAGCGTCGCCGAACTTATCCGCCTTCGTGGTCGGACGTGTCTGTGCCTCACCCCTGCCGTCGATTGAAGGAATTTCAATGGCTCTGACTCTGAAACCAATCGTGGCTGCGCTTGCGGCCATTTCTGCTGCGTCCGCAGCGTCCACTGCGTTCGCGCAAAGCCAAGCGGCGGCGCCGCAACGCGTTGAACCGATCACGGTCACCGCGAAATCGGCGCCGATTCTCGACGCTGAAAACGCGGACGTCGGCGGCTTTAGCACGCCGCTCGCCAAGACTCCGCAAAGCATCACAGTGATTGGCGCGGACCTTCTGGCGAGCACCGGCGCACAAACGCTCTCGCAAGTGTTGAAGCTCGACGCTTCACTAGCCGACGCATACAACACGACGGGCTACATCGAGAGCTTGTCGATTCGTGGTTTTTTGCTCGATCAAGCGGGAAACTTTCGGCGCAACGGATTAGCCAGCTCGAACTACGCGCCGATTGCGCTCGAGAACAAAGAGCGCATTGAGATTTTGAAGGGCGTCGCGGGCATGCAGTCGGGCGTGTCAGCACCGGGCGGTTTGGTGAATTACGTGACCAAAGTGCCGCTCAAAGAGCCATTCACCACGGTGAATGTCGGCCTGGACGAGCGCGGCAGCGCCAAGGCGCATGTGGACGCGAACGCGCAAGTCGCCAACGTGGGCGTGCGTTTGAACGTGGCGGCTGAAAGCCTGCACACGCAATTTGATCGCGCAGATGGTTCGCGTCAATTCGTGAGCCTCGCGCTCGCCACCAACTTGTCCTCGCAAACGTCGCTATCGGCCGATTTCGAATATCACCGCAAGTCGCAACCTTCGGTGCCGGGGCTTGGCCTCTTGGATGCCGATGGCGACGGCGTGGGCGACACGCTGCCCCCCGTCAAGGAGCGCTTGAACCTGAACAATCAATCGTGGTCGCAGCCATTTCAAGCGACGACAACAACCGCTGAAGTTGCGATCAATCATCGCTTCAACGCCGACTGGCAAGGTCGAATTTCTGCGAACATGCAGCAGAGCCGCATCAATGATCGCCTCGCGTTTCCAGATGGCTGTAGCAACGCGGCAAACTATGTATATCCGGGACTGTGCGCCAACGGCGACGTCGATGTTTACGATTTTCGGAGCGAGAACGAGAAGCGAAAAATCACGAGCTGGGACGCACACGTCGATGGCAAATTCAGCGCTGGTGGCGTGCGGCACACGGCACGATTCGGTTTGGCGGGTCGCCGTCTGACGAGCGATCTGCCGCCGCTTCAGGCATACAACTACGTAGGCTCTACCAACATTTACGTTCCCACGATTTTGCCGTCGGATAGTACGCAGTTGGAACTAAACACCAACACGCGTGAGCGAGCGATTGAAGGCTACGCGAGCCTGCAATCGACGCTCACAACGAGCCTGCAATCGTTCGCCGGTGTGCGCGTCTCGCGCCTTAATCGGAGCAGCGAGAGGAGCGATGGTTCGCGCGCGGTGTCGTATGAACAAACGGTGACGACGCCGTGGGCCGGTGTGTCATGGTCGCCGTCGACTTCGACGATGCTCTATGCGTCTTGGGGCCAAGGTGCGGAGCTAGAAGTCGTGCCCAACCGCGCATCGAGATTTACGAATTACGGCCAAAGCTTGCCGGCGCTTAAAAGCGAGCAAACGGAAGTGGGCATCAAGTGGCAAACCAACGCGCGGACGCTCGTAACCGCCGCATTGTTCAATATCGATAAACCGTATGCGGATGACGTTTACGCGAGCGCTGTGCCCACGCGCATTGCCGGCGGGAAAGAAGCGCGTCATCGCGGCGTCGAACTGACGACGACCGGCCGAGTAACCGACGCGCTCTCGATTCAAACGAGCCTCACAGTGCTCGATGCGAAATTCACTAAGGCCGTCGATTCGGCGCTCCTTGGACAGCGCGTCACCAACGTGCCGCGCACCAAAGCATCTGTGTTTGCGGACTACAAGGTCTCCGCGTTGCCGGGCTTTGCCTTGAACGCATTGGGCACATACGAAACCGGAAAAACTGTGACCGCAAACGGCAGCGTGACGCTACCTAGCTCATGGCAGCTTGACCTCGGTGCGCGGTATCAGGTCAAGCTTCTGGGCAAGTCCACACTGTGGCGCTTGAATGTGGAAAACCTGACCAACCGCAGCTATTGGCGCGAGGCACCAACGCAGTACTGGGGCGGCATTTATTTGTTCCCGTCGACGCCGCGCACAACGCGCCTAAGTGTCGCGCTCGACTTCTAATCCATGCTTGCCACTGCATTCACCTTACTCGGCGCCGCAGTCACGTGGCTTGAGGTGATCGCGTTTGTGCTCGCACTGGCGAACATCACCTGCAATGTGTTCGAGATTCATTGGGGGTGGCCGCTCACCATCGTCGCAAGCATCCTTTATGCGTGGCTTTTCTATGCGAGCAAACTCTACGGCGATGCAAGCGTGAACGTTTTTTTTGCGGTCACAGCGGTGTGGGGTTGGTGGCAGTGGCTGCACGGACACCGTGGCGACTCGTCCGTGCCGCTGACCATCGCGCGGCTTGACGCTTCGGGATGGCGAAACCTCGTCGCGTCTTGGGCGGCGCTGTGGTTCACCTGCGCAATTTTGCTTCGGTTCATCACCGACTCCGACGTACCGTGGGCCGATGGTTTCGTCACGGCCGGCAGTGTCGTCGGCACCGTGCTGCTCGCGCGAAAGTTCGTTGAAAACTGGTTGGTGTGGCTCATTGTGAACGCGGTGAGCGTTGCGCTCTTTGCTTACAAGACGCTCTACCTCACGGCCCTCCTCTACGTCATATTCTTCGCGCTCGCTGTGTGGGGCTGGATCGGTTGGCGGCAGCGATTTCACGCAGCGAAATGACCGCGCCTTCGCCCAAACTCGTCTGCATCATCGGCGCAGAGAGCACCGGAAAAACCACGCTCGCGCAGCAGCTCGCGGCGCACTTCCACGCGCCGTGGGTACCGGAATATTTGCGTGAATTTTGCGACGCGCATCAACGCACGCCGACCCAACATGAGCAAGCGTTGATTCTCGAAACACAGGTCATTCACGAGCGCGCCGCCTTCCTCGAGGCACAGCGCAGCGGTGCGCCTTACGTTTTTTGCGACACCGCGCCGCTGCTTACCGCGATTTACAGCGATATCGTTTTCGGCGACGAAAGTCTGTACCCGCGTGCACGCGAGCTGCACGCGCGCTACGCGCTGACGCTAAAAACAGCGACAGACGTTGCGTGGTCGCCCGATTGGCAGCGCGACGGCGAAGCCGCGCGAGCGCGTGTGGACTCGGCGATTGACAAGGCGCTGGCGACGGTTGGCGCGCGCGCTGCGGTTGTTACGGGCATCGGCGAGGCGCGCCTCGCGCGTGCGCTCGAAGCGCTGGCGGCGAATACTTAGTTTGTGGCATTAGCTTTTTGGCTCTATCGACCGCTGGGTGGTGGTTACAGCGGCTTTTCGTTGCTTATCGACATATCAGGAAAATCGGCTAGAACGACCGCCTTTCAGCGGGCGAAGCCATAAAGCTGATAAGCCGAACGATGGTAGGCTCGGACTTGGCGCTGATCCCTCGTGGCGCGCAGCGACGCCAAGTCGTCGCCTACAACCTAAAACGAAGTCAGGCACGCAGTAGTGATGCGGATGCGCCTGTAGCGCACGCTACAGTTGCAATCAAGCGCCATCCTGTCGTTCAAACCTAAAAGGGCAAAATGACACGATGATCGAATCTTGGTTTCTTGGCGTTTTGCAGGCTTTGGCGCTGCCGAAGTTTGGCTTGTCGACGGTATTTTTCGTTGCGCTGGTCTCGGCGACCCTGTTGCCGCTTGGCTCCGAACCGGCGGTCTTCGGATTGGTCAAGCTCAATCCCGAACTGTTCTGGCCTGCGATCTTGGTGGCGACTACTGGCAATGCACTCGGCGGTGCGATCAACTGGTGGATGGGTTTTGGCGCGAAAAAGGTGTACGAAAATTACAAGCATTCGTCGGTGCAAGCCAAGGCGCTGGCGTGGCTGGAACGACTCGGCCCGAAGGCCTGCTTCTTTGCGTTCTTGCCGATAATCGGCGACCCACTCGCGACGGTCGCGGGATGGCTCAAGCTGCCGTTCTGGCAGTGCTTCTTCTACGGTGCACTCGGAAAGTTTTCGCGCTACGTCATCATGACGGCAGGCGCGCTGTGGATTTGGCCAGGGCAAATTACGTTGTAGGCGCGGACTTGGCCGCGCTTCCCCGTGGCACGCGAGCGACGCCAAGTCGTCGCCTACAACGGGAACAAAGCGACGCGAAGTCGTCGCCTAGCCGCGCGCGAAACGGCTACGCCTTTTGCGCAGCGGCGGTAATTGCGTCCATCGTTGCACCGGGCGTTAAGTCTTGCGGATCGACTTTGAGCTCGATCACAACAGGCTTGCGTTTAGTGCGCGTATGCGCGAGCGCTGCGGCAAATGCGCCGTCAAACTCCGCATTCGTCGTGACTGTGAACCCCGCACCGCCAAACGCTTCGCCGTATTTTGCGAAGTCCGGATTTGCGAGCTGCGTACCGTACACGCGCGAGGGAAAGGTTTTTTCCTGATGCATGCGAATGGTGCCGTACATGCCGTTGTTGAACACGATGCAGATCGGCGCGCCGCCGTATTGGACGGCGGTAGCCAACTCCTGCGCAGTCATTAGAAAATCGCCGTCACCCGCGAAGTTAATCACGGTGCGTTCGGGCGCGACGATGGCGGCCATGACTGCTGCGGGCACGCCGTAGCCCATCGCACCGCTCGTCGGCGCGAGCTGCGATTTGCCACAGGACTCGATGCCCGCGTACGGCCAAAAGCGGTGCGCCCACGTCGCGAAGTTTCCTGCGCCATTCGTGACGATGGCGTCCGCTGGCGCAAGGCGCTTGAGCGTCTGTACGACCTGCCAAAGGTTGAGTTTGGCGGGCGTTGCGCGGTTCTTGTAGAGCGGCGGTTCGCCACGCCACGCGTTCACTTCTGCGCTCACGGCGGTTGCCGTCGTTGCGCCTTTTGCAGAAGCAGTTGTGCCCAACATCGCGCAGAACTCATTGACGCCAGACGCGATCATCAGCTCCGCTTGATACACACGCCCCAGCTCCGTCGGGTCGTTGTGCACATGAATGAGTTTTTGCTTTGGCAGGGGCACATCAAACAAGGTGTAGCCCGAGGTCGTCATCTCGCCCAAACGTGCGCCGATGCACAGCACCACGTCGGCGTTTTTCACGCGCGCAGCGAGCTTAGGGTTGATGCCGATGCCCACGTCGCCCGCGTAGTTCGGATGCGTGTTATCAAAACAGTCCTGAAAGCGAAAGGCGCAGCCCACGGGCAAATCATTCGCTTCGACGAATTCACGCAGTTGCCGCGCGGCGTCTTTGCTCCAACCGAAACCACCCAAAATCACGAACGGATTTTTCGCGTTCGCGAGGAGTGATTTCATCTCGGCCATTTGCGCGACCGACGGACTCGATTGCACGGCGCGATACGCACGCGCATCGGCCACCGTTGCGCTGCCCGACAACATGTCTTCCGGCAGCGCCAGCACCACGGGTCCCGGACGCCCGCTGGTCGCCGTTTGGAAGGCGTGCGCCATGTACTCCGGCACGCGCGCGGGGTCGTCAATCTGCGCCACCCATTTCGCCATCGGCCCAAACATGCGTCGATAGTCCAACTCTTGAAACGCTTCGCGTTCCACGAAGTCGTTGCCCACTTGCCCAATCAACAGCACCATCGGTGACGAATCTTGATGCGCCGTGTGCACACCAATGGCCGCGTTGGTCGCGCCGGGACCGCGCGTGACCAAGCAGACGCCGGGCTTGCCGGTGAGTTTCGCGTACGACTCGGCCATGAACGCCGCGCCGCCTTCTTGCCGACAAATCACAAAACGAAAATCTTCACGGTGCGTGTAGAGGCCGTCAAGCACAGCGAGGTAGCTTTCGCCGGGCACGCCAAAGGCGGTATCAACGCCGTGCGTAATCAAAGCGTCGGCGACCAGTTGGCCACCGGAACGGGGGAGCAGGTTAGGAGGTGTCATAGCTGTAAGCTTACCTAATGAACAACACAGTAGCCGCGCCTGAATCCTCTTTTCGGGCGGATGCAACGACGATGGGCGTCGTTGGCCTCGCCCACGGCACCTCCCACTTTTTCCAAATTGTTTTGCCGACGGTCTTCCCTTGGCTGGCGAAGGATTTCGAGCTGACTTTTGCGCAACTTGGGTCGGTCGCGACGGTGTTTTTTGTGATCTCTGCGACTGGGCAGGCGGTGTCCGGCTTTTTGGTGGATCGAATTGGTGCCCGACCGGTGATGTTCGCAGGACTATTCGGCTTTGCGATCGCCGCCTTTACTGCGGCGACCGCGCAAAGTTACCTGGGGTTGGTGATCGCGTCGGCCATTGCAGGCTTCGCCAATTCGCCTTTTCATCCGATTGATTTTTCGATTTTGAATCAGCGTATTTCAGCGAAGCGCCTAGGCCACGCCTACAGCGTGCATGGCATCAGCGGGAACCTCGGTTGGGCGATCGCGGCGGTGTTTTTGGTGGGCTTGGCTTCGGCGTTTACGTGGCGTGTGGCGGTGGCCTCCGCTGGTGTTTACGCGCTCGTTGTGTTGGCTGTGTGTTTTGTGTTTCGCGAGTCTCTGTCCACACCGACCGCGCACACGACTCGCGCCGCGATAAGTGCTGGCAGCGCAACGAACCCCGAAAGCGCGCTGGCCTTTCTGAAGCTGCCGGTGGTGTGGGTGTGTTGGCTGTTCTTTTTTGTACTCACGTTTCCACTCGGCGCTGTACAAAACTTCTCGACGCCAGCGTTGCAGGCGATCGCGAACGTGCCACTCACCACGGCTGCGGCGGCATTGTCGGGCTACATGATCGTAGGAGCCATCGGGCAAGTGCTGGGTGGTTTTGCCGTGAGCCGCGGATGGTGGGACCCGGACAAAGGCGTGGCGATTGCGCTGGGCATTTCTGCGTTGACACTCGCGCTGGCAGCGAGCGCATTCGTGGGAAATTACGGCGCGTTTGTGTTGGTAGCGCTGGTGACGCTTTCGGGTTTTGGTGTTGGCATGGCCGCGCCGTCGCGCGATTTGCTCATCAAGCGAGCAACGCCCAAAGGCGCAACCGGACGCGTGTACGGCGCGGTGTATTCGGGCCTTGATGTCGGTCTCGCGGTCGCGCCGCTGCTGTTTGGTTACATGATGGATCACCAGATGCCGCGTGGCGTGTTTGCTGGCGCGTCGGTGGCATTGGTGCTTGCGATTTTGACGGGACTATGGGTGGGACGTTTTGTCAAACACGCCAAAGTCTGAGTCCATCGCAACGAGCGAGCGCTCGTACGTCTACGCCTTCCTCTTCGGAAATTTTGTCATCGGCACTGGCGTGATGATGGCGCCGGGCCTACTCGTGGTTTTGTCAAACGACTTGGCCGCGACCGTGCCGCAGACGGCGCTCCTCATCACTGTCGCGGCGGTGCTGATGTGCTTCGGGTCGCCGATTTTGGCCACGCTGACATCGCGCATCGACCGGCGTACGGTGCTTGCGGGCTCATTGATACTGTACGCAGTTGGGCACGCGCTCGCCGCGTTTTCGCCAAATTTGGTGAGTCTGATCGTTATCCGGTCGGTGACGATGCTCGGCGCGGCGGTGTTCACGCCGCAGGCCGCAGCAACGTTGGGACTTGTCATACCGCCTGAGCGACGCGCGGGCGCGATCACTGCAATTTTTCTCGGCTGGTCAGTCGCCTCGGTGGCCGGCACACCGTTGTCGGCGTGGCTCGGCGCGCACATCGGATGGCGCGCCACGTTTGGGTTGTTTTCGCTGCTGTGCGTGGTTGCGGTCGTGTGGATGCTTCGTGTGGTGCCACGGGGGCTACATGGCGCTTCGCTCTCTCGCGATGCGTGGGGGCGCGTATTTCGGCACCCGGCGTTGGTGGCGATATTGCTAGTGACTGCTGCGTCGGCGTCCGGTCAGTTCACCACCTTTGCGTACATCGCTCCGTTTGTGGGATTCCGTCTTGATGCATCGCCAAACACGCTATCGCTCGCTTTGGTTTTGTTTGGCGTCGCAGGCGTGATTGGCAATGTGTGGGCGACGCGGCGAATTGCGCGCGCCGGGGCGGCGTCGAATGTGCAGGTTTCACTCTTTGCGATGGCGGCGGGCATGATCACACTCGCGGCAGTGGGTTCGTGGTGGGTCGGGTTTGTCGTCGGTGCACTGGCGTGGGGAGCTGGCGTGTTTGCCAACAATTCGTCGCAGCAAGCGAGGCTCGTAGCGGCGTCGCCCGAGCTTGCCGGCGCGAGCATCGCACTCAACACGAGCATGATTTATCTTGGGCAAGCCGTCGGCACGTCGCTCGGCGGCGCGGTGATCGCAGGCGCGGGTTACGCGTGGCTTCCGGTGGTCGGCGCAGTCGTGTTGATCGGCGCGATCGCGTTGTCAGCGCGCGCCACGGGCCGAGCGGCGTTAGGTTAGCCTTGCGCGACCGCACGCCAAGCCCAAGTCATTACCTTCTCCCATGCCCCGCATTGTCATTCCCGTACACGAGATAGAGATCACCGCGATTCGCGCGCAAGGTGCGGGTGGCCAAAACGTGAACAAAGTGTCGTCGGCCGTGCAGCTGCGCTTTAACGTGGCGGCGTCGAGTTTGCCGGAGGGTGTGAAGACGCGCTTGTTAGCGCTTGCCGACTCACGCATCACCACCGACGGTGAACTGGTGATCAAGGCGCAAACACAGCGCACGCAAGAAGCGAACAAGCGCGAGGCGATCGAACGGCTGCATGCCCTCGTACAAAGTGTCGCCACGCCGCCACTTAAACGCTACGCCACGCGCCCGACCCTCGGCTCAAAAAAGCGTCGGCTGGAGGGCAAGAGCATTCGTGGCCAGGTCAAGGCGCTGCGCGGGAAAGTGGACGAGTAATTCCAGATTTGCGTCGCTTGGACTCTGTCAATCGAGGCTACGTTGTGTCACAACGTACCCAGCAGCACGCACCCTTGCGTCAATTCAACTCGCCGCCTATGGCTTTTTGGCGCGAACGACTGCCGGGCGGTCGTTTGTGGCACTATTTCTTGAAAGTCGACTTAAGCGCAAAATTACACATAACGACCGCCTGTCTGTCGTTAGAGCATAAAAGCTGTAAATCTGAATGCAAAACGTAAGTGCCGAGGTCTACGCAACCCACACTTCACTGCGTCGCCAAAGCTCGGCTGCGAGCGCCGCGTCTTGTCCGGCCTTGCTGGGCGTTTTGACGGCACACTTGTCGTAGTACAGGCCCGTCTGCGCGGCAACATCTGGCGAACTGGCGCAGTAGATCGTCGTGGCCGCCCCCTCTTCTGCTGAGATCATGAACAGCTTGGCAATCGCGCGAAATGGTTGCGGCAATTCGCGCCACACGTCCGTCGCAACAACGCCCGGATGCAACGCGTAGGTCGTGACGCCGGTGCCCGCCAAACGTCGCCCTAACTCCGCGCTGAACAACACATTGGCGAGCTTTGATACGCCATATTCCGGCAGCGCTGCCTTGCCTTTCGTGCGTTGGCACACATCGTCAAAATTGATGCCGCTCACCCGCGTATGCGCGCGGCTCGCGACGGTCACGATGCGCGCGGGTGCCGACGCTTTAAGCCGATCCAGCAGCAATTGCGTCAACAGAAAATGACCCAAATGATTGGTGCCGAACGCCAACTCAAAACCGGATTTCGTCAACCCGGCTGAGCCCGCGAGCCCCGCGTTGTTGATGAGCAGATGCAGCGGCAAATCGCGCGCCAAAAACGCCGCAGCGCAAGCCCGTACCGACGCAAAATCACCAAGGTCCAATGCGAGACATTCGACCTTCGCGTTGCCAGTCGCGGTTCGAATTTCGGCAACCGCCGCTTGGCCGCGCTCAAGCGAGCGGCAAGCAACGAACACATGCACCCCGCGCGAAGCCAGTTCGCGCGCCGTGACAAGACCGATGCCCGTGTTAGCGCCGGTAACGAGCGCGACACGGCCTGAAAGCGAGGTGTTGGGTGGGTTCATATGGGGAGCTTATCGCTGTTTCGAAAATGGTTAGCGGGGAACGCGCGTATCGGTCTATAGCCGCGAGCTCCGCGAAGCAATGAGTCGCTTGCCACGTGACCTTCCTTACCCAAAGTGTCGCGAAAAACATCACGAAAAAAAAGCGCACCTAGTGGATGCGCTTCTTTTCACTCTTTCAGCACTCATTGACGATGAGCGCTGTGAAGTTGTTACCGACCGCGGCCGCCACCGCCCGTGCGTGGTCGTGGCGCTTGACCATTGCTTGCACCGCCACCTCCACCGCTTGGCGCGCGACCGCGAGGTGCGCCTCCCGGTGCGCGGCCACCACCGCCGCCACCACTAGGGCGACCGCCGCGTGGCGCTGGACGGCCACCACGGGCTTGCCATTCGGCGTCGCGTGCATCGGCAGTCGTCGACACGAGTTCTCCAATCGCTGCTGGGTTGAAGCTGTCGATTTTTACGCGTGGGATCACTTGCTTGCTGAAGCGCTCGATGTCTTTCAGGAGCGGCAGTTCTTCTTGCATGACGAGCGACATCGCTTGTCCGCTTGCCCCAGCGCGGCCGGTGCGTCCAATGCGGTGCACATAGTCTTCGGGCACGTTTGGCAGCTCGTAGTTCACGACCTGCGGCAGTTGATCGATGTCGATACCGCGCGCGGCGATGTCGGTGGCGACCAGCGCGCGCAACGAACCCGCTTTGAACTCAGCAAGCGCTTTGGTGCGTGCGCCTTGGCTCTTGTTGCCGTGAATAGCCATGGCCGAAATGCCCGATTTTTCGAGCTGTTCGGCGAGGCGATTTGCGCCGTGTTTCGTGCGCGTGAAGACGAGTGTCTGCGTCCAATTTTGTTCACGAATCAAGTGAACGAGCAGCTTGGCTTTGTTCGCTTTGTCGACGAGCACGACCGACTGCTGCACTACTTCAATCGTGGTGTTGCGGCGCGCCACTTCGATCATCAACGGATTGTTGAGCAAGCGATCTGTGAGCGCTTTGATCTCGTCGGAGAATGTTGCGCTAAACAACAAGTTCTGGCGCTTTGGCGGCAGCACCGCGAGCACTTTTTTGATGTCGTGAATGAAGCCCATATCGAGCATGCGATCGGCTTCGTCGAGCACGAGAATTTCGATCTGCGAGAAATCAACAGCGCGCTGGCCAAACAAATCGAGCAAACGACCGGGCGTAGCGACGATGATGTCTACGCCATGACGCAGCGCGGCGATTTGCGGATTGATTCCGACGCCGCCAAAAATGCAGGTGGATGTCAGCGGCAAAAATTTGCCGTAAATGCGAACGCTTTCTTCGACCTGCGCCGCGAGCTCACGCGTCGGCGCGAGAATCAAGGCGCGCGGCAAACGCTTGCCACGTTGCCCGTTGACGGGCGGCCGTTCGGGTTTCGCGGAGTTCATTAAGCGTTGCAACATCGGCAGCACGAAGCCAGCCGTTTTGCCGGTGCCGGTTTGTGCGCCACCGAGCAGGTCGCCGCCTTGTAATACGGCCGGAATGGCTTGCTTTTGAATCGGCGTGGGCGTGCTGTAGCCATGCGCGAGCACGGCACGCACGAGTTCGTCGCGCAGGCCGAGTTCGGCGAATCCGTTGTCGGTGGTGGCCGGCGTTGGCGCGGACGGTTGCGTCGTCGCAGTTGGCGCCGCCTGTGGCGCCGCGTTCATGGTTGGGGCCACTGCCGGACGCGCAG
>DAINAJ010000013.1:0-3779 GCA_036733505.1 Casimicrobium sp.
GCGGTTTACAACCCGAAGGCCTTCTTCCCGCACGCGGCATGGCTGGATCAGGCTTTCGCCCATTGTCCAAAATTCCCCACTGCTGCCTCCCGTAGGAGTCTGGGCCGTGTCTCAGTCCCAGTGTGGCTGGTCGTCCTCTCAGACCAGCTACTGATCGTCGCCTTGGTAGGCCTTTACCCCACCAACTAGCTAATCAGATATCGGCCGCTCCTATAACGTAAGGTCTTGCGATCCCCTACTTTCCACTCTCGTGCGTATGCGGTATTACCCAATCTTTCGACTGGTTATCCCCCATTACAGGATACGTTCCGATACATTACTCACCCGTTCGCCACTCGCCGCCAGGGTTGCCCCCGCGCTGCCGTTCGACTTGCATGTGTAAAGCATGCCGCCAGCGTTCAATCTGAGCCAGGATCAAACTCTTCAGTTCAAACCTGCTAATTTCACAATACTCAAAAAACACTTAACGGTTCTTCGACATCTACCAGTAACAATTAGCCCGTAGGCTTAGCAAAGCCCGCCATTTCTGGCACCAATCGAACCAATAAACATCTCTCCATCTCGTGTGTGCACCTCAGAAGCTCGCCGAGCCCTAGAGAGGTCAGCTATTTCCCAAAGTGCCTACACGTTTCGGTTGTCTTAATTCTTAAAGAGCATTGACTTCTCTTGCCGCTTCTTTCGAAGCCTTCCCGAAATCGCCTTCCGGCTTTTTCGAGAGAAATCATTTCCGGGGCGAGGATTATATCTCGCCACGCAAATTATTTCTCTCTTCCGCACCACGCACCGTTTCGTCTCCGAAACCAAGGTCGCAACTCAATTACTTCGATACACCTAAGCAATTGGTTGCGGGGGAAGGATTTGAACCTTCGACCTTCGGGTTATGAGCCCGACGAGCTGCCAGACTGCTCCACCCCGCGCCTGCGGTCTTCACTACATCACCACTCACTTTGCATCGCAGCGTTACCGCTGCGTCGCTTCGTTTGTCGCGCTGTTTGTTCAGCGAAGAAAGAAATTATGTCAGAACTTTTTTACCCTTGCAACCCCATTCACCCAAAAACGCCCCAATCACCCCTCTTTTTTGCTCATTTATTAAGCATTCAACGCCCACTCTTTAAGCAACTACACCCGCTAACCCGCTCCAATACTCAGCCCGTAGAAATAATTGAAAATTATTTCTACGGCGAGGGTTTCTACTTGCTTTTGCGTTTTGCGGCTGCCTTTGGCGCAGCTTTTGAGGCGGTTTTTGGTGCAGTTTTGGCTGCGGCTGGCTTAGAAAGCGCACGTTCACCCGCAATGAATTCGCGAATTGACGGGCAAACCACGTTGCGCCAGCGGCTTCCAGAGAAGATGCCGTAGTGGCCGCAGCCTTCCACGAGCAAATGCTTGCGCCGTGAATCGGGGATACTTGAGCAAAGGCCATGCGCGGCATAGGTTTGGCCTGGGCAAGAAATATCGTCCGCCCCGCCCTCGACCGTCATCAGCCCAATGTCCTTAACTGCTGCTGGAACCACAAGCTCACCCGACACTTCCATTACACCGCGGGGGAGACGGTACTCCTGAAACACGCGTTGCACAGTTTCGAGGTAATACGCCGCATCCAGATCAAGCACCGCGTTGTACTCGTTATAAAACTTACGGTGCGCCTCCGTGTCGGCGCCGTCGCCCTTGAGCATGTCGAGGAAGAATTCCCAGTGCGATTTGGCGTGATTGCCTGGATTCATAGCGACGAAGCCGTAATGCTGCAAAAAGCCCGGATACACGCGACGGCCAAAGCCGGCGTACTTCGCCGGCACGCGAGAGATCACGTGCTTCTCGAACCACTCGATCGGATGCTTTTTTGCGTAGTCGTTCACGCTGGAGGGATTCACCCGCGTATCAATCGGGCCGCCCATCATGATCATCGACTTTGGGCGATGCGGATCATTGCGCGCAGCCATCAAGCTCACGGCACACATCACTGGCACGGTCGGTTGGCACACTGACATGATGTGAACGTCCGGCCCCAACGATTGCAGGAACTCGATCACGTAGCGCACGTAATCATCGAGGTGGAACAAACCTTCCGACAGCGGCACTGACCGCGCGTCACGCCAATCGGTGATGAACACCTCGTGATGCTCTACAAGCGCACGCACGGTATCGCGGAGCAAGGTCGCGTGGTGCCCTGACAGCGGCGCTACGAGCAGAATGCGCGGCTCGCCCTTCGCGCCCACTTTCGAGAAACGTCGCAATTGGCAGAACGGCTTTTCTTCAACGACGATCTCTTCAATCGCGTGTGTATGCCCATCAGCCACTACCGAATGAATACCAAACGGCAGTTTGGGATACTCCTGCGTGAGACGCATCGTCAGCTCGCTCGACGCGGCTAGGAAATCGCTCGCGGGCATGGCTCTCCACGGATTGCCATCCGACTGCGCCCAGTTCATTCCCATTTGAGCAGCAAAGCGCATCGGCGCTCCGAGCGACTTTTGCATTTCGTGAAAGGCGTACAGCATGATTATTCTCTCGTGTCTTTTAGTGATTGATTGAGTTTGAAATCTCTCGGGCCTCAGACAGCGCCCTGCAGGTCAATCAATGTTTTTCGTTAGCGCGTTTTACCGCAACGCGCCTTAGAGTGAATCCAATCCACGCGCCAAATCGGCGCGAAGGTCGTCTTGCGATTCCAAGCCAACGGCGATGCGAATCAAATTGTCCGATATACCCGCCGCGTCGCGCGCAGCTTGTGTCATTCGTCCGTGCGTCGTGCTCGATGGGTGCGTGATCGTCGTTTTCACATCGCCCAAATTGCCGGTGATCGACATGATTTTCACCGCGTCCACCACCGTCCACGCGTCAAGCTTGTCGCCCTTCACAGTGAACGACAGCACAGCGCCACCGCCCGACTGCTGGCGCTTCGCCAACGCCGCCGCTGGGTGCGAAGCGAGGAACGGATAGTTCACCTTCTCTACCTTCGGATGCGCTTCAAGCCACTCTGCGAGCGCCAGCGCGTTTTCGCTGTGCGCACGCATACGGATCGGCAGCGTCTCCATACCCTTCAAAATCACCCACGCGTTAAACGGCGCGAGGCTTGCGCCCGTCGTGCGTAAGAAGTTGTAAACCTTGTCGCGACACATCTCTTTCGTGCCGACCAACGCACCGCCCATTACTCGGCCCTGGCCATCCAAATGCTTCGACGCCGAATGCACTACAACATCTGCGCCGAGCGATAGCGGACGCTGAAGAATCGGTGTGCAAAAACAATTGTCAACGGCGAAAGTTGCGCCGACCTTACGCGCCATCTCGGCGATCGCCGCGATGTCGAACACGTCGGCCATCGGATTTGACGGCGTTTCGAGAAAAACGAGCTTCGTGCCTGGCTTGATCGCCTTGGCCCATGCGTCCAGGGAAGTGGAATTCACGACCTCGCAGGTAACACCAAATTTGCCCATCACCGGCGCGCCGAACACGTTCAGCGTCGAGCCAAATACGCTGCCGCTGGTCACGATATGGTCGCCCGCTGAACACAACGTCATCGCCAGCGTTGAGATCGCAGCCATTCCTGTGGACGTAGCAATCGCGGCTTCCGCGCCTTCGAGCGCTGCGAGGCGCTGCTCGAACATATCCACGGTTGGATTGGTAAAGCGCGAATAGATATAGCCCGGCTCTTCGCCCTTGAACCGCTTCGCCGCCATCTCCGCGCTCTCATGCACAAAGCTCACCGTGGCAAACAGAGCCTCGGAGTGTTCGTTAAACGCAGAGCGCAGACCGCCCGCGCGAATGGCCAATGTGTCGAGAGAGTA
>DAINAJ010000013.1:3879-8222 GCA_036733505.1 Casimicrobium sp.
CGTTAAACGCAGAGCGCAGACCGCCCGCGCGAATGGCCAATGTGTCGAGAGAGTAATCGTGATCGTTCATGTTTTTGTAGGGTGCAATCTTATTGCACCCAGTTTGATACCAGTAATGTGTGCGACGGCGAGCGACCGGCGCAATGAGATTGCGCCCTACTCCGTCGATTGACGCTCAATAGACCGCAGTTGCCGGAAGCCAAAGTACGCGCCAGCTGCTAGGAATACGGTAAATGGAAACCAGAGCCTGTTTACGGCGGTCGCAAGGCATAACAGGCCAGTCGCTGCAAGCGCGACTCGAACACCCGCTATCGATGTGAGGGACTTCGACGAGAAATAGAATGCAGCGATCATTAGACCTGCCAGGCCCACAAAGAGAAGTGTCCAAAACGTAAATCTCACTTGAACTTCCTCTCGCACCAAAGCGTGCGTGGCCCACTGCAACGCGAACATCGTCGTTGAGATGCCTTCCGGAACGGCCACGAATAGCAAAACGGCCCAAATACCTAGCGCTGCGACGCCAGCCCAAAGCATCATGATCGCTGCGTAGATTCGGGGCGCCGGTTGCTTCACTGATCCGCCCCCACCACTTCACCACGCGACTCATCGCGTGAGTTGGCGAGGCCTTTTAGAAATTGTGGCGTGATGTCGCCGGTGACGTAACAGCCGTCGAAGCAGGATGCATCGAAATCTTCAATCGCAGGATTGCCTGCGCGGATGGCGCGCTTCATGCCGTCGATGGTTTGATAAATCACTCGGTCGGCGCTAATTTCGGTGGCGATTTGTTCGGTCGTTTTTCCGACGGCGATTAGTTCGGACGGCGTAGGCATGTCGATGCCGTAGACGTTCGGGTAGATCACGGGCGGTGCGGCGCTGGCGAAGAACACTTTGACTGCGCCGGCTTCGCGCGCCATCTGCACGATCTCGCGGCTGGTGGTGCCGCGCACGATGGAATCATCGACGAGCAACACCGTTTTGCCTTTGAATTCACTGGCAATTGGGTTTAATTTTTGGCGAACACTCTTCTTGCGCATCGCTTGACCGGGCATGATGAAGGTGCGGCCGACGTAGCGGTTTTTCACAAACCCTTCGCGATACGGGCGACCAATCTTGAACGCGAGTTCTAGTGCGCTCGGTCGCGAAGAATCGGGGATGGGCACAACGACATCGATACTTTCCCAATCGGGAAGCTTCATCACCTCGAGTGCCAGCTCGCTGCCGAGGCGAATACGCGCCTCGTAAACGCTGATGCCGTCGATAACGGAGTCGGGACGCGCCAAATAAACGTACTCAAAAATGCACGGCGTGAGTTTGGGATTGTCGGCACATTGTTTCGTGTGCAGATGACCCGCGAAATCGATGAACAACGCTTCGCCCGGCGCTACGTCGCGCTCGAATTTGAAGCCGAGCACATCAAGCGCTACGGTTTCACTGGCGACCGCAAATTCGGCGCCCGCCATCGTGTCGTTACGACCAAACACTAGCGGGCGAATGCCATGCGGATCGCGAAACGCAACAAGCCCGTAACCCGCAATCATCGCAAGCACCGCATACGCGCCGCGGCAACGCTGATGCACACCGCGCACCGCCGTGAAAATTTTCTCCGGCGTGAGCTTCACACCCTGCGCCGCGCGCTCAAGCTCCAACGCGAAAACGTTGAGCAACACTTCCGAATCGGAATTCGTGTTGATGTGGCGCGCGTCGACGTTGAAGAGCTCACGCTTGAGCGCTTCGCCGTTGGTGAGGTTGCCGTTGTGCGCGAGCGTGATGCCAAACGGTGAGTTCACGTAGAAGGGCTGCGCTTCGTGCACGCTCACGGCCGAGCCCGCCGTGGGGTAGCGCGTGTGGCCGATGCCAGCGGCGCCGAGCAGATCACGCATGTTCCGAGTGCGGAAAATGTCGAGCACCATGCCTTTGGCTTTGTGCATGTGAAACACCGCGCCGTCGGCCGTCATGATGCCAGCAGCGTCTTGCCCGCGATGCTGCAAGCAGAGCAGCCCGTCGTAGAGCAGTTGATTCACGGGGCCGTGCGAGACGATGCCAATCACACCACACATGGCGCTGTCCTTCTAGATGATTCTGTGTTGTCAAGTGCCGCCGCAGCGCCTACGCCTGCGGGAGCAATAAATTTAATGCGTTTAGCCAAGTCTTCGGGCAAACGATTTCGAAGAATGCTCGCAATCGTTGCCAATGGTTTAGCGGTCACGCTGTCGCGCCACCAGCTCATCTGAGGCAATGTGGTGGCGCCCGCGACAAACACCAGCAACACAGCGATCAGCGCACCGCGAATGACGCCGAACATCATCCCCAGCGCGCGGTCAATGAAGCTCAGGCCAATCGCGTTGATCATTTTGCTAAACAAAAATCCCGCGATGCTCATCGTGACAAACACCCCAACGAACACCAACGCATAGCCCGACAGCGAACGTAACCACGGCGTGTCAGCGGCGAACGGCAACATCAGCGCCAATTTTTCGCCGAACAAAAACATACACACAATGGCCGCGATCCATGCGCCTAGCGCGAACACTTCACGGATCACGCCGCGCCATAGCCCGAGCAACGCAGAGAGCACAACGACGATCAACACTGCAATGTCAAAGCCGGTCATGGGGCACACGCATTACGAACGGCACACTCATTGCTGCCGACTACGCCGTTCATTGCAGCGTTAGAACCTTGGCTTCAAGGCCCGCTTGCGCCAGTTTCGCGCGAGCAGATTCCGCTTGCTGCTTCGTATTGAACGGCCCGACGCGCACGCGAATCACGATGCCGTTGGCAACGTCAATCTTCTCGGTGTAGACCGGAAATTTGAGCGATTTGGCTTTGTCGTAGGTTTGTTTGGCCACGGCCGCATCGCGAACCGCGATCACTTGCACAACAAGCTGGCCTGGTTTTCTATCCGCAGGCGTGGAGTCTTTGTGGGCCGCTGGCTCTGCGGGTTTTGCAGGCGCCTTTTCGGCCGCTTTCGGTGGCGCGACGGGCGCAACGGCTGCGGGTTTCGCGGCGACGACTGGGGCGACCGGCTTCGGCGTGGCGGGCGCTGGAGTGGGCGCGATCGCGCCGACGGTCGCTTGCGCGCCGGTGGGCTCGGTAATCGCTGCGATTTCCGCGGGCTTTTCGGCGGCGGCTTTTTTCGCGTCGGCGGCGGGCGGGAATTTCGGGTCGAACTTGGTGCCTTCGACGGGCGGAATGCGCACGTCCACATTGTCCGGCAGCGGCGGCGGTTCGCGTTCGAGAAACATCGGCACCGCGATGATGGCGATCAGCAACAAAATCGACGCGCCCAGCAAGCGCCGGTTGGCGCGGCGGCGCAGTTGCTCAGCGTTATCCGGCGCGGTTGAAGCCATTGCTGCCTTTGCTGCCATTGCTGGTATTGATTTCCATGGGGCTCAGGTTACCGAGGCAACCGTGAGAAACGATCCGAAGACGACGATTCTATCGGCTTCCGCAGCGAGTTTCCGCGCCGCAGCAAGCGCGTCGGCCACGTTCGCGTGACGATGGATGTCGCGGTCGCGTACGCCCGCGTCGGTGAGCACTGCCGCAAGCGCGCTCGCGTCCTGCCCGCGAGGACCCTGCAGCGGCGCAACATGCCAATGATCGATGCGGCCCTTGACCGCGTCGACGACCGCGCGAATGTCTTTGTCTTTGAGCATTGCGAACACGGCGTGCGTGACCGGGAAATACGCCATGTCAGCGAGCGCTCGCTCAAGCGCAAGCGCTGCGTGTGCGTTGTGGCCAACATCCAACACCGTCGTTGGGCGACCGGGCAATACCTGAAACCGTCCGGGCCAATTGACTGCCAGCAAGCCCTGTTTCACAGCGCCTTGAGACACCGGGATGCGGTCGTTCAACGCGTGCAGCGCGGCGAGCGCGGCCGCCGCATTACCGAGCTGGTATCCGCCACGCAGCGCTGGAATCGGCAGGCCGTGCCGCCGAAAAATAGCCGCGCTGGATGCATCTTTCGCCCAAAAGCCCCACTGCTGCGGCGTTTCGGCGGACTTTTGCCAGCCAAAATCCTTTCCGACGAACCGCGCCAGCGCGCCGCGCTCGGCGGCGGTGTCGATCAGCGTCTGCGGCGGATCGGGCTCGGCGATGATCGCGGGGCGGCCTTTGCGCAAGACGCCGGCCTTTTCGATCGCGATCAGCTCGCGCGTGTCGCCCAAAAATTCGGTGTGATCAACCCCGATGCTGGTGATCACGGCGCAGTCGGCGTCGAGGATATTCGTTGCATCGAGCCGACCGCCGAGACCCACCTCCACCACCCACGCGTCGAGTTTCGCGGCGGTGAAGCAGTGAAACGCGGCAAGCGTCGTGTATTCGAAGAACGTGAGCGGCACGTC
>DAINAJ010000013.1:8322-11787 GCA_036733505.1 Casimicrobium sp.
TGAAGCAGTGAAACGCGGCAAGCGTCGTGTATTCGAAGAACGTGAGCGGCACGTCGCCGCGTGCGGCCTCCACGGCGTCGAAGGCGGTGACGAGCGCTTCGTCGGTCGCATCAATGCCGTTGATGGTGACGCGTTCGTTGAAGCGGTGAATGTGTGGCGACGTATAGCGCCCTACGCGAAAGCCCGCTGCACGGAGAATTGCGTCGATGTAAGCGCATACCGACCCTTTGCCATTGGTGCCCGCGACCAAGATCACGGGGCAGGTTGGCGCGACGTTCATGCGCCGGTAAATCGGCCGGATGCGTTCCAGCCCCATCTCGATTTCCGGGCCGGAACGGATCGCGAAGATGCGCGTGAGCCAGTCGTTGAGCGCAGTCATGGCGTCAATGCGTCGTTTCCTGCGGGAGCGGGCTTGCCCGCGATGCGATTCCCCGGTGGCGACTCGCATCGCGGGCAAGCCCGCTCCCACAGGAAACGACGCAGACTGGTGTCAACAGCTTTTTAGTCTTAGCGACAGGCAGGCGGTCGTTAGCGGCGCATTTTCCGTATTGTCGACATAAAAGAAAAAATGCCGGGAACCGCCGTCTAGCAGTCGTTGGGGCTAAAAAGCCATTAAACATACGTAACGACAAATTCGCGATCCGGCTCAGCGCAGCGCGCTCAAGAGTTTCGCCAACATCGGCTTCATCTCGCGACGGTCAACGATCAAATCAATCGCGCCTTTGTCGAGCAGAAATTCTGCGCGTTGGAAACCTTCGGGCAGTTTTTCACGCACCGTTTGCTCAATCACGCGCGGGCCGGCGAAGCCTACGAGCGCATTTGGCTCGGCGATCACTACGTCGCCCACGAACGCAAAGCTTGCCGACACGCCGCCCATTGTCGGGTCGGTCAACACGCTGATGTACGGCAATTTTTTCTCGGCCAGCTCCGCGAGTTTCGAGTTGGTCTTGGCCATTTGCATGAGCGAGGCGAGGCCTTCTTGCATGCGCGCGCCACCCGAGGCAGCAACGCAGACGAAGCCGCATTTCGCCTTAATCGCCGCGTCAACACCGCGTGAAAAACGCTCGCCCACGACCGAGCCCATCGACCCGCCCATGAATTCGAACTCAAAGCACGCGACCACGGCCGGCACCTTATCAATCGTGCCTTGCATGACCACCAGCGCGTCGGTCTCGCCGGTCGCGGCGGTCGCTTGCTTGATGCGGTCGAGATATTTTTTGCTGTCTTTGAATTTCAGCGAATCGATCGGCAGCACCTCCGCGCCGATCTCCTTGCGGCCGCTCTCATCGAGGAGTGAGTTGAGCCGTGCGCGCGCGTTGATGCGCATGTGGTAGCTGCACTTCATGCAGACCGATTGATTTTTTTCGACGTCAGCCGTGTAGAGCACGGCGTCGCACGAAGGGCATTTGAGCCAGAGGCCCTCGGGGACGCCGCGCTTGGCGCTGTTGTCGTCACCGAAAGCAGGAACAATTTTGTCTAACCAGGACATGAGGTAATGGCGGTGCAACCCGCGCTGTATTTTTCTCGTGGACGGTGATTTTCGCGGATTTAGGCGGAAGTGCCTAACGGGATGCGGCGCCCAGGCCAGGCGTGACTAATACCCCGGGACTTCATAGCGGCGCGTTTGTTACAGCGCTGGACGGAATGTTGGGGCCGGCCAATGCTAAGAATGCCCGGATTTCGGCAGCGACGACTGCGGACGGAACACGACGATTGCGCGATTTCGTTCCAAAAGGGGGTTCCGGCGGGAGCTTCTGCCTGCGTGAGCGCCGTCTGGCGGTGCGTGGCGAGGGCGACGTGTTCCCACGCCTCGTGCCCAATGTCATGCCAAGTGCTGCCTCGTTGGGAAACGCTTATCGCGCTCGGTGCTTGACCTGAACGGACAACATCCGTCGGCACACGTTGTTGGAGGACGAAATTTTGATTCGCGTCAACACGGGACGTAGTGCACGGGAATATCTTGAGTGCACACATTTCCGGAGACCAACGTGTCCATTTCGTACCAACGTATCGCCGCTACCACCTTTGCACTTTTGCTCGTCGGCGCTCAATGCGCGCGCGCGGAAGTATTCGTGACGAACGATCCCGGCAACACAATACAAGTGTTCAGTCGTGCAGCCACAGGGAGTGCCACGCCGCTACGAAACATCACTGGGTTGAACCAACCACGAGGAATTTACGTCGACGAAACACGCGGAGAAGTTTATGTCGCGTTGGTAGGCGACGCCGTTAGCGTCTTCAGCATTAGCGCCACTGGCGCAGCAGCACCGATCAGAACATTCACTCAAAATAACAACAACTCGAATGCTCTTGGAGATTTTCAAGGCATCCATGTTGCGAATGACGAGATATTCATCGCCAACCGCAATGGATCTGTAACCGTCTTCCCCCGACTGACCAACGGCTCGAATCAATCGCCCACCCGAACCATCGTTGGCGCAAGTACAGGATTGGCTCAGTCTCGCGGCGTCTTTGTCTCGGGCGACGAGCTGTACGTGGCCGCGAACTCGCCAGCGTCAATTCGCGTGTTCTCCCGGACGGCGTCGGGAGACGTTCCCGCTTTGCGCGTAATCACAAATACCACCGCACCCAGCTTGGGCGAGACCTCGCAGTTGTTGGTCGCGAACAACGAAGTTACCGTCGCCGACTTTGGCACGAATTCCATCAAAACTTGGCCCACGTCAGCCAACGGCAACACCGTTTCTGCGAGGATGATCAGCGGGAACGCTCCACTGTTAGTCAGCCCACGTGGCGTCGCCGTCTGCAGCGACACCAACACACTTGTGGTGGCGAATCGCAACGGGAATAGCTTGAATTTCTTTCCGATCACCGCCAGTGGAGATGTTGCGCCGTCCGCAGTCATCACAGGTTTGAACGGCCCGCGATTCGTGGCGTGCACATCTGATGTACCGACCATCGCCGCGTCCATCCCAACGCTTGCCGGCTGGGGTTTTTCGTCCCTCTTTTTGTTGCTGGGCGTTGGGGCGCTCCGCGCGCTGCGCCGTCGTAATACCCAATAAATCACCGCGAACGCAAATGGCGTGGGCAATGCCTTGCCCACGCAGCGCGTGACAGGTCACGTCAAATGTTGGCATGCGGAAGAAATTGCAATCTCCGCATGGGTAACCGGCTGGACCCGTTTGCAGGGAATGCGCACACCGTCGGCTCGACGGCGCGGCGAGCGTGCCGCCCTACGCGTCTAGAACTCGATTTCGAGACGTTTTTCGCAGAAATCGAACATGGCCGGCTTGGTTTCGCTGCCGTCCGCGAAAACGGCCTTCACCCATTGGTCGCATTCCTGATTATTGGTGCTCTTGTCCCACACGAGTTTGACGTAGGCGCCGGGCTTGATGCCGCTTCCAACGTTGAACGCGCCCCAGGTTCTGCGGTTCTCCGACGCCAGAATCTTGGTAATGCGGGTGTCCGTCGAGTTATGAACCGTGAACGAGTAATCGGCGGCATGCG
>DAINAJ010000013.1:11887-22316 GCA_036733505.1 Casimicrobium sp.
GTAATGCGGGTGTCCGTCGAGTTATGAACCGTGAACGAGTAATCGGCGGCATGCGCGACCGACGTGGCGGCACCGCCGACCAGCAGGCTCGCGGCAAGCAGTGCGGCCTTGAATGAATGTGGCAAATTCATGAGTCACTTCTCCGGTGATGTGGATGATTTTTGTGGCCGTAACCGGTTCGTGCAATTTGTGAGAACCAATAAGAAGCATAAACATAAACGGACGTTGAGCTCAGTTTTATCTTAGTGTTCCTGTGCTTTTTTGCAGAGCGCGACGTCGGCGCAGGCTCATCCAACAGTCATTGACCAGCCACGAGCGCGGACTGAGCCTCCGCGTCGCGCGTTTATCGTTCATTATCAAAAGTGGTTTCAGGCACTTTTCGTTACCTAGCAAGCCGGTCTGTCTTAGCGCCGCGTGACGATTTGCCGTTGCGTATCCGGTGCACTTTCAACGTGCGCTGCGCAATCTTCTGAATCCCGAAATCAGCAATACACACGCGGCTACCGCTGACGGAAACCAGAGCAGAAAGTACGGCGGCTTCTCGCGCTCGGGCGTGAATCGGGCCCGCACCGACGCATTGGGATCCTTGTCGCCAGTCCACACGGTGACGGGCGCTTTGGCCGCGAGTACGGCGGGCAGTGCTGCCTGACACTCTGCCAAGGATGCGTAGAACACTTTCTTGTACTCAGCGTCCACGTACTGAGGCGGCGATTTTTCGAGCTCACAGTTGGCCAACAAACACTTCATCTCCGGCGCACGCACGCTGGTGGACAGGCTCGGAAACTCATAACCGAGCGACATGTGCGGCCCAACGCTGCCACCGATGCGGCGGCTGCTTCGGTCAACACACTTGGCGCTGACGAACTTGGCGGGAACGGCCACCGGGTTGGGTATCTCGTGGGACATGTGGTCATGCCAGAACGCGGCTCCGCCTGCGACGACGAAGGCGAGCGCCATTAACTCAACAGCGTAGCAGCGTTTGCGTTGAGCGTTGTGTGCCCGAGCCTCTGCTGCGCGGGTCGCACGACGCCCCGCAAGCACATAGTCAATCAACAAATAGCCGACGATGAGCGCGGGCACCGCGTACATCCGATACCGAAATACCTCGTGCTCATCCATACGGGCCATGTCCACGCCGGACAACGCGACGGCGACAATCATGATGCCGAGCACCACGACAGACACTTTGACGACCTTGATCGCGTAGTCGAAGGCAGCAAATGCCTTTTCACCGCGCGCTGTGGATGCTGTCGCGTGAGCGACCTGCTTTTCCCCATTGCTGTCATTTGGCGTCATCGACACACCTCCATGATCCGGCCCCAAGCAAATCCACGGCACGTTCTGAAATGCCCTGAACGTAAGGACGCAAACGCCGCTGAGCTAGCGCCGCGCGACTATGCGGTTCATTGTGACGTAGATGGGGTAAGTGGCGTCTGACCGCAGTACTGATTTCGCTGCGTCGACGGGAAGTTACGAGTGATTCAGTGACCGGATACAGCTTTATCGCGCAAACGACAGCTCAGTGGTGCTTTGCGGCGATTTATAGTGTTTGTTGATAAATGCAATAAATCGGCTGAAACGGCCGCCGGCTGGTCGTTGGCGAGATAAAGCTGTTTACGGTGCTGAAAGGGAAATGGTGACACTGGGCGGCTATTGACTGCCCCGATTTGCGCGGTAACTCGCCTCAGCGTTGTGACGGCGTAGGGTGGGACGCTTGCGGTCCCGCCTTGTGACATTGCCGAGGGCTGTTCAAAAAACTGGATTCGTCAAGCCACCGCATTCGGCGGCACCGCGAGCGTGCCGCCCTACTCCGGGCTACGGGCTTTCCCTCCGCAGATAGCGCTGCGTCGCTTGCAATTGCTCCAGCGCCTCTGCACACTCCAATACTGTGGCGCGCAAACGTTGCAACGCGTCGTCAGGCCTAGCGCCGTCGGCGTCTGCCCGTTCTTCGCTACACGCGCGTGTCAGCCGGATCGCGACCGCCGCCAGCAACACATCGAAATGCTCGATCTCGGCTCGCGTGGGGATGCGTGACTTTGGTGATTCGCACGCTGAGAGCGCATTGCCTTTACCGCCAGCACTTCGACCAACGCCGCGATCAGAATGAGGCCGCACGAATTTGTAAAGAGAGAAAGATTGACTCACAGTCCCGCCTAAAGATTAGTTTGCAGGCCGCAATGTAGGCGCGGCGCGATGGGACGTTTGTGTAAAAAGACATGTGCGCGGCAATTTTTTTCGCGTCAGGAGACGCGTGCGATGCCTGGAACGACTGATACCCCGTGTAGCCGGTGTCCGCTACGCGCGAGGCCACTGTTCCTCACCAACGCGCCCGCGGAATTGAGCCTCGTGCAGTCGCTGAAAAAGCGTGAGCATCGCTTGACCGCAGGCGAAACACTGATCCGTGAAGGAGAGACCGATGCGCCGCTGTATACGCTGCTGAGCGGCTGGGCGTTTCGCTTCAAAACCCTGAGCGACGGGCGGCGGCAGATTCTTAATTTTTTGCTTGCTGGCGACTTTATCGGTGTGCAGCAAAAAATGGGCGACACGGCAGCGCACGGCGTCGTCACGTTGACAGACTCTGTGTTCTGTGTGTTTCAGCGCGATGCGTTGTGGGAACTGCATCGGCAATCGCCCGTGATGGGCTTCAACATCACATGGCTCACGGCGCATGAAGAATCGCTGGTGGACGACACGCTGCTGTCGGTGGGGCGACGCAGCGCCGAGGAGCGTATCGCCACGCTGCTGATACTGCTCTACAAGCGCGCCGCCGCGCTGCAAGCCGACGGTGGCGCGTCCGGCGTGCCGTTTCCGCTGACACAACAACACATCGCCGACGGCCTCGGCCTGTCGCTCGTTCACACCAACAAAACCCTACGCAAGCTGGAGAGGCGCGGTCTACACCAACTCGATGACGGTCGCCTACGCCTGCGCGACGTCAAGGCGCTGACGCGGCTAGCCGACTTGTATGGCGACGGCAAGCCGGCGGAGCGACCGTTGGTGTAACGAGGTTGGACGCAACACCGTTCGTTTAAAGGGCAGGCGACGACTTGGCGTCGCTCGGTGCCACAGGCAAGCGCGGCCGAGTCCGCGCCTACAAATCGCTTCTAAGCCCCCGCCTCCCGATCACCCCGGCACGCAGAACTTGACGCCTTCGCCGTCCCAGCCTTGGGCCACGAACGAGTTGTAGGTGAAGGCGCTGGTGGTGAAGCGGTGGTTTGGGTTGTCGGGGAAGCGGGCGTTGCCCCGGAAAAGTCGGAAGACCGGAATCAGGCCTGCGGAGCAGTAGCCACCGACGCCTTCAACCACGGGCAAATAGGCGTACGAGTCGACGCCCTCGTTGTACGGCACGCGCGGTGCCTGCACATTGGACGGGTTGAGGGCCGTTAGTGCGTTGTATTCGCTTTGTACGAGGGTGTAGAAGTGGCTGCCGCGCAAGCCGCCGACGGCGATCTTGTCGAAGTAGAAACGAGTGATGGGCCGGCGACCCGAGAATGCGTCGGGATGGACGTAGACCAAAAACGATTGTCCCGTGCGAACGAAGCTCGGTGCGGCGTCGAGCAGCGCGATTTCGGCGGCCCTTGAGGTGATGAAGTAGTAGTTAAAGCTGGGGTTGTAGAACTCGATGGCTGGGATCGTGGTCGCCGTGTTGGCGGTGACAAGCACTCCAACCGGGTCGTAGCCCGTGTTGTTGACGTAGTCACTCTCGGTGATTGCGCCGGTTTCGTTGACGTAGGCACCGAAGTAATAGGCACCTGCGGCAGCGGGCGCATCAACCTCGCCGGAACAGGTGGTGCTTTGGCCCGGTGCCAGCGCGCCGAGATCGCAGTACCAGCCGCTGTAGGTGTCGAGCGTGCTGATGATGTCGTTGGTGGACCAGTAGAACTTGACGCGCGCGCCGGCCGGTGCGCTCGCTGTGCCGTCGTTGCGCACGGTGGTGGACTGAAAGCCGATGCGCTGGTTGATCGTTGCGGAGTGGGTGCCGATAAAGACGCTGGTCACCACAAGATCAGGATAGGCAGCACCGCTGATGACCCACGGATTGGTGAACATTTCCCAGTCGACAAAGGAGAACCCGTCGTTAAGCGACGAGGCGGTGTACTCGGTGACGAACATGTGCATGTACCAAGTGCCGATGGGCGGCGTCGAGTTCTGCGTGACTGTTTCGTCGATGTTGGTGTACTGGAAGCCAGCCGTAAGCGGCGAAAGCACGGAGGTTTGCGCTATCTTGTAGCCGCTTGCGGTGCCGCCGGAGTACGGCGAGGCGAGCGCCCAAAGCTCAACGCGGAGCGAGCCGGAGGAGCCGCCCGAACGGCGATTGGCCAAGGTCTGCACCTGCAGGCGCACCGTGCCGCCGGAGATGTTGTAGGCGTAGGTGCCCTCGAGCGACAAATTGTTCGCGAGCACCTTTTGGCGTTCGGTCGATTCGCTGCGGTTGCTGTGACCTAGCTCCGTCCGAACTGCGCCACCGCCGAGGTGGGTTTGTGCCTGCGCTGGGGCAGCCAATCCTGTAAGTGCGCACACAGCTGCGAGCGCGGCGAAGGCGCCGACGCGAGAGCTGCGCTGTCGGGAAATCAAACTGACGAGCCGATTCCAAACCGTGATGAGTGTTGTTGCAGTGTCCATGATAAATCCCCCAAATTGCGCATGCCGAAATGTCTGCGGCTCAGGAAACACACTAATCCAGAGGCCGCGTGATAGCAAGACAATTCGCTGCCTTTGTTGACCTACCTACGTGTTCAGGTGGCTTATCTTGGCGCGAGGTGTCGCGGCGCCAAACGAAAAAGCCCCGCGAGGGTGGCCTGCGGGGCTTTGGTGTTTGGTGGCGCTTCAGGGACTCGAACCCCGGACCTGTGGATTATGATTCCATCGCTCTAACCAACTGAGCTAAAGCGCCTTTTGTTCGCGACGTACTTTTTGTTTTTGTTCGTAGCGAAGCCCTCTATTGTTACGGAAGCCGCGCTTTTTGTCAAAACTGAGCGTGTGACACGATCACACCCCCTCATGCGATTTACAGCTTATTACGTACATCGACCGCCAGGCGGTCTTTTCAGCCACTATTTTGCGTAAGTTGACTTGGCCGCTTTTCAGCCTTTAACAGCCGTTTGGCTGTCGTTAGAACCAAAAAGCTATTACGCCGCTGAAAATTTCTTGCGAATCATTTCGACTCGCGAACGGTTGACGTCGAAGTCGCGTTTGCCCAGGCGCGAGGCAGAACGCGCGTGGATCACGCCCGCTGCCGCATCAAGACGCGCCTCGAAGTCGTCAACGTAGCGCATTTTCGCGGTGCGAAATTCTGCGTAGAGATAGGCACCATCCGACGTGTGCACGGTTACACGATCAAGCCCTTTGACGACATCAACAAAGCGCGCCCAGGCGGCGGCCGGGTCGCCGCTAAATTTGATCGGGTCGATGTAGGCCGGATGTGTTGCATCGACGCTCTCGCTAACGACGCTGTTGGGTGTGTTTTTCGGGCCGCCGAGCTTGCCCTCTTTCACCCCGAGTGACGACGGACGACCGCCGTACCACATGGAATTTTCGCGGTTGGTGAGATTCACAAAGAGAATCCACAGCGCGGACGCGGCGACGATGATGAGCAGCAGTAGTGCGAGGACTCGGAGGACGACGATCATGATTTCTCCAATGAATAGTCTGATTGGGGTTCATGGTTCGACAAGCTCACCACGAACGGGAAAGGGATGCTCATGATTCAAATCTTCGTGAAGCTCTGAGTCACCACAAACAGAAAACTAAGCGGCCTTCGCGGCGATGAGCCTTGATGCGAACTCAACGAATCCAGCGCCGCATTCTCGACTGCAAACGTAGGCGGGTGCAACAGCAATTTTTTCGAGCGCGGAGCGGACGTTGGCCACGCCAACCGAGAGCGCAATATCTGCGAATAGCGAGGCGTCGTTAGGTGAATCGCCGATGAAAGCGGCACGTTGGCGCACGTCCTCGCGTGACATACCAAACGCTGCTTGCATCAATGGATACACGCCGTCGGCCTTCTCGTTGGCGGGAAAGTAAGCGTGGATGTGAATGCTGCTCACTGCGGTCATGTAGCCCGCTGCGCGCATTTGCGCAACCACGGCAGCGACTGTGGCATCGTCTGCGCGCGGCACATGTTCAGCGTAGTCAATGGCGAGATCGGTGAGACGATACGGCTGGTCCGCGCTGATTTTGAGTTGCGGATACTTGGCGGCGATGTCTGCGCCGAGTGCACGTAGTTGTTCGATGTAGCCCGCGCCGCGATGCTCGTCGTGAATCACGCGTTGTTGCGCCAAACCATTCGCATCTTTCCATGAAATCACGCCGCCGTTTTCAGTGACGCAGGCGTTGATCGGCCACGTGGAGAGCATGACGTTGCCCCAGCCCGACGGCCGCCCCGTGACAGGGACAGCGGTGATGCCCGCGTCGCGCAGGGCAAACAACGTGGCATAGGATTCGGCATGCATGAGGCCGTGCGTTGTGAACGTTTCGTCGACATCGAACAGAAGGAAATCGATGCCGGTGAGCGCTGCGTCGGTGAGCACGCTTAAGGGTTGCATACGGGACGTGTCGAGCATCAGAGGCTTTCCGTAGGATGGGCATTGCCCGCCCACGTCAACGAGGCGGACTTCGCCCGTTCTACTAGCACCTGCGCGACTGCCGCGCGAATTCGCGGCAACACGTCGGGCGATGCGAGCAATGCAGTTTTCGTGCGCCGTTGGAGCATCGCATCCACCGATCCCGCCCATTCGTGATCGCGCAGGTAGGGCAGCTCTTTTTCGGAAAGCGTTTCGTCGAACACTTCGCCCATGTCGGCGCGCTCACCAACAAGCGCGTCAGCGTCGAGACCATAGCGCGCGACTAAGCGACGCGAGTAATTTGCGCTGAGGCCGCGCTCTTCCAGACTCCGCGTGAGTGCATCGAGCGCAACAGGAGTCGCGCCTGGCTGCAACGATGTATGAGTCCACGATTTTTTGCTCGCATTCGGGAAGAACGGAAGCAGCTTTTCAATCGCGTGCTCGGCGAGCTTGCGATAGGTGGTGATCTTTCCGCCGTAGATATTGAGCAGCGGCGCGCCGCCGCTATAAACATCAAGCTTCAGCGTGTAGTCGCGCGTGACAGCGGACGGATCGTCGCCGCCGTCGTCGTAAAGTGGGCGCACGCCGGCATAGGTCGAGATGATGTTGGCGCGCGTGAGTGGCTTGCTGAGATACGTATTGGCGAGATCGAGCAAGTAATCGGTTTCGTCTTCGCTGATGCGAGGCGCGGCGAAATCGGTAACTTCAACGTCCGTCGTGCCGATCAGCGAAAAGCGCTCGAAATACGGAATGACGAAGACGATGCGACCGTCTTTGTTTTGCAAGATGTATGCGTGAGGTTTGTCATGCACGCGCGGCACGATGATGTGCGAGCCTTTGACGTGCTTCACCGTTTCTTTCGTCGGAGGGGTGTCGATATGCGAGAGCAGATCTTTCACCCACGGGCCCGCTGCATTGACGATGGCACGCGCCTGCACGGTGTTTTCAGCGCCAGTCACGGTGTTACGCAGTGTTGCGATCCAGATGCCGTTTTCGCGACGGGCATCTTGCAGTGCGACACCTACGCGAATGTCTGCGCCACGCCTACGTGCGTCTTTGGCGTTTTCAACGACCAAGCGCGCGTCGTTCACTTGCGCATCGGAATACACGAAACCGTTGTCGAACTGAGTCTTAAGACCCGCGCCCCAATGCGTTGCTTTCGATTCGATAAGCGACGCTGGAAATGAAGTTGGCAAGGTTTGTTTTTGCCCGCTCCAGCCACCGAGTCGGTCGTAGAGAAAGAGCCCCGCACGCAGCATCCATTTGGGTCGCAAATGCGGCTCATGCGGCAACACAAATTGCAGCGGTTTAATCAGATGCGGTGCAACGCGCAGAAGCACTTCGCGCTCGGCTAGCGCTTCGCCCACGAGTCGAAATTCGTAATGCTCAAGGTAGCGCAATCCGCCGTGGATGAGCTTGGACGACCATTGCGAGGTGTGCGCTGCGAGGTCGTCCTTTTCAACGAGCAACACCGAGAGACCGCGCCCCACAGCGTCACGCGCGATGCCGGCGCCATTGATGCCGCCGCCGACGATCAATAGGTCAATCGGGGGGATTCGCTCGGGGTGTTGCTGAGACTGCATTCGCCAATGCTAGCGAACCCAGCGATTGCTCTGTGCAATCGCGCGTCGTTTCTAACGCTACGTAGCGGCGATTGAGCTCGCGCCGTCCGTGCCGGCTAAGGTGCATCGGCTGCTGCGACGCAATCCGGGCTGCCCACGCCTAGCGATATTCCGTGCGCGGTCAGTGCAATGTTCAATAAAAAAGGCGACCGAAGTCGCCTTTCTTTCATCGGGGAATTGCGCCTAGTGCTTGCGCAATTTGCGAATCGCAGCCAACTGCGCCACTGCCGACACCAGCTCAGCTTGCGCGGCAGCGTAGTCGATTGCAGCGTCGTTGTTACGCAGCGCTTCCTCGGCGCGTGCTTTGGCTTCGTTGGCCTTAGCTTCGTCGAGGTCATGGCCACGAATCGCGGTGTCGGCGAGTACCGTCACTACGTTAGGCTGAACCTCGAGAATTCCGCCAGCAACGAACACGAATTCTTCCGTGCCGTCCGCTTTTTCGATGCGCACAGCGCCCGGCTTGATGCGGGTAATCAGCGGTGTGTGCTTCGGCAAAATTCCGAGCTCGCCCGATTCACCGGGCAGCGCGATAAATTTCGCCTCGCCCGAGAAGATCAAGGCTTCTGCGCTGACGACGTCTACGTGGATGGTTGACATCACTATTCCTTGGTAAGCAATGCGATCCACGGGATGATCGCGAGGCGCACCGACGAAGACAGTACTTTAGTACGGCGAGTCGGTGCAACGAAGCGAGCGCCCGTGCAGCGCGTTGCTAGTTAAGTGTCTTGGCTTTCTCGAAAGCTTCTTCAATCGTGCCGACCATGTAGAACGCCTGCTCTGGCAGGTGATCACATTCGCCATTCACGATCATGTTGAAGCCGCGAATCGTGTCTTTGAGCGACACGATCTTGCCGGGCGAACCGGTGAATACTTCAGCCACGTTGAACGGTTGCGACAGGAAGCGCTGAATCTTACGTGCACGAGCCACGGCAAGTTTGTCTTCCGGTGCCAACTCGTCCATACCGAGAATCGCGATGATGTCGCGCAACTCTTTGTAGCGTTGCAGTGTAGCCTGAACCGCACGGGTGCAAGCGTAGTGAACTTCACCAATCACCAGCGGGTCGATCTGGCGCGACGTTGAGTCGAGCGGATCCACAGCGGGGAAAATACCCAGCGATGCGATGTCGCGCGACAACACAACGGTGGCGTCCAAGTGTTGGAACGTCGTTGCAGGCGACGGATCGGTCAAGTCGTCGGCTGGCACGTACACGGCTTGAATCGACGTAATCGAACCCGTCTTGGTTGACGTGATGCGCTCTTGCAGACGGCCCATTTCTTCGGCCAGCGTTGGCTGGTAGCCCACGGCGGAAGGCATACGACCGAGCAGAGCGGATACTTCTGTACCGGCCAGCGTGTAGCGGTAGATGTTGTCGACGAAGAATAGAATGTCGAGACCTTCGTCGCGGAATTTCTCAGCCATCGTCAGGCCGGTCAGCGCTACGCGCAGACGGTTACCTGGGGGTTCGTTCATCTGACCGAACACCATCGCGACTTTGTCGAGAACTTTGGACTCTTCCATCTCGTGGTAGAAGTCGTTACCCTCACGAGTACGCTCACCCACACCAGCGAACACCGAGAAGCCACCGTAGCTCTTCGCGATGTTGTTAATGAGTTCCATCATGGTCACGGTCTTGCCCACGCCGGCGCCGCCGAACAGACCAATCTTGCCGCCCTTAGCGAACGGGCAAATCAGATCGATCACCTTGATGCCGGTTTCCAGCAATTCGGTGGTCGGCTTCAGGTCTTCCATCAGCGGTGCTTTTTGGTGAATGGCGCGACGCTCTTGCGTCGGGATTTCACCTGCATCGTCGATTGGGCGGCCCAACACGTCCATGATGCGGCCCAGCGTGGCTTTGCCCACGGGAACCATGATGCCAGCACCGGTGTTATTCACCGCCATGCCGCGACGCAGGCCGTCGGACGCGCCCATCGCGATGGCGCGAACCACGCCGTCGCCAAGCTGCTGCTGCACTTCAAAGGTGAGGCCAGCTTCAACGCCGGCATGCGTTGCCGATGCGTCAAGAGTCAACGCGTCATAAATATGGGGCATAGCACTGCGGGGAAACTCGATGTCCACCACAGCGCCGATGCACTGAACGATACTGCCTTGATTCGTGCTCATCGTCTTGTCCTGTTATCTCAAATTCAAATGGGGTTTCGTAATCGTTGGTTTTGCTAGCGCGATAGTTACACCGCGGCGGCACCGCCCACGATCTCGGAGAGTTCTTTGGTAATCGCAGCCTG
>DAINAJ010000013.1:22416-31596 GCA_036733505.1 Casimicrobium sp.
ATTACGTGTGACACCACGCTCGCGCCCAGACGATTCATGAAGCTAAAGCCTTTGTTGCCAATCGCAGTCACCTGCAATTTGGCGCCTGCGGCTTCAACCTCTTTGAACTTGGTCACAACCAAACGCAACACGTTGGTGTTCAAGCCGCCGCACAAACCTTTGTCCGTCGTCACCACGATCATGCCGACTTTGTTCGCGCCGGTGCGCTTGATCAAAAACGGATGACGGTACTCAGGATTGGCTTCGGCCATGTGCGCAGCAATGTTGCGCACTTTATCGGCGTATGGACGAGCCGCACGCATCCGTTCCTGCGCTTTGCGCATTTTGGATGCGGCGACCATTTCCATCGCCTTGGTGATCTTTCGAGTGTTTTGGACACTCTTGATCTTGGTTCTAATCTCTTTTGAGCCAGCCATTATTTGCTTTCGCTTATCTTATTTGGCAAGTTCGGATTAGTAAGAACCGTTAGCTTTGAAGTCTTTCATCGCAGCGGTCAGCGCGGTCTCGTCGTCTTTCGACAAGTCCTTGGTGTCCTCGATGCGCTTGGTCAGATCAGCAAATTTGGTCTGCATGTATTTGTGCAGTGCTTTCTCTGCGGCCAATGCTTTCGCAACAGGCACGTCGTCGAAGAAGCCGCCGTTCACGCCGAACAGCGTAAACGCCATTTCCGACACAGACAACGGTGCGTACTGCGCTTGCTTCATGAGCTCGGTTACGAGGCGACCGCGCTCCAACTGCTTGCGGGTGGCTTCGTCAAGGTCAGACGCGAACTGGGCGAATGCCGCCAATTCACGGTACTGAGCGAGCGCGAGACGCACACCGCCACCGAGCTTCTTGATGATCTTGGTTTGGGCTGCGCCGCCGACGCGAGACACCGAAATACCAGCGTTAATAGCAGGGCGGATACCCGCGTTGAACAGATCGGTCTCAAGGAAGATCTGGCCGTCGGTAATCGAAATCACGTTAGTCGGAACGAATGCGGACACGTCGCCTGCTTGCGTTTCGATGATTGGAAGCGCGGTCAGCGAGCCGGTCTTGCCTTTGACGGCACCTTTGGTGAACTTCTCAACGTAGTCTTCGTTCACACGAGCAGCACGCTCAAGTAAACGGCTGTGGAGATAGAACACGTCGCCAGGGAACGCTTCGCGGCCCGGAGGACGGCGCAGCAGCAGGGAGATTTGGCGATACGCAACAGCTTGCTTAGACAGATCGTCGTAAACGATCAACGAGTCTTCGCCGCGATCACGGAAGTATTCACCCATCGTGCAGCCAGAGTATGCCGACAGATATTGCATCGCCGGCGAATCGGACGCCGTTGCTGCAACAACGATGGTGTAGGCCATCGCGCCTTTTTCTTCGAGCTTCTTGACCACGTTAACAACGGTCGAAGCTTTTTGGCCGATAGCGACGTAAACGCAGACGAGGTCTTTGCCTTTCTGGTTGATGATCGCATCAATCGCCACAGCGGTCTTACCGGTTTGGCGATCGCCAATGATCAACTCGCGCTGGCCGCGGCCAACTGGCACCATCGCGTCGATGGACTTGAGACCGGTTTGCACAGGCTGCGAGACTGACTTACGAGCGATAACGCCTGGTGCGACCTTTTCGATCACGTCGGTTTCTTTGGCGTTGATCGGTCCTTTGCCGTCGATCGGTTCGCCCAGCGCGTTGACTACGCGACCAATCAGTTCGCGCCCGACGGGCACCGACAAAATGCGGCCAGTCGACTTAACGGTATCGCCTTCGGTGATGTGCTCGTACGAACCCAAAATAACGGCGCCGACAGAGTCGCGCTCAAGGTTCAATGCGAGGCCGAACGTGTTGCCCGGGAACTCAAGCATCTCGCCTTGCATTACGTCTGCGAGGCCATGCACGCGGCAGATACCGTCGGTCACCGAGACCACCGTGCCCTGGGTCCGCACTTCGCTACCAACATCGAGGTTCGCGATCTTGGCTTTAATCAGTTCGCTGATTTCAGAGGGATTCAAATTCATTGCTTACTCCAGCACGGAGGTCATTTCGTTATGGGTTTACGCCTTGATCTGGCGGGACATCTTTTGCAGTTGGCCGACCACCGTACGATCGATCACTTGATCGCCGACGATGATTCGCGCGCCGCCGAGCAGCGCTGGGTCGACCTGTTCCGCCGTCTCAATTTGGCGGCCGTAGCGCTTAGCTAGCGCGCCCTTCAATTCGTCGCGCTGCTGTTCCGTCAACGGGAATGCAGACACGATCGTGGCGCGGGCCACGTTGTCGTTGTCGCGCTTCAACGCCTGAAAATGCTCGTTGATTTGCGGCAGCAGCTTGACGCGGTCAGCCTCAAGCAAAACTTTCACAAAGCTCGTCGTGTTCACGTCCAGCTTGTCGCCCATCACCGTGGTGAAGAGCGATTGCTTTTGTTCCGACGAGAGCTTTGGATTGTCAACGGCCGCAGCAACCTTGGCATCAGAGGCGACCGCTGCCAACACGGCAAGCGTGTCGGCCCACTTAGGCAGCATGCCGCTGTCACGCGCAAGCGCAAATGCCGCTTCTGCGTACGGGCGGGCGATGGTCGCGAGTTCAGCCATGGTTAAAGCTCAGCCTTCAATTGACCCAACAGTTCAGCATGAACTTGCGGGTTGATTTCGCGCGCGAGGATGCGTTGGGCACCCGCGACCGCAAGGTCGGCCACCCGGTCACGCAACTCTTCTTTTGCTTTCACCGACAGCTGGGCGATTTCGTCCGCAGCCATCTGCTTCTCACGTTCGCCAGCGGCTTTAGCGTCGCCTTTGGCGGCTTCAATCGTTGCATTGCGCTGTTTTTCAGCGGTTGCCACGATATCCGTCGCTTTAGCCTTGGCTTCGGCGATGATTTTGTCCACTTCTTTCTGCGCAGTGGCCAGCGAGGCTTTGCCCTTTTCTGCCTCAGCCAGTCCGTCAGCAATCTGACGGCGACGGCCTTCTACCGCGTCTGCCAAAGGCGGCAGGACGAACTTGTAGACGACGAACAGAAAAATGAAAAAGCCAATGCCTTGCAGCAGGAGCGTCATGCCGATGTTCATGCGGCGACTCCGATGTGTAGGGTTGCTAAATGGTCTTGCAAAATCGTTGCAAACCCGTCGTTACTTGACGTTGGCGAGCGCGCCCAGCAGCGGGTTTGCCGTTGCCAGGAACATCGCGATACCCACACCGATAATGAACGAAGCGTCGATCAGACCGAGCAGCAGGAACACTTTGCCTTGCAGTTGTGGAATCAGCTCAGGTTGACGTGCAGCAGATTCGAGGAACTTAGAGCACATGATGCCCACACCGATACAAGCACCAAGGGCGCCGAGGCCGATGATGATGCCAACCGCGAGAGCGGTGTAGCCTTGAACAGACGCGATGACCATCATTTTTTGAATGGCTTCCATTTGAGTTTCCTTTCAGTGAGAAATTAAAGCAGTAACAAGTTGAGTAACGAATCAGTAAATAGCGGCGCGGCGAGCACCAAGACTTAGTGCGCCTCGTGCGCCATTGCGAGGTAAACCGCAGTCAGCATCATGAAAATGAACGCTTGCAGCGGCACAACCAGAATGTGGAAGATGGCCCATCCGGCATGCAGGATGGCACCTACCAACACGCCACCAATACCTGCGGCAGCAAGCAGCGAGATGAGCAAAAAAATGACTTCGCCTGCATACATGTTGCCGAATAGACGCAGTGCAAGCGAAAGTGGTTTGGAGAGCAATTCGATCAGCTGAAACGCGAAGTTAAACGGCAACAGAATGATCTTCGCGACGATGTTGTGCGCGTGGAAGGGCGAATTAAACAATTCGTTGATGTAGCCGCCGACGCCTTTGGCCTTCACGCTCTCGACCATCATCAGCAAAATGACGGAGAGCGAGATCGCGAGCGTGGTGTTCAAGTCAGCGGTCGGGACCGGTTTCCAGTTGTGCAGGTGCAGCACGTGTTCCGTGAACCAGCTGACGGCGTCAACTGGAATGAACTTCACCATGTTCATGACCAGAATCCAGACGAACACGGTGAACGAAACACCAACGATCCAACGGCGGTCGCCGTGATACATGTCTTTCACTTGACTGTCGACGAATTCGTAGAGCAATTCAAAAAACGCCTGCCCTTTGCCCGGTACGCCGTCTTTCTTAACGCCACGCGAAAGCATCCACAACGCACCAAACACGATGAGGCCTAGCGCCCAACCCATGATGACTGAGTCGACGTTAAAGGCGCTACCGTTAAACGTCCCTTGCAGGTTCGTCAGGTGATGCTGAATGTACTCAGATGGGGTCTGGACTGCGGTGCTGGATTCAGACATGGTCGTTTAAATCGAAATTTGTTACAGCGCCAGCACATGCGGCGCTTAAAGTATCTAGCGGGTGCTCTGGTTGCTCGTCACGAGCAGAACAGCTCGCCATGCCAACAAGGTCACCAAAAACGTAGCGAACATCGCCAGTAGAACCAGCGAATCGTAGAACTTGATGATTACACCTAACTGAATAGCTATAAAAACCAATTTCACAAGTTCCGCCCGAAGCAATGGCCAAAGGCCAGCGCCGTTCGTGCGGCTCAAACCAAAATTAGCTACGACTACGTAGACGATCGAGGCAAAGATGTTGGTCAGCCCGCCCAATACGGCAGACACGGCACCATGCTCCCCCGAGACGATCCCCGCGATCACAGCGAACGCAACCGTAATGCCCACTTGCCATTTCAGCATGCGCACGATGGTTGGATTTTGCAGACTGATTTCACTCAACATAGTGGACTTAACTTAACGACGAACGAGATTTCCGCGAGCGGCGGGCCGGGCGCTTAGTGCTCCCTTTAGCCTACGAACTACTTGCCTGCTTGTAGTGTCTTGTTGTCGCTGGTTGCGCGCAGTATCTTGCGTGTAGCCAATCGAACAAAGCCCACGATTATAGTCAGTAGTTTCCCTATGTTGCAATGCACAAGTGGATATTTCTTGGAACGCGAGGCGCATCTCAGTGAAACAACTTTTGAGCTTCAACGACAATTGGGCGGTCATTCAAGGCGTTTTTATTGACTTATCGACTTACGCATATTTATCGCTACAACCGCCGCCTGTTGGTCGATACGCATAAAAAGTTGTTTGTCACATCGCTCGCGGCGATTGAAGCGTCACGCGTGCCAACGGTGCGACAAACGCACAAATCCCTGTTCACGCGAATCACCCAGCACAGTGAAGTCGCGCTCAACGGTGTCGTAGAGGCGCATACCTTCAGGGTCCAACGCATGTGCGCGCAGCTTGTAGGCCCCCGGCAGCAAAGCCCATTCGGCGAAAGTGAGCGCAAACTCGAAGCTTCCAGCTGCAGTTTCGCGCAGCGGCTGGCCGTCAATCTCTGACGTGGTGCCGTAAATCGGCGTGCCGTCCATGCGCACAATGCCAAGCGCCACGTGCGGCACGCGACCGTCGCGGCTTTTGAGTCGGCCGCGCACCGTCATGCCGGTGGTCGTGACGTTTTCGAGTTTCAGATCAACCACCGCGTACTGGCCCAACGCGACCGAATCAGCGTCAATCGCGGCTTGTTTCGCACCCGCTTGCTTTGCTTCGTGAAACGCCTGGTACGCGATGGCCACATCGTTCGACGAGCCGATCATCCGCATGCCGCCGTGATCGAGCCACACCGCGCGTTGCGTAAGTTTCTTTACGTGATAGAGCGAATGTGAAACGAGCAGCAGCGTGCCGCCGTCGGAGAGGTACTGCTCCATCCACGCGATGCATTTGTTCTGAAACGATTCGTCACCCACCGCGAGCACTTCGTCGGTAATCAGCAAATCGGGTTTCAGCGCCGTCACCAAGGCGAAGCCAAGGCGAACGACCATGCCCGTGGAATACGTTTTGATCGGCGCGTCGATGTGCTCCCCGATGTCCGCAAACGCAATGATTTCGTCGAGTTTGGCCTCGAACTCGGTACCCGTGAGCCCTTGCAGCGCCGCAGCCAATTTCAAGTTTTCGCGCCCCGAATACTCCGGGTGAAAACCTGCGCCGAGTTCGAGCAACGCGCCGACCGTTCCCGTTCGCGAAACGCTGCCTTTCGTAGGCTGCAACACACCAGCGATGATTTTCAGAAGCGTTGATTTGCCCGCGCCGTTCTCACCGACCAGCGCAAACGATTCGCCGCGTCGCACAGAAAAATCGATGTCGTTTAATGCAACGAAGCCGCCCTCGGCCAAAGGCTTCGCAAGCAACAAACGCGTTAGCGCTGCAAAGCCCGCGCCATGCCGCCCAATGCGCGGAAACGTTTTGCTAACGTGATCGACCGTGAGCAATATTTCGCTCATAGGTAATCGTCCACATGTGGCGCAACGCGATTGAAAAACGCATAGCCCACGACGGCAATCAACGCACCACCCCCTACGAGCATGGTGTCCATGGCCGTAAATGCTGCGCCGGCCAAGTACGTATCATGCAGCCGCGCAATCACGTGCGTGAAAGGATTGGCGAGCACCACGCCGCGCCAATCGGCGGGAATCGATTCAAGGCCATATTGAATGCCGCACACGAACGAGAGCAGCATAAAAAGCGGCCCCAGCATGCCCTCAACATCACGCACCAACACCTGTGCGGTCGACACAATCCACGCTAAACCCAGCGCCGCAAGAAACAGCGCAATCCACGCGGGCAATGAGAACAAAATGCCACTCAAATGCACCGGAAATCCGAGCGCTTTGAACAGCAGCACAATCACTGACAGTGCAAGCCAGTTCAACGCAAACGTCACCAGCACAGCGGAGAGTGGCACGAACGCACGCGGCAGCGCGGTGCGGGTAATCAGCGCCGCTTGCGCGATCAGGCTTGACGCTGATCGCGTCACGCTCTCGGCAAACGCGAGCCATGGCCACAAACCCACCGCGAGATACGCGACAAAACTATCTCCATATTTCGCCGGCACCGGCGAGCGCATAAACAACCCAAACACCAGCGCGTAAACACCCAGCGTAAGAAGCGGTTGCGCAAGCCACCACACCGGCGAGAGCACGCCGCCCAGAAAGCGATTCTTGAGCTCGCGTTCGACGAGCGGGCGAAAAAGTGGATTGAGTGTCATGCGGCCAAGACTGCGCGCACTTCGTCGGCGAGCGTTCGGTTCGCCGCAGCAATCATCGTGCCGTCGCTCGAAATGGTGAGTGGAGCACCGCGCCAATCCGTCGCAACGCCGCCGGCTTCGATGATCGGATTGACCAGCGCGGCAAAGTCCACGGTTTTCAAGCCCATTTCAACGACAAGATCCACGTGCCCCGACGCGATGAGGGCGTAGTTGTAGCAATCGCCACCGTAGTAAACGCCCTTGCACGCGACCTTCAAGCGCTCGAATGCCGCCAATCCCGGCCCCACAAATTGATCCGGCGTAGTCACCAGCACAATGGTTTCAGCGAGCGGCTTAACTTTCTTGTTGACGCGCGCTGCGACGCCGTTCAAGGTCGCCCCGCCGCCCTTCACGCCGACCCAACGCTCATCGGTAATCGCTTGATCGATCACGCCGACGACGGGCTCGCCCCTAAAAGTGAGTGCGATCAGCGTGCCGAATTGCGCCTTGCCACAGGTGAAGGCTTTGGTGCCGTCGATGGGGTCGATCACCCACACCCAATCCGCCGCGAGGTTCACCGCGTCATGCTCTTCGCCGAGGATGCCATGTGCGGGATACACGCGGGCGATTTCTTCGCGAATGCTCGTCTCGATTTCCATATCGGCGAGGGTCACCGGCGTTGCGTCCGGCTTGTCGATCACCGTGAGATTCGAGCGGAAGTAGCGCTTAGCGATGGGCCGCGCGACGTCCGCCAGGTGCTCCGCAAAAGCCTTGAATTCAGAGAGGGTATTCATTTCGACTATGATTTTCCTCGATTTCACCGATTCACCTCTTTGCGCACCAGAGCGTGGGTGGCGCGAGCCACCAGCACAGCGGAAATCGAACCGGGATCGCGGCTTGCGCCGCTCCCACCCAACCTCCAAAGGACACATCATGACGATCAAAATTGGCGACACCCTCCCCGCTGGCACGCTTACCGAATCCGTGGGCTACGACGACGGCAAAAACTGCCCGATGCCCCCACAGCCGGTGGACATTGCGGCGCTCGCTGCTGGCAAGAAAATCGTGATTTTCGGCTTGCCAGGTGCGTTCACGCCAACCTGTTCTTCCGCGCACGTTCCTGGTTACCTGAAGAACTTCGACGCGCTCAAAGCCAAGGGCGTTGACGCCATCGTTTGCATGGCCGTAAACGACGGTTTCGTGATGGGCGCCTGGGGCCGCTCGCAAAACGTCGGCGACAAGATCCGCATGTTGGGCGACGGTTCTGCCGCGTTCACCAAAGCGCTCGGTCTTGAGCTTGACTTGGTTGCGAAGGGTATGGGCGTTCGTTGCCAACGCTTCTCGCTTCTCGTCGACAACGGCGTAGTGAAGCAAGTCAACGTTGAAGGCGTCGGCGCAGCGAACTGCTCGTTTGCGGAAAACATGTTGGCGCAACTCGGCTAATTCGCCGTTGTGCGGTGGCCGCAACGCGGCCACACATGACGTTACTTCACGCCGAGCGCTGCGGCCTCGGCTTTGCAATCGAGCGCGGGCTTCTTGCCTGCTGCTCTTGCGCTCTGGACCTCTTCTTTCGCCGCCGCGAGTTGCGCGCGAAACACCTCGTTCGCATGCAACCGCGCCACCGCTGCCGCGCCCATCGTCCGTCCGGCTTCAACGTCGCTCTGCCAGTGCACTCCGCAAATCACGCGGCTCTGACCAAACGCCAACCCACGTGCAATCAACGCATCGGTGCGCTCCGGCGCAATCTCAGCGAGCACCAAGGCCCACGCCCACCCCAGTGCGGCGTGACCTGACGGGTACGAGCCGTCTTTGCGCAGCGTTGCGTCCTCGGCGGGAGTACACATGTTTTCGTTTAGCGCGACGAATGGTCTTGGGCGGTTATAGCGATCTTTCGCGGCATACGTTGAGAGCCCCGCGTCGAGCAAGGTGCGACGCAGCAGCATGTTCAGGTGCGGAGTGGATTCCGCGCTGATCGGAGCATCGAGCGCACACGAAAACGTATCGGCGGCGGCTGGGAATTTCAGATTGGCGTCGCGGGTCGCCAGCGCCCAGCGCGGCGTGTCGCGCAGGCTTCTCGTGGTGCGATGCGTTTCCAGATCAGAGGCCGCTCGCGCTGAGCCCTCTGCGGGCGGTGGCGGCAACAACGCCAAACT
>DAINAJ010000014.1:0-30768 GCA_036733505.1 Casimicrobium sp.
CCTCGCAACCTGTCGGCGTTTTAATCAGCGTGCGTCTCCCCAAACCGCGATCTCAAGTCGATACAGCTTTTTCGCATGAGCGACATCCAGGCGGTCGTTATAGCCAAATTTATTGATATGTCGACTACACAACAAATACCGTTGGGCCCCCACGCAGAAGTCGTTCATCCGCAAAAGCTGTATCGTGAAAGCGCGACCTTTGACTTCAACATCGACAGCTCACGACCTTAACGCAACCATGATGCATTAAAGAAAGTATTTCCTATAATGCAATTTTGTTGCAAATTGGAAATACCCATGTCCCACGCAAAAGCGCTTCGGCTCCAAGCCCCATTCAGGTCAACAAACGCGCTGCGAGTGCTGATGGCGGCGCAGTTCGGCGCGCTCGCCGCCATGGCGCACGCCCAAACCGAACCTTCTGCGGCACCGCCTGCTCAGGCCAACACCACCACCGAGCCAGCGAAGGTCGAAAAGGTGATCGTCACCGCCGCCCCGTTTGCAAATCGCGACGAGCTGCAATCGGTGCAGCCGGGCGTCGTGGTGAGCCGTGACACGCTCGCTCGCGAACGTGCCGCGAGCCTAGGTGACACCCTCGCGGGACAGGCGGGCATTCAATCCTCGTCGTTCGGCCCCGGCGCAAGCCGCCCGATTATTCGCGGTCTGGATGGACCGCGAATCAAAACGACAGAAAACGGCATGGGCTCGGCCGACGTGTCGACCATCAGTCCAGATCACGCGGTTTCGAGCGAGACCCTCGGCGCGCGTCAGATAGAAATTCTGCGCGGCCCGGCGACCTTACTCTACGGCTCCGGCGCGATTGGCGGACTGGTCAATGTTGTCACCGACCGCATTCCGCAAACACACACTGAGCGAACACGCGTAATCGCCGACACCCGCTTCTCTACAGCCGAACGAACGCGCGACATCGGCGCGCAACTGCGCACGAGCGCAGGGTCGCTGGCGTTCACCGGCGAATTTTCAGACCGCAAAACGGGCGACGTCGACACCGCGAACAGTGGCCGCCTTGCGAACTCCGATACGGCCTCCCGCAACGGGAGTGTCGGTGCCTCGTTGATTAGCAACAACGGGTTCGTCGGCGTGGGTATCAATCGATTTGAGAGCAATTACGGGATTCCTTCGCCAGACGCCACCCGCATTGATCTAGCACGCGACCGAATCGACGCGCTCGGTGAATTCAATGACGTGATGGGCCTTGAGCGCGTTCGCTTCAGCGCGTCTAACAACCGCTACGAACACGCCGAAATTGAGTCCGATGGCAACGTCGGAACGGTATTTAGCAATCGTTCCACGGGCGCACGATTTGATCTACAAACGCGACCCGTTTCGGGGTGGCGTACGGTAGTCGGCGCCGATGTGGAATCTTCGAAGTTCTCCGCTGTTGGCGACGAGACGATTGTGCCGTTGACGCAGACGCGAAGTCACGCCCTCTTCGCGGTGACCGAGCGCGCACTGGGGCCAGGTCGCATCGAAATTGGCGCGCGACTGGAGCGTGTCGTACACACGCCAGAGGAAGCCTCGGCGTTGCCACGACGCAGTTTCTCGCTCGGCAACGGCTCGGTCGGCTACCAATGGCAACTCAGCCGCGACAGCGCGATCACGGCTTCGTTTACGCATGCTGAACGTGCTCCCGCCATTGAGGAACTCTACTCAAACGGAGCGCACATTGCGACGCTGACCTACGACGTTGGCAACGCAGCACTCACGCGAGAGCGCTCGCAAAACCTCGATCTCTCGTACAAGCTTCAGCGCGGCGCGTGGCGCGTGAACGCTTCGCTGTTTCGCAACACCGTCAAGGGATTTGTCTACGGGGCGAGTGTCGATGAAAACGGGGACGGCTTGGCCGACCACGTTAACGACGAAGGCGAAATCGAAGACAGTGCGGAGCTGCTCAAACGGCAATTTCGAAATGTTGACGCGCGCTTCACAGGCGCAGAGTTGAGCGCCGCATTCGTGCCGACACAGGGCTTCGGGTTTGCGGTCATGGCCGACACGGTTCGCGGTGTCATCACCGGGACGAACGGCGGAAATTTGCCTCGCATGAGCCCGTCGCGTATCGGCGGCAAGCTCACGTGGCGTGGAGGCGCCGCCAACGCGTGGTACGTCGATCTTGGCGCGACCCACACGTTTGCGCAGAACAACGTGGCGTCGTTCGAGAGCGAGACGGCCGGCTTCACTCGCGTCGACGCGACGGCGCGCTATCGGTGGACGCTCGGAGCGAATCGACACGCGGACTTCTACATCGTTGGAAAAAACCTCAGCAACCGCGACATGCGCGTGCACACGTCATTTCTCAAAGACTTCGCGCCGCTGGCAGGGCGAAGCGTTTTCGCGGGCGTAACGATGGCGTATTGAGCGGCAGCGACATGTCGGCGCACGCGCGTGGCATGGTGGCGCAAGCTCACCGTTACGCGCGCACTGCGCTGTCTGTCACCGCGTCGACCACCGCCGCGCGCAGCCACGTCTGCGCCGCATCGCTGCGCAAGCGCCGGTGCCACACCATATCCACGCGCACCGGTGGCACAGCAAACGGAAGCTCCATGACCGCGAGTTCATCGAGCATGCCGGTGGACGGCAAAAAGTGTCGAGGTAACACCGTCAGCAAGTCTGAACCCGCCACCACGCGCCCCGCTGTGAAAAACTGATTCACGGTGAGCACAATATTGCGACGTCGCCCCAGCGGTGCGAGTGCTTCATCAATGAAGCCATACGGTCGCCCAGAAAAACTCACGAGCAAATGCCGCGCGCCGCAAAATGTGTCGAGCGTCAACGGTTCGGCGGCGAGCGGATGCGAACGGCGCATCACACACACGTATTCGCCGCTGTAGAGCTGCGTGTGCGCAAAGCTTCCCGTGCCGCCGGTTTGCATCGTCTGCAAATTGAGCGCGGCCACCACCGCGGGAAAGTAGCCGACCGCCAAATCCACCTCCGCCGCCTCGAGCAATGCGCGCGGATCACGCGTAATCAACGGCAACACGCGAAGCGTCACCGTCGGTGCCTGCGTTTCGATGTGCCGAATCAGCGGCGGCACCAGCATGGCAGCCGTCGCGTCGGCCATTGCCAACACAAAATTCTGCGTGGAATGCGCCGGATCGAAGGCGGCGGGCGCGATGCTCGACTGCAAGCTTGCCAACGCGTCGCGAACCGATGGCCATAGAGCAATTGCTCTGGGCGTAGGCGTCACGCCGTAGCCTGAGCGCGTGACCAACTCGTCGCCTAGAGCCTCGCGCAATCGGCGCAACGCATTGCTCACAGCCGGCTGCGTCATCGCCAGCGTTTCTGCGGCTCGCGTGATGTTTTGGGTCGCCATCACCTCGTCGAAAACGCGCAGTAAATTCAGATCTAAGGTGCGGAAATTCGGCGTCATCCCAGCAAACCATTCATCATAACAATAGAAATCATCACTAACATCAATTTGCAATATATCAGGGGTTACCCTAAATTCAAGTTGTCGCCACAAGTAATTCCGGCGACGTTTTGAAAGGACACAAAGATATGTTGAACACTCACCTCCCCGAAACACACGACGGGCTCGATCGCGTTCTCAACGGCGCTACCGCTGCCAAAAGTGCCTTCTCTGACATTTTCTCGGCCAAACAAGTGCCCACCTACGTGCTCGGCATCGCCATCATGGCCGTCGTCACACTCACCGAGCGCGCGCTCGACGCCGTCAACACAGGCTTTGCGTACGAGTGGGCGATTCTCACCGTCGTCGCGCTAGTGACGTTCGGCCTGCTCTCGCGCGTCGTGGTTCGCCCGACACGCGACACACAGTCGTGGGTAAAGACCTACACGGCCAAAGCGCGCGCCAAACGCGCCGACCAAAAGCTTTGGGCGACGGCCAACCGCGACCCGCGCGTAATGAACGACATTCTGTGCGCGCAAGGTCGCGACGAAGAATTGGTCGATGAACTCCCCGCCAGCAAGCGCAACAAAAGCCAAGCCAATGCGATGATTGATGACGGGCTAGCACCCCTTGCTCCGTGGGCGCAGGCGACGCGCTACTACTGAGCCGAGGCCGTTGGCGCAAAGGTTAGGCGACAACCCGGCGTCGCTATGTGCCGCCGACCTGCTGAAAGCGAGACAGAGGCCGCGCCTGCGAATCGCGTCACGGATCAGTGTTGACGGCTGATCCAAAAACGCGATGCGATCCCAAGCGGTTGTTTTCGCGCCGCGACAGCGCGGAAGCTCCCCAAAAAAAACGCCCCATGAGGGGCGTTTTTCGTTGCTTACCGATCGCGTGTCACCAAGGATGGTCTGGTTGCGGAAAGCGCTGCACGCAACCCGCCTCATTGCCATGTCTCATTAACAGCTTTTACGGTCCATCGACTAGCCTGCTTGGCTTATCCGCCATTTTTCACAATTGTCGACTAACGCTATTTTATGCGTCAAACAACCGCCAGGCTGTCGCTAGCGCACAAAAGCTGTACGTTTCAATAGACTGCAATAAGCCGTCCGGCTATTACCGTGGCATCAGTGCCAGCGGATCCAGTGGGCGTCCCTGCCGGCGCACCTCGAAGTGCATTTTGTTGCCTGCGGTATCGCTGACTTCGGCGAGCTTTTGGCCCAGCAATACACGTTGCTGCTCCTTGACTTGCACCTTGTCGGCGTGGAAGTAAACGCTGACCGTTTCTTTGGCATGGCTGACGACGATCATCTGACCGTAGCCGCGCGGCTCTTTGCCGACGTAAATCACTTTGCCCGTGGCGGCTGCGACGACCGATGTGCCTGCATTGGCCGCGATGTCGATGCCTTTCATCGGCGCCTTGTCGTTGAACTTGCTCGCCACTTTGCCAGTAGTCGGCCACGTCCACGCGATGCCCTCGCGGTCTACGCCATTGCCGGGCCGAATTTCAGCGTCAATGGGGGCTGCGGCCGGAGTCGCGGGCGCTGGTGTCGCGACGCGACCGTCGCCAACGGGCGCGACGGGCATCGGCATCGTCGGCGACACGCCTTCGCTGCGCTGCATCGCGGCGAGCGCGGCGTCGCTGTAAGGCACGCGTTGCGCCTTGGGCTCACGCTTGAGCGGTGCCTCGACGGGAGTTACGGCGGGCGACGGCATCGACGCCGGGCCGGGGCCAACAGGGGCGAGCACGGGCGCTGGCGGCGCGGACGGGCCGGGCAGCGGTTGCCCCTGAATCGATGCGGCGGGCGGAATGGGCGTCACAGTTGCGCCGGCTGGCAAGGCCCCGGTTGCACCCGACACGGGCGACAAACGCAGCACCTGCCCCTCGCGGATCGGCTGTGTCGTGGCCATGTTGTTCCAGGCAGCCAACGCGTTGATATCCACGTTGTTGTTTCGCGCAATGCCATAGAGCGTTTCGCCGCGTTGAACCACATGAAACTGCGAGCCAGCGGTGTTGCCCGGCACGCTTGGATTTGCGCCGGAGGTCACTGGCGGTAGCGGACGAATGTCCGGTCGCGGAGTCACCACCGGGCGTGCGGTGCGATCCACCACGGGCGCGGGGACGCTGGTCGTACAGCCTGCGAGCAAAGCAACCAGCAGCGCACTGGCCAGCAGTGACGTGTTGGTGAAGGCGACGCCGAACGCGCGTGGAGCTGAGGGAAGAGTCTGCATTTATTCCTGTCCTGATTTGAGGGGCACGAACACCACCTCTTCGAACGCTTGTTGCTGAAAAGATTCACCATTACGAGTGACCAACGTCAGACGCTGCCGCTCGGGCGTGCCCAGCGGAATGACCATTCGCCCGCCGTCGGCGAGCAAACCAAATAAATTCGGCGGTACCGCTGCCCCGCCCGCCGCCACGAGAATCACGTCAAACTGCACAACGTTGGACGCAGCTTCGCGCCCGTCCGCGTTACGCACTTTTACGTTGTTCACGCCGATGCTCGAGAGCGTTTTACGCGCCTTCGCTGCCAACGCGCCGATGCGCTCAATGGTGTACACCTCTTTCGCCAACCGCGCGAGCACAGCGGCTTGATAGCCGCATCCACCGCCAATTTCGAGCGCCATATCAATGGCGTTTCCGGCGCGTGCGAGCTCACACGAACGTGCGACGACCCACGGCTGCGAAATGGTTTGCGCGAAGCCGATCGGCAGCGCCGTGTCTTCATACGCGCGACTGGCAAACGCCTCTTCAACGAAGACGTGGCGCGGGACCAACGACATCGCGTTGAGCACGACTTCGTCTCGAATGCCCTGCTCTCGCAGTCGCGTAATCATGCGCAAGCGCGTGCGCTCGGAGGTCATGCCCGAGCCCTCGGCCGATTGACGCGGCGCCCCGACACTCATGCGAGCCATCCCTTAACGAGATGCAGCGCATCGAACTTGGTCAAATCAATCGATAGCGGCGTCACCGTTGCATAGCCCTCGGCGATACAGCCAAAGTCAGTGTCGGGGCCAGCATCTGCCGCTTTGCCAACGGGACCCACACGATATTCGATTCGACCATCTTGTCGTGGCACGCGCACAGCCGGCTCAGCTTGATGGCGCTTGCCCAAACGCACCGTGCGAACGCCTTTGAGCGCACTAAACGGCACATCCGGCACGTTCACGTTCAATAACCACGGCGCAACAGGTGAGCTCGTCTGAATGCGCTTTACCAAATCCAGCGCGACTTGCGCAGCCGTCGCGAAGTGCGTGACCGGCCGCGCCGCGAGCGAAACGGCAATGCCTGGAATGCCAAGTAAATATCCTTCCATGGCCGCGGCCACGGTTCCGGAGTAAATCGTGTCGTCGCCAAGGTTTGAGCCGTCGTTGATGCCTGACACGATAAGGTCGGGTCGAAAATCGAGAAAACCTGTCACTGCGAGATGAACGCAATCGGCGGGGGTGCCGTCGTCGACGTAATAAAACCCGTTGGCGGCGCGCTCAACGATTAGCGGGCGATCTAAGGTGATGGAATTCGACGTGGCGCTGCGGTTCCTGGACGGGGCAACGACTGTCACATCGGCCACCGTCGACAACGCCTCGGCCAGCGCAATGATGCCTGGTGCCTGATAGCCGTCGTCGTTAGAAACTAGAATCCTCACGGGTGCAAATTATAGAGAGCGCGCGGCGTTTGAAGATGCCGCACGTAAGTCACCTTGCCAACGCCACACCGGATGCCACGTGAACGCAAACACAAATCCCACTACCAAAACGCTTCTCGGCGGACTCACGCCACGTGAGTTCATGGCCAAACACTGGCAAAAACATTGGAAACACATTGAGCAGGCGGTGCCCGCGTTTGCAGAACTGTTGAGCATTGACGACATGTGGAAGCTCGCGTGCTCGGAGGATGTGGAATCGCGTCTCGTGTTGCGTCAGGGCAAAAAATTTGTGCTCGAAGACGGGCCGTTTACCAAAGCGCGCATCGCAAAACTGCCCGCTCGCGACTGGACGCTTTTGGTGCAAGGCTTGAATCTGCATCTGCCGGCTGCTGACGCGTTGCTGCGCAAATTCAGTTTCTTGCCGTATGCGAGGTTGGACGACGTGATGGTGTCGCTCGCTGCCCCCGGCGGTGGCGTTGGGCCACATTTTGATTCGTACGATGTGTTCTTGCTACAAGGCATGGGCACGCGGCGCTGGGAAATTTCGGAGCAAAAAGACCTGTCGCTGATTCCCGATGCGCCGCTGAAAATTTTGAAGCGTATGGTGCCGTCGGAAACGTTTGAGTTAACAGCTGGCGACATGTTGTATTTGCCGCCGCATGTCGCGCATGATGGCGTGGCGATGCAGTCGGAAGGTTTTTGCACGACATATTCCATCGGTTTTCGTGCGCCGACACATCAAGAACTGGCTGATGGTTTTTTAGATTGGATTGGTGCCACCAGTGAAGTTGAGGGCCGTCTCGCCGATCCTGATTTAACAGCCACGGATCACCCCGCGCGCATGCCTAAACAGTATCAACGTGAAGTAGCCGACGCCATTGCGAAACTGCAAATGGATAAAGCAGCGATCAAGCAATTTGCCGGTTGTTATGCGACCGATCCGAAACCGTCCGTTGAATTCTCGGAACCGAAACCACTGCTCTCGCGAACGGCCTTTGCAAAGGCTTGCGGTAGTGCAAAGGGCGGCGCAGTAGCCCTCGCGGCGGGAACGCAATGTTTGTACGATGACGAATTCTTGTTCATCAACGGCGACGCTTTTGTAGTGCAGGGCGACGCCGAGCTGTGGCATTCACTTGCCGATACGCGCACGCTTTCAGTGCCGGCGGATGCGAAGACTGAAACAATCGACGCACTCTACGCGTGGTACCGCGATGGTTGGGTACGAATCGTCACGGCATAGATATTTTTGGAGGCGACACCATGAGCAACGCTAACGAACCCCTTGATCCCACCGACTCAGATCACGTTAACGGCGCGGCAGACGAAACACAACGCACGCTCATTTCGTGGAACGACGTGTCACTCGCGCTTGATGATTTGATCGCGCGCGCAACGCGAACGATTAACGTGTTTGACCATTCACTCGCGCTCCAAGATTGGGGCAGCAAAGCACGTTGTGAGGCACTTCAGCGCGCCGCATTTGATCGCCACGTTCACGTCCGCATTCTGCTCGTAGATTTGGCCTACGTCACCACGCAAGCGCCGCGGCTCATCAACTTGCTCAAGACATTGGGGCACCGGATCGAAATCGTCGGCTCGGACGCGCGCGGCCTTCCCCCCTCTAGTTTCGCTGTTGCAGACCGGCAACACTTTCTTTTTCGCCCCGATTCGGTGCATTCCCGTGGCCGACTGAATTTACAAAGTCCAGCAAAATCAATACCTTACGCCAATGACTTTGAAGTACTTTGGGAACAAGGCGGCCAGCGCGTCTTCCCAGAAGCGCTCGGGTTGTAAGTTGCGGGATTTCCGATAGGACCGTTTTGGCTATACTACCGTCCCTCACTCAGTTTCTATTCTGGTTTCGCTCACCGGGGTGGTCTCCACTGAGGGAGATTCTCCTTAAGGCACACACATTCGTTAACGATTCACGTTGTAAGGACACATAATGAAAAAGACCCTCCTAGTTGCTGCGCTGATGGCGCTTGGCCTCGTCGCTTGCGGTAAAAAAGAAGAGCCGAAAGTCGAAGCACCAAAAGTTGAAGCACCTGCTGCAGCTCCTGCTGCCGCTCCAGCTCCTGTTGACGCTGCAAAAGACGCTGCTGCTAAAGCCGTTGATGCTGCTAAAGACGCCGCTGGTAAGTCAGTTGACGCAGCTAAAGATGCAGCTGGCAAAGCTGTTGATGCAACCAAAGATGCAGCAGCGAAAACCGCTGACGCAGCTAAGGATGCAGCTGGTAAAGCAGTTGAAGCCGCTAAAGATGCAGCTAAGGATGCCGTGAAGAAGCCCTAATCGGTTTCAGTTAACGCACCATCAAAAGCCGGTCCTTGTGACCGGCTTTTTTTCGTCCTGATTTTTTCAAACGCTGGCGAGCCGAGCGCAAGTCATGCGCGTGTCGTCACCCAACTGCAAATGTGATGCAGCGAATCGATCGTTTCAACGCCTGCGGGTAAATCGTCAACGTGAATGTGTGCCAGATCGGGCACCCAATGCGTGCGTGCACCGGAAGCTGCAGCTGCAGTGAGTCCCGGCAAAGAATCCTCAAACGCCCAGCAACGCTCGGCACGATGCCCTAATTGCTCCGCAGCATGCAAGTACAAATCGGGGGCCGGTTTGCCGTGTACCACGGCGTCACGTCCCACGACAAACGAAAAATGATGCAGCAAGCCCGCATTTTCGAGCTTGTGGTGCGCCAGACGCGTTTGGGTGGACGTAGCGACGGCACAGGGCACGTTTGCGGCAGCAAGGGCCGTCAGCGCCTCAAGAACACCCGCTTTCACCGGCACGCCCTTTGCGACAAGCGCGCCGTAATGCTCATTCCACGTGTTTCGAAATTGCTTGAGCGGAAACTTCGCGCCGAGCTCATCGCGCAACATGCGCTCAAGCGCGTCGTTCCCGAGCCCAATCATGCGCATTGCAACCGGCTCGGGTATCGGGTGCCCGAGCTGCTCCGACACCGCCAGCGTGGAGGCTCTCGCTAGACGTTCGCTGTCAATCAGCAAACCGTCCATATCGAAAATAACGGCATCCGGCAGTGGTCGAATCATCGCCAACTCCGAACGCTTGGCAGTTCTTTACAACTTTTTCGCTCCAACGACTGTCGTACGAGCGTTTTGTGGGACTTTAACAGTAAGTCGACTATCGCATTTTTCATGCCGCGATGACCGTCTGGCTGTCGATAATCGCAAAAAGCTATAAATCGCGCTTTCGGCGGCATTGAACCATGGGCGAGCAGCGCGGCGTTCACGCGATATCCACCCATTCCAGCCCGAAATCCTGCGTCGCGACCTTCACGTCACCGACCGCCGCCCCGAGCGCTTCGGCAAACGCGGTTTGCGCGAGGATGGCCGTGTTGTTCTCACGACTTAGATGCGCTGCAACGATATGTTGCAACTTCGGGCCTGCGATGGCTCGAAGCAGATCGCTGGACGCGCGGTTGGACAAATGCCCAAAGCGCCCCGCAATGCGCGCCTTGAGACCCGCCGGATAGCGCGAATGCGCGAGCATCGTTTCGCAATGGTTTGCCTCCAGAAATAGCGCATCGCAATCGGCCAGCGAAGCTTCAATGAAGGGAGTGGATTCGCCGACATCGGTCAAGATGCCGAGCCGTCGTTCGCCGTCGGTCACCGTCATTTGCGCGGGTTCGCGGGCGTCATGCGGCACCGGAAAGGGTTGCACTTCAATTTCGCCCACGACGAACGCGTCATGCGAATCAAAGCCGCGCAAGATGCAGCCGTCCCATCGAGATTCAGTGGCGGCGAGGGTGCCGAAGGTGAGCCAAACCGGAATGTCGAATCGACGCGCGAGCCGCGGTGCGCCACCAACGTGATCGCCGTGCTCATGAGTGATCACGATGGCGTCAATGGCCGCGACGTCCAAGCCAAGCCGGGCGCAGCGCGCGACGGTTTCTCGGATACCGAAACCACAGTCGATCATGACGGTGGAGCCGCTCGCCTGAACGACGAGCGCGTTGCCTTCGCTGCCGCTTCCTAAACTTGCGAAGCGCACGGTGCTGGAGTGACTATCGGAGCTGCTGGTGCAGCAAGGTCACGATGCGGGTGCCGATCTCGGTGGCGTCTGGTTGGCCGGCCTTATCGAGCACGCGAACTTCCGACTTGCCGCCGACCTCTTTCACCGTGATACGGTACTGCTCGACGCCGTCTTTTCCGGAATCCGAAGACCAAAACTTCAGCTTGTCGAGGATGCCCGGCTCGCTCTTGGCGATGTTGTCTGGATCGGCGTAACGCACGAAATACGTACCGGCCGTACGGTCGCGATCAACCACGGTGAAGCCGACACGATCCAGCGCGAGACCCACGCGACGCCACGCACGATCAAAGTTATCGGTGACGGTAAGGCTAGAAACGTTCCCGACCTTTACGATGGTCGCCTGATCGACACGACCCGCAGCTGCAGCAGCCGGAGACACAGCCGCTTGCGCGACTTGTGCGGCCTGATCTTTCGGCGCACCGAGATACTGCATCATGCGGTAGAGCACCTCAGCCTCAAATTCTGGTTCGCTCTTGCGCGGTTCCCAGCGAAACGCCGGAGAAGCCTGATTGCCGATGTTCTTTTCCTCGAGGCCGCGATGGCTGACGTAAATTTCGGTCGTGCCATTGGCTCCACGCTCAACACGAGTGCGATATTTGTCCCGAGTACCCGTCGAGTACATGCTGTCGAAAACCTTGCCAATCGTGCGGCGGATAACGTCGTCAGGAATGCGTGCACGATTTTCTGACCAGTCGGTTTCCATCAAACCTATGCGCGAATCGTCGACCACAAGCGTCAGATTCATGCTCGACCAAAACTCGCGTATGCGCGGGAAGTTCGCCTCTGCTGTGCCGGGCACCACGAGCCAGCGCTCGGTGCCGGCACGCTCAACGCGCATCCCTGAAACCACAGGCAACACGCCACCCGCACCTGAAAGCACGGCTGAGCGGTTTGCCGCATTCACGCCGGAGAGCGTGGCGGTACCAGCTTTGTATCGATCGTCGTACTTTGGCGGCGTCAAGTCCGGCGGAATTTCGAGCGACGGTCCCGACTGTGCGGATTTGTACTCGACCCGTTTGGTTTCAAACGGGCTGAAGTCGCTAATCGTGCTGCAACCGGAAAGCGTTACCGCGATGGAAGCAAGCGCGGTCAGCGCGAACGTTGAGACTGGTTTCATGCGTGATCCTGATCTTCGAAAATCGTTACGTCTACAGAGACATTAAAGCAGCCCGCCGTGCCGCATCGCGGCTTCCAAAACGGGCTCAAATTTGGTCGAAAGCGGCGTCAGCGGGAGGCGCGTCGTCGGGCCACAACGGCCCAGACGGGCCATCACCCACTTTGGTGCGATCGGGTTAGCTTCAACAAACAAATTAAAGTGCAACGGCATCAAGGTGTCGTTGATCGCGCGCGCTTTGGCGAAATCCCCAGCGAGTGCGAAACGGTACATATCCGCCATTACTTTCGGTGCAACATTAGCTGTTACCGAAATGACGCCGTCACTACCCATTGCCACAAGTGCCAGCGCAGAATCGTCGTTGCCGCTGTACACAGCGAATTGGGCACCTTTGAGAACGCGCAATCGACGAATCAGATCGCTGCCGCGCGCGATGTCACCCGTGGCGTCTTTGATACCCACAATGCCCGGAACTTCAGCAAGTCGCAGCGTGGTAGCGGTGGACATATCCGCGACCGTACGACCCGGCACGTTGTAGAGAATCATCGGCAATTCCACCGCTTCCGCAATCGTGCGGAAGTGCTGGTAGAGGCCCTCTTGCGTCGGCTTGTTGTAGTACGGCACGACTGACAGTGACGCATCGGCGCCCACGCTTTTCGCGTAAGCAGTGAGGCTGACCGCTTCTTTGGTTGAGTTCGCGCCCGTTCCAGCGATAACCTTAATCCGGCCCGCAGCGTGATCTACCGTCGTCTTGATGAGCGCCGCATGCTCATCGACGTCCACCGTTGGCGACTCACCCGTAGTACCCACAATCACAATCGCGGCGGTGCCGGATTCAACATGCCAATCGATCAATTTCTTCAGAGCAGCCAGATCAAGCGTGCCGTCGGCATGCATGGGGGTCACGATAGCGACCAAACTGCCTTGAATGGGACTAGAAATTGACGTCGACATGGGCGAGTGAAATACGATGATTTGAATGAAGCCTAACCGCGAATGTTAGCCTAGCTGGCGCCTTAGGCTTCGTGCATATCGCACTGCAACATGCGGGGGTGTTTTAGAATCAGGACAATGCTGAAACGAAAAAACCGCTATCCATTGCTCGCAGCTTCCGCGCTTGTCGCGGCGCTCTCGTGCGTGCAAGTTGCCGCGGCTCCGTCCGAAGACGCCAACGCGACTGCGTCGACTCCGCTGGTTCGTGCCGAAAAATCTTTGCGTGACCTCGGAGTAAAAGCCAAAGACACAGCTTCTGAAATCACTAGCTACGCGCTTTCTTTGATTGGCGTGGATTACAAATTTGGTGGTAATTCGCCAGAACAAGGGCTCGATTGCAGTGGCCTGATTCGTTACGTGTTTCAGCAGGCGACCGGCATCTCATTGCCGCGCACAGCACGTGAGCAAGCTCGCGTCGGCGAATCCGTTGCCGTAGACAAACTGCAACCGGGTGATTTGGTGTTCTTCAACACCCGTCGTTTTCAGTTCTCGCATGTTGGTCTCTATATCGGTGACAATCGCTTCATCCATGCTCCAAGCACGGGCGGCTCGGTGGAAGTAGTGAGCCTTGAAAAGCAGTATTGGCAAAAAGCATTCAATGGCGCACGGCGAGTTATTCAGAGCATCCCAGAACTGGGCTTAGTAATGTCGCCGGCTGAGGCCGCAGCGCCATTGATGATGGCGATGCCGCCGCATGCAACGAACGTTGCTCCCACTGCGCCTACGGAATTTGGCTCACCCGCGCATGCGGCGACGGCGGCTAAACCTGCACCGGGCAAAAGTTCGGCCAAGCCCTAGGGGCTAAGCCCTCGCAGCGAAACGCCACTAACGCGGCGCCCCGTTACTTTAACTTCTTCAAGATCTCGATGATCGATCTATGCTCTTCGCGCACAGCCCAATCGTAGGCTGTTTCGCCCTTTTCATTTTTCTGCGCAGGATCTGCGCCGTATTCCAACAGCACCTTCAACGCCTCGGTCTTGTTCTCGCGCGCCGCCATCATCAACGCTGTCGTGCCATTGGGTGAGCCCGCCGCAGGATTTGCCCCTTGATCGAGCAAGTAGCGCACCACGTCCGCATGTCCGTTAATCGACGCGTAGTGCAGCGCCGACCAGCCCGTGTTGTTGACGTCGCCGCCTTTCCCGCGGAGGTAGCGCACGATTTTTTCGTGGCCGTTGAGCGCAGCAACCATCAGCGCGGAATCACCAAACTTAGTGCGCAAATTAACCTTTGCACCGGCGTCGACCAGGATTTGCACAATCGGCAGATTGCCAGCTCGCGCGGCAACGACCAACGCGTGGTCGCCGCGCTCATCTACTGAGTCAGCTTTGACGCCCTTGAGCAATTGTCCCCGCACCTCGGCAGGTCGATCAATATCGATAAATTTGAATAAATCGGAGCTAGTTTGCGCAAAAGCAAGCGGGGAACACGTAACAACGCACACAGCGATCAGTGCCTTGCGCAACGACATTTGAATCATGGATTCACCTTAAACAGCGAGAAAAAGTTTTGACTAGTTGCAGCGCCGATGGTTTCAACGTCGACGCCACGCTCCGCCGCGATCGCCGCTGCCACATACGGGACGAATGACGGTTCGTTACGTTTACCTCGATACGGCACTGGCGCCAAATACGGCGAGTCGGTCTCTATCAGCATTCGCTCCAACGGCATTTGGCGCGCAACCGCACGTAAGTCCTTTGCGCTTTTGAAGCTCACAATGCCTGAGAATGAAATGTGGAACCCCAAATCCATCGCGGCACTTGCGACGTCCCACGTCTCGGTGAAGCAATGCATCACACCACCCACCTCGGAAGCTCGCTCTTCGCGCATGATCGCTAAGGTGTCTTCAGACGCGCTACGCGTGTGAATCACCAATGGTTTGTCGCATTCGCGAGCGGCACGAATGTGACGGCGAAACCGCTCGCGTTGCCACGACAAATCACCTTGCAAGCGAAAATAATCTAGCCCCGTCTCGCCAATGGCCTGCACTTTCGGGTGCGCCGCGCGCTCAAGAAGCGAGGCAACTGTGGGCTCTTCAATATCTTCGTAATCCGGATGCACACCTGCGGTTGCGTAAATATTGTCATAGCGCTCGGCGAGCGCAACAACTGAAGGCCATTCGGGATACGTCACGCTGATGCACATCGCATGCGTCACCCGCGCCGCCGCCATACGCGCAACAAGTTCGGCGGTGTCGTCAGCGAAATCCGAAAAATTGATGTGGCAATGAGAATCGACAAACACTACGGAAACGATCCTACCTACATCGTGTGCGTGGGACGCGAAGACGCCAACAACGCGCCCAAAATTGCCTCGATGCGGCCCTTTGCAGCGCGACCGGTGTCGTCCTTGGTGAATTGCACGCCGATGCCCTGCGCGCGTGCACCCTGAATGCCCGGAGGCGTGATCCACACCACCTTTCCCTGCACCGCGATTCGGTTCGGGTCGTCCATCAGGGTAAGCAACATGAACACTTCGTCGGCCAACGCATAGTTTCGCGTCGTCGGAATGAATATTCCGCCGCCTTCCACCCACGGAATGTAGGCGGCATATAGCGCCGTGCGCTCGCGAATATTGAGCGACAACACCCCCGAGCGCATGCCGCCGCTGCCACGCGAGACACCACCCATAATCGTTGGAGCATCCAAACCGCCGGTATCACTCATATCGATATTTCAATGTGCGAACTAACGCGTAAAAAGCGCTCGGTAATCGAGCAATACGGACTCAAACTGCAACCGCGCGGACAATGTCGTATCGGGCAGATGCAGCTTGCGTAGGAGAGCCCGATGATAACGGAGACACTCGGCGACAGGCAACCCAGGCGCCAACGCAGCAAGCGCCGAGGCGTGCGTAACGTGAACCAACGGCGCGCGTGACGAGCGAGTTCGCGCCCAGTCGGAGGTCCAGTCAAGCAGCAGCCTCAGCATCGCTGAAAAGCGCTCGCGGCGTTCGGCTTTAGGCCCGCTTTCAACCCACGCGCCCCATTTGAGAGTAGGTAACTGACCCGGACGCAGCAGATCGCGAATGAAATCGCTGCGCGCTGCGCCGCTTTCCGATTGGGCCAGCGCGAGAGCCGAAAGCGGCTCACCGCGAGAGAGCACAAGCGCATCCGTGGCGTCGACCGCCGAAACGCCATGACTTTGCAGCCACGCCCTGCTCTGCGCCTCACTCGGTCGGGGCATCGCAAGCTTCAATGCGCGGCTTCGAATGGTTGCCAACAGTCGCTCAGGCTGCGGCGCGACCAGCAACCAACGCGTATTGGGCGGCGGCTCCTCAAGCGCTTTGAGTAGCGCATTCGCGCTCTCACGCGGCAAGGCCGTGGCCGGGTCAACCAGCAATACCCGCCCGCGCTCGGCAGCCGCGCTTAGCTGCATGAATTCCAGCGCCTCACGAACCGCATCGACCTTAATCGTCGGCAACTTAACGGTTTCACCGTCACCCGCATCCGGCATCAGCATCCGAAAATCGGGGTGCACGTCGCCCGCCAACCAACGGCAGCTAGGGCACTCGCCACACGCAACGCCCTCTTTCGCGTCCAAGCAAAGCAACGACGCGGCGAGCGCGGCCGCCGCCTGACCTGCGCCGTCTCCCGTCCGTCCCACTAGAAGCCAGGCGTGGTGATGGGACGACGCCAAGTCACGCGCGCGCGCGAGCCACGCTTTATGCCAAGGGAGTGGAGCGAAATCCATGCTTAGTTTGACGCTCCCAGCAGTTGCATCACGCACGCCAGCACGCGTGAACGAACAATCTCCTTCGATTGATCGCTCGAGAGCACTTTGATCCGCTCCGGCTCATCCTGTGCACGCCGCAAATACGCGGCTCGCACGCGCGCGTGAAATTCAATTGCCTCGGACTCGATGCGGTCTAACGCACCACGATGCGCCACACGATCCTGCGCGGCGTCTGGAGCTAGGTCAAACAGCAAGGTCAAATCCGGTGCGAAATTGGGGTGTACCCAGTCAGCCAGCGCCTGTACGCGATCAAAACCCAACTGCCGACCACCGCCTTGGTACGCGAACGTCGCATCCGTAAAACGATCACAAAGCACCCAATCGCCACGCTCAAGCGCTGGCCATACGACCTGCTCCAGATGCTCACGGCGGGCGGCAAACACAAGCAGCGCTTCGCTATTTGGGTTCATCGAACGACCTAAAAATAGACCGCGAATCGCTTCACCCAGCTCAGTACCTCCGGGCTCACGCGTCATAACGATCGTTTTGCCGCGCGCCGTCAGCAGCGCGCGCACCGACTCGATGTGCGTGCTCTTGCCCGCACCGTCGATGCCTTCAAAACTGATGAACTTACCCTTCATTTCTGTCCCAACTGATATTTGGCCACCGCGCGATTATGTTCCGCCAAGTTCTTTGAGAACTCGCTGGTGCCATCGCCTCGGGCGACGAAATACAAGAATTCGCTCGGCGGTGGTGCGACAGCCGCGCGTAGCGACGCACGCCCCGGCAGTGCAATTGGCGTCGGCGGCAGACCGTTACGCGTGTACGTGTTGTACGGTGTGTCAGTTTGCAAATCGACCTTACGTAAGTTGCCGTCAAACTTTTCGCCCAATCCATAAATCACGGTTGGGTCGGTTTGCATACGCATACCAATACGCAAGCGATTGGTGAACACCGAGCCCACGAGCGGCCGATCCGCATCACGCCCAGTTTCTTTCTCAATGATCGACGCGAGAATCAGCGCTTCATAAGGTGATTTGAGCGGCGTATTCGGCGCGCGCTGCGCCCACGCTTTGTCCAACTCCTCTTTCATGCGTTTATTCATCAGTCGCAGCAATGCGGTGGCCGAACTACCCGGCGCGACGAAATACGTGTCGGGAAAGAAAAAGCCCTCCAACTCCTTTGCGTCCGACTTTAGCGCCTCGGCAAGCTTCGCGCGCTCCGGCACCGAACCTGCAGCAAACGTAGCGGCACCACCGCCGGCTGGAGCCGGAGCGGACAACACGGCGTATAGATCCGACAGCCGTGAGCCTTCGACCACCGTTACGGCCAGTTGCCGCGCATTGCCTGCCTCAATCGACGCCAGCACTTCACCGACGCTTTGAGGCGTATCAAACAAATACTCGCCAGCCCGCAATCGCCGTGCGCTGCCTCTTATACGCGCCACGGCCTGCACCACCCACGACGGTGCGACACCCGTTTTATCCAAATCGGCCGCTAAGCGAGACAGCGAACTGCCTTGGCGAACGCTCAGGTTGAGCCCGTCTGAAGGAATCGCTGCGGGCCAGAGAGGCAGCGCAAACCAACCAGCCGCCGCAAAGAGCGCCAGGGTAAACACGGCAGTGAATAATTTCTTCATGGGAGCGTGATAGAACGGGGGAACTGGCGCAGTCGATTATTTGCGCGAACCTATAATTTTGCCTATGTTTGCTCGCACCGCTTCAATTCGCCGTCACAATCCGCTGCAACGCCGTGGTTTCACGTTGATCGAACTCATGATCGCCGTCGTCATCATCGGGATTCTGGCAGCGATCATCGCGCCCAACGTGATTGGGCGATTGCACGATGCGAAAGTCTCGGCCGCCAAGCAGGACGTCGCCACATTGGTGCAAACGCTCACCATGTATAAGCTCGATAACAGTCGCTTTCCCACGGGCGAGCAAGGCCTCAAGGCGCTCGTGGAGAAGCCAGTATCTACGCCGCTTCCCAACAACTGGCGCAGCGGCGGCTACATCGCGCGCCTGCCCAACGACCCGTGGGGTAACCCATACCAGCTCAGCAACCCCGGCCTACACGGCGAAATCGACGTGTTTAGCATGGGTGCGGACGGTAAGGCAGGCGGCGAAGGCGAAGCGGCCGACATCGGGTCGTGGAACCTGTAACTCACACCCGCGTTGACGATTCGACGCCGCCGCCATGTATGGCAACCTGTGTGAGCCGGCTTTCCCACGATGGCGGCAGTGAAATCGCGGCCACGGCAACTCACACAGCTTTATCCCGCACGCGCGCTCCCCGCGGCTTCAGTCTGATCGAAGTACTCGTTGCTTCGGCGATTCTAGCTACGGGGCTCATAGCCGCCTCGCGCGCGGCGCTCGTTGCCACGGTCGACCAAGGCGTGCTGCGCGATCGAACCTTGGCGCGTTGGGTAGCGCACAACACGCTCGCCGAAATTCGATTACAGCCGCAACAAGCAACCTCTGGCGCGGTGCTTACGCAGCAAGCGAGACAAGGCGGCGTTGATTTCACGTCCATCGCCAAAGTCACCGCCACTCCCAGCCCACTCTTCTCGCGCGTCGAAGTTTCTGTCACGCGCACGGGCGGCGACGGGTATGTTCTCGCGAACGCCGTGGGGTTCTCGTCGCGGCCATGAACCACGTCGTTTCATCTCAGCTTCAGCGAACGCATGTGCACGGCATGACGCTCGTCGAAATTCTGATTGCACTCGCTATCGCGAGCCTAATGACGCTGACCGGTTGGCGCGCGATTGACGCATTGCAAACCTCGCGTGATCGCGTGATTGCCGACGCCGCAACGTGGCAGCGAATCGACGACTTGTTCGCCACCCTTGAAGCTGATTTGCGTCGCGCTTCACTCACTGAATTTTCGGGAAGCAGCGACAGCCTGACATTGCTGCAGCCTGCGATTGATGGCAATCCGATGGTGACGGCGGTGCGCTACATCACGGCGCCAGTTGCCACGGGAATGAACGGAAGCGATGGAGAGCCACTGCAACGCATTTCGCGAGACAGCGGCAATGCGCAAACCCCTATGGCTGATGTCAACGCCGTGAATTTCACCTACAGCATTGACGGCGTCACGTTTACGCCAACCGCTTCGACTTACCCCCGTGCGCTACGCATTCGCATCGCCACAGCGAGCACGGGCGCCGCAACTGACACCGTTGAGCGAACGTTGGCGCTGCGATGATTGCCGCGCTTCGCACCCGCCAATCCGGCGCGGCGTTAGTCATCGCCATGCTGCTCACCGCGCTCGGTGCCGCAGTCGCCGTGCAAATGATCGTGCCGCTTTCTGGCTGGCTCGAGCGCGAATACCGCGCTCGCGACACACAGGCGAGCTACACCTTGGCCGACGCCGCTGCCTCGTGGGCGATGACCGTCCTAGCTGCAGACGCACGCCTCGGGCCAACGGATCATTACGGCGAACTTTGGGCGACCGCGCTTCCGGCGACACCGGTTGAAGGCGGCACCATCGAGGGGCGTATCACCGATTTGCAAGCGAACTTCAATCTCAATAACGTTGCGCCACGCGGCATGAAGAGCGCGGCCAACATCGCACTGGTGCGAACACTGTTTTCGCAATCTGGCATCGACCCCAAACTCGTTGACGCGCTGGTTGACACGATTGACCGCGACGAAATCACTGACGATGGCCAAAGTGAACGCCAACGCTACGGCCGCGCGTTGCGTAACGCCCCCCTGCTGAGCATGAGTGATTTGCTTGACGTCCCCGGCTTTAACGAAAACATCATGCGCACACTTGCCGCCAAAACCATTGTGCTACCCGAAGCGACGCCGATCAACGCCAATACCGCCCCGCGCGAACTCATCGCCGCCGCGTTTCCAGGTGCGCCGAATGACGCCATCGATAAAGCGCTGGCTCGCCGCGCGCAACAACCATTTTCAAGCGGATCGGAGGTCGCGACCCTAATTGGACAGCCCAATGCAGATGGCGTGTTTAGCGCGAACACGCAGTATTTTTCGGTCGTCGCGCTCATTCGCTTCGAGCGCGTAGCGCATCGCGTACAGTTACAAGTCTTTCGCCCGCTTAACGCACGACCAGCCGTGATTTCGCGCATCATTTCCAACGCGTAGACAGTCGGCAGCCTGACGCAATCTTTCGCACAATCTTCGCCCATTTAGTTTTGACCCTGACACACTCCCCATCACCACAAACCGCAACCACAGACCTCACGCCGCCTGCGCTCGGGCTTTTGCGCTTGCGCATACCGGGTTTTGCGCGGTTGACGAGCACCGAGCAATTGCAAGCTGCAGCGCTGGCAGTTACGCGTGATTTGGGCGTTGCGCACGCGCTGCGCATTGCGACAAAGCCTGTAGCAGGCGCGCCCGACGACGCACTGGTCGCGTACTGCGAGGCGGCAACAAATGCTGCCGGAAAGTCGTGCACGACACGCCTCTTGGGGCTAATGCAACCGGGAAAGATTTTTTGGATAAACGCGCCAGGTGGCTACATAGTCGGCGAACGCGGCGCGGCGGCGGTTGAAGCGACCGTTGATGCCAGTCACACGCTGCCGTCGGTTGTCGCCGCAACCATTGGCGCTGTCTCTGATTCGGGATCCGCGCAGTGCGTTCTCGTCAATCGCGACCGCACTGCGTTGAGCGACGACACGCTCGCTTTCTGGCGAGCCGCGAGCGGCGTTGAGATTGTCGATGGCGTGCTGCCCGACGTTGCTGCCGTCGAATTGGTCGCGCCACCGAAGGCACGCGTGAGCATTCAGTCCACGCCGCTAGACCGAGCGTTGCGCTGGTGCGCAGCAGGTGCGATCGCCTGTGCCGCGCTCGCTGCGATGCAATTTGCATTGGTGCCGAAGGCGCCACCAGCGGTAAGCGCCACCCCGTTGAACACGACCACGCAAGGCGCCGGCGCGCTGTTCGAACGCATCAGCGCGATCGCGCCCGACGTCCCCGCAAACTTGCAGAGCGCCACATTCGCTGGCGGCGCTTGGGTGCTCGTGCTAGCCGATGCCACCGACGCGACCGCGTTACAGCGCGCTACCGCGATGCTAGAAGGCAATGGTCTTAGCGTGCAATCCACGCGCTCACCGAGTCCACGACTGCGGGTAGCCTTGCCATGAAAAAAATCGGTCCAAACAATCCGCTCTCCCATTTGTCGAAACGCCGTCTGGTGTATTCGGCTGTCATCGCCGTTGCGCTGATTTCTGCGGTCTTTCTCGTGACGCTGCGTGCTCAAGCCCTGACCCGAGCGAACGATGCGGCAACGCAAGCCACTTGGCGCAGTGCGAATGGAATTTCAACACTTAGCTCCGCGCCGAGCGCGCAGGCAGTCTTTGCGCGCTTCAACATCCGCCGCAATGCCGCGACAGCGAGCGACGGCAGCGCCGACGAACTGGTCTGGCAAACCGCAAGCAGTGCGGAACTGCGTGCCAGTCTGGTCGCGCTAGACGCAGCAAAGGTCAATGTGCGGCAAGTCAAAATCACGCGCAGCGGCACAGCGTTCTCGGTGAACGCGGAGCGCGCGCCATGAGAAAACTATTCGCACTGCTCGCACTCGTATTGATCGCAATCGGCGTTTGCGCCTGGCAGCTTCCCGCCTCGGTCGTCGTCGCGTTACTGCCCGCCGAAGTATCAAAATTCGTGCAGCTGCATCGCCTATCGGGCAGTGTCTGGAACGGTCGCGCGCTCATGAGCGTGGTCGGTGTGGCGCCCGCGCTGCCCGTGGCATGGGCTTGCCGTCCGTCGGTTTCGCCTGTAGGCGCGCGTTGTGCGCTTGGAGGGGCGCTCACCGGCGCGGCGACCGCCGATGTGCTCAGCGCGGCAATTCAACTCGAGCGCGTTTCCGCAATGCTGCCCTTCCAGTACGCCATGGGAACGAGCATTGGCGCGTCATCCAGCGGCGTTACGACGGACATTGCGTCGGCAACGCTCTCGCGGCAAATGATGACCATTAAGGGAAGTCTTCGCGCGACGGACGCCACCTATCGCGCGGGAGTGGCCGACGTCGCACTGGGCGAAGTCAATGCCGATTGCGCGCCATCCTCCGACGCGCGCAGCACCGCCTGCACGCTCAGCAATCGCGGCGGCAGCGGGCGGCTCGACGGGAAACTGACCCTGAGCCCTACGCGAGCCACTGGCAGCATCGAGCTCACGCCCGCAAACGGCCCCGCGCAACGGGTCGCGTTTTGAGCCTGCCGCGCAATCTGGACATTAAAAACCAAATTCGCGGCAACACCGTATGCAAGGGTGTGCCTTTTCCGAGCCTGCCCTGCCTGCTATGCATGCCCTTGCCGCCCCGCCCGTTCCGTATTATTTTTCGCTGATGGTGAATCCCGCCGGTTTCTTTTCGTCCGCCGTGCAGGCTCCGCCGCCATTGATGGCCGTGGAGCCCGATCCGCTCGTCGAGCGAGATCGCGTGCTGGCGGCGCTCGTCGCTCGCATGGCGCAGAAGGATCAAGCGGCGCTCAGTGATTTGTTTGACCTGACGGCCAAGCGGCTGCATGCCTTCTCGCTCCGAATCGTGCGCGACGCGGGTCTCGCGGAGGAAGTGACCGACGACACGCTGTTTCAGGCATGGCGCGAGGCGAACCGTTTTGACGCCGCACGCGGGAAAGTCATCACCTGGCTTTTGACCATCTGTCGCTCGCGCGCGCTCGACGCGCTGCGCCGTGCAGACGTGGCGGAGTGCGTAGAGGACCCGGACGAGTTTCGTTCGCAAGAGGCGAGCCTGATGGCCGAGCCTGAGCAATTGATTGCCCAATTCGAAACCAACAGCGCCGTGCACGCCGCCTTGCTACGTCTGCCCGCCAAAGAGCGGCAAGCCGTGAGCCTTGCGTTTTTTCGCGGTTTAACCCACCAAGAGATCGCCGAGCACTGGCAAATGCCGCTCGGCTCGGTCAAAACACTCCTTCATCGCGCCTTTGGCGAGCTGCGCACCGCACTGGAGTCGCAACGATGAGCTCGCAAACCTCAACCAATCCTATGACCGCGCCCGATCTCGACACCGCTTTCCCGGCTGACCTTGAAGCCACCTTTGCGGAGGCCGTACGGCCCGCGCCGCTTGACCCGATGACCGAACGCTTCATGAAGTCGCGCCTGCTGGCTCGCGTCGCGGAATCGGAGCGTGGCACGGCGACCAACACCGTTCGCCCGACTGATGGCGAGTGGGAGCGCTTCAGTCCGCGCATCAAAATGAAAGTTCTGCGCCGTGAGCCCGATGGCAGCAGCATGAGCTACCTTCTAAAGCTCGAACCGGGCGCATTTCTCGTGCCGCATAAGCACGCGATTGACGAAGAATGCGTCGTGCTTGAAGGCGAAGTCACCATCGGCGACGAACTCGTCGGCCCCGGCAGCTACCACCTCGCGCCGCGCGGCCTCGTTCATCAGCCGATCCGTTCCGAGCGCGGTGCAACGCTGTTCGTGCGGGGCAAAGAGCCACATTGGCGCGACACCGCGTTCAAGGAAACATTGCGCGCAATTTTGCGTTAAACGGCAAAATCTGCGATGGTATGGCTTTTATGCCTGAACGACCGGCTGGCGGTCGTTTAAGTCAATATTTTTATAAAGTCGACTAAGCACAAAAAATCGCTGAAACGACCGCGCGGCTGTCGTTTGACGCGAAAAGCTGATCAGCGCACAGATCGACGCGTGCGCGCAAGACGCGCTACGCAATCCGCTTTAACGAATCCCGAAACAATTTCGCGTTTTCAATGTAGTGCGTCGCCGCGCCATGAACGCCGGCGATCGCCTCGGGCGAGAGTTCACGCTTGGCCACCGCTGGACTCCCAACGATCAGCGAGCCGTCGGGAAACTCTTTGCCTTCCGTCACCAGCGCGCCCGCGCCGACGAGGCAGTTTTTGCCGATCTTGGCGCCGTTCAAAATCACCGCGCCGATGCCGATCAACGAGCCGTCCCCCACGGTGCAACCGTGCAGCATCACCTTGTGACCGATTGTCACGTTTTTACCGAGCGTGAGCGGTTTTCCGGGGTCCGAATGCAGCACCGACGCTTCCTGAATGTTGGTGCCTTCGCCAATCACCATCGGTTCATTGTCCGCACGAATGATCGCCCCGAACCAGACGCTGGTGTTCGCGCCGAAATGCACATTGCCGACGACCTCTGCCGATTCGGCCACCCACGTCGTTGGGTCAAGCGTGGGCTTCATGCCGTTGATTTCGTATACCGCCATAACTATCCTTCTTTGCGCCCGCGAAAAATACTTGAATGCCAAATGCTCGCATAAGTCGTCATGCAGGCGCATCCGGGTTTCATTGCGCCGCCTACGCACAACGGCGCCGCGCTTGCACGGTTCGCGCCGTCGTGCCCCCATTCGCGCGCGCACCGGATCATTCGTCGCGCGGCGCTGGTACCCAATGTCACGCGTGGCTAACGTACATCCCATCGCCGCTGTGGCGCGCCCAAGAGCTTCCCATGAAAACATCACGCATCTCGTCCCTCCTCCGGTCCGCCATTCTCGGCTTCGTTGTTTTGTCTGCTTGCGCTAGCGTCACTGCTCACGCGCAAACCACCGCGTCGCAACAAGTCAACGCCACATTCGTTGGCCACCAACGTACAACGCTCGACACCTCCACCAACGAAAAAATCGAAGTCGCGTTCTGGTATCCGACCGCCACGCCGTCGCGCGAGCACACGCTCGGCCCGTACACGTTCGTTGCAGCACTCGACGCGCCCGTCAATGCCGGCAAACACCCGCTGATTTTGATTTCCCACGGCACCGGCGGCAACAACATGAACCAACATGAACTCGCCACCGCGTTTGCGCAATCCGGCTACATCGCCGTCGCGCTGACGCATCCCGGCGACAACTATCGCGACCGTGCGCTCGTCGGCACGCCGAAATACTTCTCCGAACGGCCACGCCAAGTCTCACGCGTGCTCGATGCGCTGCTCGCCGACACTGCGTGGAGTGCGCGCATCGATAGCGCACGCATCGGGTTCTTCGGGCATTCCGCTGGCGGCTTTACCGGCGCGGCGTTGGTTGGCGCGACACCGTCCATCGCGAACACAGTCAAGCACTGCGCTGCGAATTACGACGCCGATCCGTGGTTTTGCGCGGTGTCCGGCAGCAAAGAAAAAGCAATCGCCAACGCGCAGCATGCGGACTACATTCCCGCCGTGCCACCCTCGACCGACCCACGCATTCGCGCAGCCGTTCTGGCCGCCCCAGTCGGCGCGTTCTTCACGCCAGAGGCGCTCAAAAACGTCAAGGTTCCAGTGCACGTGTGGGTCGCCGGACGCGACACGGTGCTCGTACCGCGATTTCATGCAGCTTACGTCGGCAGCACGATTCCCGGCGCGACGGTCACCACCACGCCCGACGGCGGACATTTCATGCTGCTCTCGAAAATTAAGCTCACTGACGCAGCGGTCAACGGCGCAAACGTGAACGACGACCCGCCGGGATTCGACCGCGCGGCCGCCATCCGCGCAGCTTCGAAGGCGCTACCCGCGTGGTTTGACCAAGCGCTCGCAAAGTAAGGCGCGGCCACACGTAAGGTCCGGGCAACCACGGGCACCTAAAATCGGTGCCCATGACCGCTTCAAACCTTCCCGAACCCAACGTCCTTCCCGCCGAGCGTGCGATCCCGATCAGCCGCATCGGTCTCATCGCGATGGATATGGACTCGACCGCCATCACCATCGAATGCATCGACGAAATCGCTGATTTCGCGGGCGTCAAAGCCGAGGTTTCGGCCATTACCGAAGCCGCAATGCGCGGTGAGCTTGATTTTCAGGCGAGTCTGAGGCGACGCGTGGCTTGCCTCGAAGGACTGTCCACCAGCGTCCTAGCCGAGGTCTACGCCGAGCGTTTGCGCCCATCACCGGGACTCGCAGAACTGATGCAACACGCACAGAAAAACGGCGTGAAAACGATGCTCGTTTCCGGTGGTTTCACCTACTTCACCGAACAAATGCGGCAACGCTTCGGCTACACGTGGACCCGCGCCAACACTCTTGGCGAACACGATGGGCGCTTGACTGGCAAGGTCTGCGGCGCGATTGTCGACGCGCTGGAGAAAGAGCGTTTGCTGCGATTTTTCGCTTCTACGTTACCAGCGGGGCGAGCAGCCACCGTCGCGCTCGGCGATGGTGCGAACGACCTGCCGATGCTCAAGGCGGCGACGCTAGGCGTGGCCTACCACGCAAAACCCACGGTTCGCGCGCAAGTGCCGGTGGCGATCAACACGGGCGGTTTAGACACGCTTCTTCCGCTAATTGGGTGAAAAGGCCTGATTGGATGCGGCTTTCGCTCGTATTTAGTAGCTCGCTTTGCTAGACTTTTGGGAGCGAGTGACATTGTGTATCTCGGGGAATAATATGAAACAGAAATCTACGAATGCCGCTCTGGCAATTTTGCTGGGTGGCGCGTCCGTCGTTGCGCCCGCATTTGCGCAAGACGCGGCTAAGCCCACACCGGGCGCAAACCTTCAATACGTCGGTGCGAACACCCGCATCAGCGTCGGCGTCGACTCCGACAACAACGTGCGCGGCGAAGTCTTTCAAGTCCTGCGCAGCGACGACAAGTCGGCCACCCTCGGCGAGATTTGGGCCGGCGACAATCGCGGCGGTTTGAAGCTCTCGCACCACTGGGCCTCCGGCAAGACCGCGGTCAATAAAGTCTTCGCAGCGGTCGACCAAGGCGACAACGACGCCCGCAAGGTCTCCCTCGGCGGTGGCCAAGAATACGAGCAGTGGTTCTGGAACACCTATCTGAGCAAAGGTCTTTCCGGCGCACGTCTCGGCGCGACCTCGGTCGTGGCCAACACCGTTACACAATCCGGCACCGAGGCAGGCCGTCAGTACGTCGAAGACCTGACCACCACGGTCACCACGCGCACCTACACCCGTCCGTACGACTGGGGCGTTGGTGCCCGCGCTGGCCACTTCTACGAAGCGGCGCTCGTACGCGTCACAGCTGGTCTCGACTACGAGTGGGGCAAGTACTCATCACGTCAATGGACCGGCTCGCTAGTCGCTGAGAAATTCTTCGCAGGCTCGCCGATTTCCATCGCGCTCTCCGGCGAAGTTAATCGTCGCACCGGCGATTTCGAAGGCACGAAAAACGACCATCGCGGCATGCTGATGCTGCGCTATGAATTGGGCGCGCCAACGTCTAGCTTCCGCGCCAACAAGATTTCACGCACCGTCACGTCGACCGAGCGCGTGCCGGACCCAAGCTGGAAGGCACCGGTCGCAGCGGCTACGGCCGAAGTTAAACCGGCCGAAGCAACCGGAAAACCAGCGGTCGCGGCTACCACGCGCACCGAGCAGCGCGTGGTCCGCAACAACGTTTCGGACGCGCAAGAGACCTACTTCGACCTAGGCTCCGCAAAGCTCAAACCCGCCGCGATCAAAGAACTTGACGCATTGGTGTCGCGCGTTGAAGCGAAGCGTCCGTACGTGGACATCCGCGTCAACGTAGTCGGTCACACCTGCCCCACCGGCTCGGATCGCAACAACTTTGCGCTCTCCGGCAAACGCGCCGATGTGGTGAAGGCGTATCTTGTGTCCAAAGGCGTACCTGCTGCGATCATCAACACGACCGCGCTCGCTGGCAAATCGCCAAAGTACCCAGAGGTCAAAGGCCAGAGCTTCCGTAATCGCCGTGCCGATACCGACATCGTGATCGTCCAAGAGAAAACGGAACAAGTACAAATCAATGTTCCGGGCACACCAGCCGTAGCTCCCGCCGCTCCAAAAGCACCGGTCGCCGCGCCCGCTGTCGCAACTTCCGCTCCGATGATCGAGCGCAAAGTTGAACGCGTGATCGTGGAAGACGTACCAAATAATTGGATGACGCGCGCGTTGCACAACCCTGCGCAGCACAAAACGAGCGTAGACACCTACCGCTGGGCAGAAGCCACGAGCGAGCAGTCCGTCGGCGTACGTCGCTACCTCAACCGTGGACCAGCTGCTGTCAATGACGCATACACCGTCGAGTGCAATGCGCCGACCACGTTCAACGTAGTCGCCAACGACAGCGACCTCGACGGCGACACGCTGACCATCACCAGCGTGACCGCGCCAGGCAAAGGCACGGCGGTTATCTCCGGCGGCAAGATCGTCTACACGCCAAACGCGGCGAGCTGCGCCGGTGGCACCGACACGTTTAGCTACAGCATCGCCGACGGCAAAGGCGGTACGGCAACGGCTAACGTGGCGGTAACGATCAACGCCGCAGCTATCGCCAACGACCCACCGGTCGCTGTCAACGACTCGTACGTTGTGTCGTGCGTCAACGCTGCGCCGCTCAACGTGCTCGCCAACGACAGTGACAAGAACGGCGACGCACTCACCATCACATCGATCACGCAGCCCCGCACGGGCGTCATCAGCATCGCTGGCGACGGCAAATCGTTGTACTACACGCCTGGTAGCTCATGCTTCCTTCAAGAGGCGTTCACCTACACCATCAGCGACGGCAAAGGCGGCACCGCGACCGCGACCGTCACGCTGCAAGACCCTTGATGCAGTCGATCGAACGCCGCGCTTGATTCACGTCGATGCGCGAACGAAAATGGGGCCGCACTACGCGGCCCTTTTTTATGCCTGAAACCCTCAAGAAAATCCTAGTTGTTCACCACTCCACCAGCGGCGGCACGCGCGCGATGGTCGCCGCGTTCTGTGCGGATGCGAGCGAAACCGATGGCGTTTCCGTCATCACGCGAAGCGCTGCGATTGCACAGGCGAGCGACGTGCTCGCCGCCGACGCGCTGATCCTCGCCACGCCAGAAAACTTCGGCTACATGGCGGGCTCACTCAAAGATTTTTTCGACCGTACGTTTTACGCGTGCATGAGCGACACCACCGCGCACGGCGGCGGCACGCAAAGCCGCGTGGCGGGCCGCCCGTACGCGGTGCTCGTGTGCGCAGGTAACGACGGCAGCGGCGCGATGCAAAGCATCGAGCGCATCATCAACGGCTGGCGAATGCGCCGAGCCCACCAAGGCATCATCGCCAAACGCCAAGGCGGTGAGGCGGGATCGTCGCGCGGTGAGCTGCGCGATGAGGATTTGGCGGCTTGTCGTGAGTTGGGAGCCTTGTTCGCCGAGGGGTTGTTGATCGGGGCGTTGTAGCGCAACACAGTACCAGCGAAACAGAGACAGCTTTTCGCTGCTATCGACGGCTGCATGGTCGTTTGACGCACTTTGCCCCTATAGTCGACAATGCGATTAAAGTAGCCCTAACGACCACCAGACGGCGGTTAACGGACAAAAGCTACAAACATGAACTGATACGTTCAACGCCGCGCACGCGAGAAAATCCTTCTTCCCGTGACATCATGCAGCATGTCAACGCACCTACCTATATAGAAATGCCACTGCCCTTCTCTGTTTCGAGCGGGCTACCGTCGGTACCGCTTTACGAGTTATCGGATGGAAGGTTTCAACTTATCCAACAAAGGCCAATTTCACCGTGGATGGCCGGTCACCGCTACCTCCTCGTTGAGAAAGCGCTCGCAAACCTCTTAGCGCGAATCGGCGTTGAACGTATTCGTCAGCAATCAGCAACTATCTGGAATCGCGCAACCGGCGAGGAACGCGAAACTCATGTGCGCCTGTTTGTAGGGCAGCTCTTCTCGTGGGACCAACTTCACGACCTCCCGCTTGACGGTCCGCGCCTGCTGAGTCTTGACGATGCGTACTACTTTGTAAGCCCAGATCTGAAGGATCGTATAGAGCAGCAAGGCTTTTCGTATTTGCAGTTTCTGAAGGACTGTCAGCGTTCGCTGCGGCGTTTCCGTAAACCGTCGAGCAGAACTCTACAACGCCGACATGGGAAAACAACGTTACCGGTAATACGCCTCAACCACGCCCTTAAGCTTGATCGTCAGCGGCATTCCACGTCGATCGCGGGCTTTTCCTGCGGGCACTTTTACCCAGCCTTCGCTGATGCAGTATTCCTCGACGTCGGTGC
>DAINAJ010000015.1:0-6027 GCA_036733505.1 Casimicrobium sp.
ATATTGGTGGGCGGTACTGGGATCGAACCAGTGACCCCTGCCGTGTGAAGGCAGTGCTCTACCGCTGAGCTAACCGCCCAATAGCCGTAATTCTAGCAATGCTCGTCGACATGCCGGGATCGATCCCCGTCGTCACGGTTTTCGGCAAACGATGATGTAGTTCACCGTCGTGTCGGGAATCCATTTCGCGAGTCGGCTGAATGGACTGTAGTCCATGCCGCGCAGGTCGACTAGCTCTAGACCCGCCTCGCGCGTGAAGTTGACCAGCTCAGACGGCTTGATGAATTTTCCGTAGTCGTGCGTGCCTTTTGGCAATAGTCCGAGCACGTATTCTGCGCCGAGCACGGCCATGGCGTACGCCTTCGGTGTTCTGGAGATCGTGCTGAAAGCGAGCGTGGCTCCGGGTTTGGCGAGCGCCGCGCACGCCCGCACGACGGAGGCTGGATCGGGGACATGCTCAAGCATTTCAAGGCAGGTGACAACGTCGAAGGTTGCGGCAAATTGTTCAGCAGCGGCTTCGGCGGTCATCTCACGGTAGTCGACGACCGTATTACTTTCTAGCGCATGCAGCTTGGCGACCGCCAGCGCTTTACCCGCCATGTCAATGCCGGTGACCTGTGCGCCCATTCGGGCTAAGCCTTCAGAGGCAATGCCCCCGCCGCATCCAATGTCGATGGCGCGTTTACCTTTGATGCCGCGCGCGTGTTCGTCGATTAACGATAGGCGCAGCGGGTTGATGTCGTGCAGTGGACGAAATTTGCCGTTGAGATCCCACCATTGGCTGGCGAGCGCAGAAAATTTAGCGAGCTCTGCCGGGTCGGCGTTGGTGGTGTTGTCGGGCGTGGCGATCATGAAGAAAGACTTGGGCGGAAGAGGGAGATGCTACGGTAAGGATGCGTTGCTCGCGGCAACTGACATCTATCGGCGCAAAGCACTAACGCGTTCTGCAATCGCGGTGATGCGCGGTTCCAATTCTGCCATCGCCTGTGCCGCTGGGCCGACCAACGCACGGTCAATCACGCGCGGTTGGCCTTGTACCCAAACGTGCGTCACATCTGCGCGTGAGGCGGAGTACACAAAGTGCGAAACGGGATCAAACAAGGGTTTCATCGCCGGTGCGTCTAGGGAAATGGCCAAGAGGTCGGCGGCTTTTCCGGTTTCAATCGAGCCAATCTGAGCGGACAGCCCCAGCGCACGAGCGCCTCCGAGCGTGGCCATCGTGAAAGCTTCGCCGGCGTTAACGGCGGCAGCATCGTTGGCTTGCACCTTTCCGATGAGGGCGGCTAGTCGCATTTCTTCGAACATATCAAGGCGGTTGTTACTGGCCGCTCCGTCGGTGCCGAGCGCAACGTTAACGCCTGCTGCCAAAAATTTTGCAACCGGCGCAAGGCCGCTGGCAAGTTTCAAATTCGACGAAGGGCAATGCACGACCGAGCCACCGTGCAACGCGATCGCGCGGATGTCCTCATCGTTCATATGCACGCAATGCGCGGCGAAAAAGTCCGGCCCGAGCAGGCCGAGGCGGGCTAGACGCGCGGTGGGGCGCTCGTTGCTCGCGGCCGTTGCATCGGTGACTTCCTGCGCGGTTTCCTGCAAGTGCGTGTGAATTGGAATGGCCAGTTCACTGGCGAAGGCGGCCACACTTTCGAGCGTTGCGTCGCTCACGGTGTATGGCGCGTGTGGCGCAAGGCAAAACGAAAGTAGCGGTTCGTCAATGAACGCGTCGCGCGCCGCGAGGCCAATACTGATGTATCCGTCAGCGTCTGCAGCGTAGCTTGTCGGAAAGTCGACGATGCCAAGCGCCAGCATCGCGCGTTGGCCCATCGCTAGGTACGCTTGTGCGCCAGCTTTTGAGTAGAAATACATGTCGACGCAGGCGGTCGTGCCGCCCAGCAGCATTTCGGCGGCAGCGAGGCGGGTGCCCGTGTTGACGAACGCGTCGTCGAGTAGTGCTTGCTCCATCGGCCAGATGCGCTCGCGCAGCCAGCGCTCAAGTGGCAAGTCGTCAGCTGCACCACGCAGGAGAGTCATCGCGCTGTGGCAATGCGCATTGATCAGGCCGGGCGCGAGTAAATGATTGGGAAGTTCGATCCACTCAGTGATATCAAGGCGTTGTTTCAGCTCTGCGGTGCTGCCGACCTCTACGATGCGGCCGTCTTGTGCGACTAAGACCGACGCGTGTTCGATGGCCTTGACGCGAGAGTCGTGGGTTGTAGCCGTGATCAGCCAGCGAGCGGAAATGAGCGTTAACGACATGTTGAGCGTGAGTTTGGATTCGGTTAGCCGATGCGAGCACTGTATTTTGCGCTACGTCGCGCCTAACAGTGGTTATCGCCGCACCAAAGAAAAACCCCGCCGAAGCGGGGTTTTTCGGAGCGAAACTCGTTACGTAATTACTTACGGATAACGATTTCGCCTTTGACTTCAACTTCAACACGACGATGCGGTTGCAGGCAAGCGATCAGAGCCTTGCGGTTCTTCTGTTCGCAAACTACGCCTGGAACTGGCTGGGTCTTGCCCATGCCGAGCGTTTCGATCTTGTCTTTAGCAACGCCTTTGCTTGCCAAGTAGGCAGCAACGGCAGCAGCACGACGCTCAGAGAGCTTCTGGTTGTACTGTTGTGAGCCCAAACGGTCGGTGTGACCAGTCACGAGCACGAGCTCAAGCTTTTGCACTTCTTTAATGCGCGAAACGATTTCGCGATCAAGAACGGCTTTGCCTTCAGGCTTCAGAACGGCTTTGTCGAAGTCGAACAGCGCTTTAGAAGCAAGCGTGATCTTCTGTACAGACGGAGCAGCCGGGGCGGCGGCAGGGGTAGCTGGCTTAGCAGCAGCGGCAGGAGCAGCAGGCGCTGGAGCTGCAGGCTTAGCCGTAGCGGCAGGTGCTGGAGCTGGAGCAGGTGCCGCAGCAGCCTTCTTCACCAAATCTGGATCGCATTCAGCGATTGCCATGGCGGGCGTCCAGTACGCGGTGCGCCAGCACAGGTTGCAGGAAGCGTTGTTGGTGCCGTAACGACCGCTGCGAACAACGTTGTTGTTGGCTGCGCCGGTGGCGGAAAGAACGTAGCCGCTGTTGGCAGGCGTGGCTTGCGCGAATACAACGCTCGCGGAAAGCGCGACCACTGCACCCGATACAGCGCTAGCAATAAAGCGAAGTTTCATTGGTTTTGTACCCCTTGAAGGCTTGAGACGATGTCACGGCGACTTTGCAAATTGCACACTAACCACACATTCGAACGTCAGCGTGCAGCGCAAAGTCCCCTCCTGTCGCAATATAACACTGCCTTTTTGAGGGGTGCAATGCACCAATGTCAACTTAATGCGTTGTTCGGCAAAGAGTTTCCGACTTGTCGCAGTTACGCAACGTGCCACATTCGGCTCCAGACCCTTAAAATGCTAAGTTGACCTTTTTCGCCGAAACAGTCTGGTAACAGACTGACCAAGACTGCCCACGTATGGATCAATTCGCTAAAGAAACTCTCCCGATCAGTCTGGAGCAAGAGATGCGCACCTCGTACCTCGACTACGCCATGAGCGTAATCGTGGGGCGCGCGCTCCCCGACGTTCGTGACGGCCTCAAACCGGTGCACCGGCGCGTGCTGTACGGTATGCACGAAGCCAATAACGTTCATAACCGCCCCTATGTGAAGTGCGCGCGCGTGGTCGGCGAAGTGATGGGTAAGTTCCACCCGCACGGCGACGCCTCGATTTACGACACGCTTGTTCGTATGGCGCAAGACTTTTCGATGCGCTACCAGCTCGTTGACGGCCAAGGAAACTTCGGCTCGGTCGACGGCGACAACGCCGCGGCCATGCGCTACACGGAGTGCCGCCTGCAAAAGCTCACCGCCGAGATGTTGGGCGACCTAGAAAAGGAAACGGTCGATTTCCAGCCAAACTATGACGGAAAAGAGCTAGAACCGACCGTTCTGCCGGCTAAATTTCCGAATCTTCTGGTTAATGGTGCCTCCGGTATTGCCGTGGGTATGGCGACCAACATTCCGCCGCACAATTTAGGCGAGGTGATTGACGGCGTACAAGCGCTGCTGCTGAAACCCGAAATCACGATCGACGAGTTGATCGAGCTGGTTCCCGCGCCTGATTTCCCAACTGGCGGCTACATCTACGGTCTTGAAGGCGTAGTCAACGGCTACCGAACCGGCCGCGGCCGCGTGGTCATGCGCGCTCGCACACACTTTGAGCCGATTGGTAAGAGCGATCGCCAAGCCATCATCGTTGATGAGATTCCTTATCAGGTCAATAAGTCGACGTTGCTGCAAAAAATCGGCGAATTGGTCCGTGACAAGCGCCTCGAAGGCATTTCTGACCTGCGCGACGAGTCCGACAAGTCGGGCATGCGCATCGTTATCGAATTGAAGCGTGGCGAAGTTCCGGACATCGTCCTGAACAACCTCTATAAGAACACGCAGCTGCAAGACAGCTTCGGCATGAACATGATTGCGCTGGTGGACATGCGTCCGCGTTTGCTCAATCTGAAAGACTTCTTGGAGCAGTTCATTCTGCACCGTCGCGAAGTCGTTACGCGCCGCACCCAATTCGAACTGCGCCAAGCGCGTGCCCGTGCGCATATCTTGGAAGGCCTCGCCGTTGCGCTCGCAAACGTCGATCCGATCATTGAATTGATCAAAGCGTCGGCCACGCCGGACGAAGCGCAAACCGCGCTGACGACCAAGCTGTGGAAATCCGATCTCGTTAAAGAGATGGTTGCCCGCGCGAACGTTGAATTCCTGCGCCCCGATGGCGTTACGGCCGATTTCTGCTGGCAAGAAAAAGAGCAGGCGTACCGTCTCACCGATATTCAAGCCAAAGCCATTCTCGAAATGCGCTTGCAACGCCTCACGGCGATGGAGTCGGACAAGGTTATTTCCGAGTACAAAGAAGTGATCGCCGCAGTGCAAGACTTGCTCGACATTCTGTCCAAGCCCGAACGCGTCACGGTCATCATCCAAGACGAATTGGCTGAGATCAAGAAGAACTTTGGCGACAAGCGCAAGTCGGAAATCGTGTTCAACGCGGAAGAGACTTCCATGGAAGATCTCATCAAGCCGCAAGACATGGTGGTCACGCTGACCCATGGCGGCTACTTCAAAGCGCAGCCCGTTGAAGAGTATCGCGCGCAGAAGCGCGGCGGTCGCGGCAAGCAAGCCACGGCGACCAAAGAAGAAGATTTCGTTGAAAAACTCTTCATCGCCAACACGCACGATTACATCCTCTGCTTCTCGAATCGAGGTCGCGTTTATTGGCTCAAGGTTTACGAGGTGCCGGAAGGCGGCCGCAATGCGCGCGGCAAGCCGATCATCAATTTGTTCCCGCTGCAAGATCGCGAGAAGATTACGGCGATCGTGTCGACCAAAGACTTCGACCCGAACAAGTTCATCTTTATGGGTACCAGCATGGGCACCGTGAAGAAGACGTCGCTTGAAGACTTCAGCCGTCCGAAGAAAACCGGCATCATCGCAGTCGACCTCGACGACGGTGACTACTTGGTTGGCGCGGCGCTCACCGATGGCAAGCACGACGTGATGCTGTTTGCGGACAGCGGCAAAGCGGTTCGTTTCGACGAAAACGACGTGCGCAGCATGGGCCGTAACGCCCGCGGCGTGCGCGGCATGATGCTCGAAAAAGACCAGCGCATCATCGCGATGTTGGTTGCTGAAAACGAAGAACAGCAAGTGTTGACCGCGACCGAAAACGGTTACGGCAAACGCACCCCAATCATCGAGTACACGCGCCATGGTCGCGGCACCAAAGGCATGATTGCCATCCAACAAAGCACGCGTAACGGCAAAGTCGTTGCCGCAACGCTCGTTCGCAAGGATGACGAAATCATGCTGATCACCACCGGCGGCGTGTTGATTCGCACCACGGTGAAATCAATCCGCGAGTCGGGCCGTTCTACACAGGGCGTCACGCTGATTAACCTCGGCGAGGGCGAAAAACTCTCCGGTCTGGAGCGCATCGACGAGCCGGAAGTGCCGGATGGTCCTGGCGATCAGGTGGATTTGAT
>DAINAJ010000015.1:6127-29179 GCA_036733505.1 Casimicrobium sp.
AGCGCATCGACGAGCCGGAAGTGCCGGATGGTCCTGGCGATCAGGTGGATTTGATTTAGTCAAACGCCGACGTCGGTTGCTAAAGGCCGGGATCTTGTAGCCATTCTGCGGTCAATTGACCGTAGAGCGAGTTGGGTGATGCTGAAACGTAAGACAGAGGTTCATGTGAAAAAACTCGGAGCGTTTTTTGGATTCGTTCTTCTAGCGGCCATAGCGACAAACGCGCGCGCACAGACTACGGACGAGAACGCGCAATTTCTGGCTGAAATCGAAGTGTCGGCGCGTTTTGACCGAGCTTGGGACGACGCAAGCAAAAGGCTACCAGCGCTTGTCGGTCAGTTCGGAGCGCGTGAGGAAACGGACAACCCTGACCTGAAGGTGGTGCGCGAAAAGCTGGCCGCTGTGAGCGAACGCTTTATGGGGCGGTTCGCGGAGGCATTTCGAAAACCAGAGATTCGCGCCGAGATAGTGCGGAGCGTTAAAGCGTCGCACTTGAAGGTGTTTAGTCCAGACGACATCGACGCGCTTGCGACGTTCTATCGGTCACCAGCAGGACGGTCGGTTGCGGCAAAGCTCCGCGATCTGTCGTCGGAATCGTCGTCGGCGATGACGGATATCGTGATGCGAATCACGACGCCAATCATGGAAGAACAGCGCGCGGCCAGCAAAGCCATCACTGACGAATTCATGGACAAAATGCGCGCCCGCGCTGCTGAGGCCAAAAAAGACCGCGAGAAAGCGCGCGCCCAACAGTAGCCGATAAAGTTTCTATGTCACTCCCATTCAATTTCTCCCCCGGTCCCGCGATGCTTCCGCCCGAAGTCATCGCGCAAATTCGTGATGATTTGCCTGAGTGGCATTGGAAAGGCGTCGGGCAGGGCGCGAGCATCATGGAGGTGTCGCATCGCGGCAAGGCATTTGAAGCGCTAATCGGCGAGGCCGAAGCGGATCTGCGTGAATTGCTGGCGATTCCGTCGAACTACAAAGTCATTTTCATGCAGGGCGGCGCATGGGGACAATTTGCTGCCGTGCCGATGAACTTGCTGCGTGCTGGCGAGACGGCGGACTACGTCGTGTCCGGCGGGTGGTCGAAAAGCGCAGCAGGCGAGGCCGGGAAGTTTGGAACGGTTGACGTAATAGCTTCTAGTGAGAACGACAGCTACACAAGCATTCCAGCCAGAAACGCTTGGAAGTCGACTACCCATGAAAATACCGATCAAACGACCGCCGGGCAGTCGATGGCGGCGAAAAGCTATACCTACATCTGCTCAAACGAAACGGTGTACGGCAACGAGTTTCACACGCTGCCGCTGGGGCTTGATTCTCCACTGGTCGTCGACGCGTCGTCGCACTTTTTGTCGCGCCCAATGGACGTCGCTGCCTGCGGTTTGATTTACGCCGGAGCACAGAAAAACATTGGCCCCGCAGGCGCAACGATCGTCATCGTGCGTGACGATTTGCTAGACCGTGCGCCGAAGAACATTCCGTCGGTGTTTCACTACAAACACATGGCCGCAAACGGCTCGCTGTTCAATACGCCACCGGTGTTCTCGATCTACGCGACCGCGCTGACGCTTAAGTGGATCAAGGCGCAGGGCGGTCTCGCAGAGATGGAGCGTCGCGCAATCGCACGTTCATCGATGCTGTACGACGCGCTCGATGGGAGCGCTTTGTTCACCGCGCCGGTCGCGAAGGCAGATCGTTCGCGAATGAATGTCGTTTTTGACACGGGCAACGCGGAAACTGATGCCGCATTCGTCAAGTTTTGTGAAGCGCGCGGGCTCATGTCGCTCAAGGGCCACCGCGTCCGCGGCGGTATGCGTGCGTCGATTTACAACGCGATGCCCATCGCAGGCGTCGAAGCGCTCGTCGCGGCCATGCGAGAATTTGAGGCGTCGCGCTGACGCGCGCCTGTTTCGCCTCCGCTGGGGCGGAACGTTCAACGAACGGCTCCGTGAATACATGACTGATCTCGCCACGCTCCGCAAACAAATCGACGCCATTGACGACGAAGTGCTCAGCCTTCTGAGTAAGCGCGCGGGCATAGCGCAAGAGGTTGGTCACACCAAAGCGCCGGGCTCGCCACTGTACCGCCCCGAGCGCGAAGCCATGATTCTGCGCCGCCTGCAAGCGGCCAATCCGGGGCCGCTTTCTGGGGATGCGATCGCGCGAATTTTTCGCGAAGTCATCAGCAATTGCATGGCGCTAGAACAGCCGCTCGTCATTGTGTTTTTGGGGCCGGAAGGCACGTTCAGCCACGCCGCCGCCGCAAAACACTTCGGAGCTGCGCCCACGTTCGAACCGTGTCCGACCATCGACGAAGCGTTTCGTCAGGTCGAAGCCAAAACGGCCGATTACGCGGTCGTGCCAGTCGTCAATTCCACCGAAGGCTTCGTGGGCCGCACGCTGGATCTGTCGATCTCCAGTCCGCTCAAAGTCTGTGCCGAAATTGATTTCCGTGTGCAACAAAACCTGATGACGATCGAGCCCACGCTTGATGCCGTCAAAAAGGTGTACTCGCATTCGCAATCGCTCGCGCAAACCGCAGGCTGGCTCGCCCGGCACTTGCCGAATGCGGAGCGCATCCCCGTCGCGAGTAACGCCGAAGCTGCGCGTCTAGCGTCCACAACGGCGGGCAGCGCAGCGATTGCTGGCGAAATGGCTGCTACGCGATACAACGTGCCGATTCTGCATCGCAATATCGAAGATTCGCCGAATAACACGACGCGCTTTTGGGTCCTAGGCCGCCAAGACGTGAACGCGTCGGGCAACGACAAGACGAGTCTGATTCTTTCTGCGCCAAACAAGCCCGGGGCGGTCGTCGACTTGATCGAACCGCTCAAGCGCCACGGCGTATCGATGACGCATTTTGAGTCGCGCCCGTCGCCGGACCGGCTCTGGGAATACTATTTTTTCCTCGACATCGAAGGTCATCTTTCCGACGCCAAGGTCGCCGCAGCGCTCGCCGACGTGAAGGCACAGTCAAGCTATTTCAAAGTGGTCGGAAGCTACCCCGCCGCGGTGGTGTAACGATGTGTAGGCGCGACATCAGTCGCGCTTGGCGCAGCAATAGCGCGACTGATGTCGCGCCTACAAAATGAATAGATACATCAACACTCTCGCGATCATCGGTGTCGGCCTTATCGGCGGCTCGCTCTCCCTCGCGCTGAAATCCAAGGGCGCAGTGGGTCGCGTGATCGGCGTTGGCCGCTCTAAAGCTAATCTTGATGAAGCGCTGCGCTTGGGCATCATCGACGCCGTCGCATCGCTTGACGAAGCAGCCAAAGCCGACATCATCTTCGTCGCCACGCCGGTCGCTCAAATGCCCACAGTTTTCGCCGCGCTCGCGCCAAAACTCGGTTCAACCAGCATCATCACCGACGGCGGCAGCACCAAACAAGACGTCGTAGCCGCAGCGCGCGCAGCTTTGGGCGACAAGTTCAGTCAGTTCGTCCCCGCGCACCCCATCGCTGGCACTGAAAAGACCGGCGCGGGCGCAGCGTTCGCGACGCTTTACGAAAAGCGCAAAATCGTCATCTGCGCAGAGCAGGGCACCGATGCGCAAAACGTCGAGCGCGTCGCGGCGATGTGGCAAGCCACCGGGGCGGACATTCACCGCATGCCCGCAGCCGAGCACGACGACGTTTTCGCCGCCGTGAGCCACTTGCCGCACTTGCTGGCGTTTGCGCTCGTCGACATGCTCGCTGGCATGCCGCGCGCCGATCAGTACTTCAACTACGCCGCCAGTGGATTTCGAGATTTCACCCGCATTGCGGCGGGTTCACCCGAAATGTGGCGTGATATTTCGGTAGCCAATCGCGCGGCGCTGCGCGAACAGCTCAGCGCGTATCGGAAACGCTTGGATCAGTTTGACCAATGGCTCGCTAACGCGGATGGCTCGGACGTCACCGCGATTGAATCCAGCTACACCCGCGCCAGTGCTGCGCGCAACGCTTGGCAGCGACACATCGAATACGGCGAGCCGATGCCGCCCTTTAGCGCCGCCCCAAACGACGCGTAAAGCAAAACCACGCTCGTTTCGCCGCCACACGATCGGCGCCGCAGCGGATTCTCCGCCGCGATGCCAGCCGCGGATGGCGGGCACGTGTGCGCACACCCCAATTCGTCGACCGCTGCCTGCCACGCAACGTTGGCGTAACGTCATGTAACAGCGCATCTCGTCCCGCGATGACAGAGCCACTGTGCCGTTGCGTCTACTCAATTAAGGAAGTGCAGTTCGCGATTGTTTCAAGCGATCTCGGTTGCGCCAACGCCTCATCCAACGGCATATTTTGTAAGGACGCAACGCAATGAAGATCATCAACTCCAACTTTCGCGGCAGCAATCGTTCTACGCTCGCAACGCGCTCGCTTCGCGATGCGGGCCGTGGACGCACGAGAAAGCCCCGCGTGACGCAGCGTTTGGCTGAAATTGGCCACGCGTTAAGCCACGAGTTCAAGGACCTGGCGTATCAATACGCTGTTGCGCCCAATACCGCGAGCCGCCGCCTAGCGCTGCAACACTGCATTGCGCACGCCGTAAAGTCGCCCAATGCGCTTCGCCACCTGAACAAGATGCAACCCGCCGACATCAAGTCTGCTCTTGCGTATGTCGGCGTTTCGTCCGGTTCGCGCTTCGGCCATTCGAGTTTGGCTGCAATCTTGGTTGTCGCGCTTGCCGCGCTTTTGCAAGCGCCAGTGGCAGACGTCAGCTTCATGGGAATTATCGAAGACGGAGTACAGCTTTCTGTGGAGGCGCTCGAAGCGCTGGGCGCAAGCGCTGGCACCACTACCCTAGAAGCCGTTGAGGTCATCGAAGTTGCTGAAAGCGGCGGACTGCTGGCCGAGGCGCTTGCGGCGCTTTCAGCGTTGGCGGCCGGAATCGCTTCGCTTCCGCCCGCCATGGCAGTCGGCGTCGTTGTATTCGTTGGCGTCGTTGGTGTGATCGCGGTGCGTCACATCATGGGCTACTGAGGGTTGCTATTTTACGAGCCCGACGGCGTGGTCGAAATAACGGACGGCTACCGCAGCTAAACTTGCGGCATGGAACATCTTGATCTCGATCCCCGTACTCGCGCGCAAGGCACTGTTGCGCTGCCCGGCTCCAAAAGCATCTCGAACCGCGCCTTGCTGCTCGCGGCGCTTGCTCAAGGCACCACGCGTCTGACGGGATTGCTCGATTCGGACGACACACGGGTGATGCGCGGCGCCCTAGACGTGTTGGGTGTTGCCAACGTTGGCGATCCTGCGTCGGGTATCGTTGCGGTCACGGGGTGTAGCGGCAGTTTTGTCGGGCGCAGCGGCGACATTTTCGTGGGCAACGCCGGCACGGCCACTCGGTCTCTGGTCGCCACCCTTGCGCTCGCGGCCGAGCCCGGCGCGTCGTATCGCATCGACGGCGTGCCCCGCATGCGCGAGCGCCCCATTGGGGACTTGGTCGATGCGCTCACGGCCATCGGCGCGAATATTCAATACACCGGCAACCCCGGTTTTCCGCCGCTGACCATCGGTAGCGGCAAGATCGCGATCGAGAAAGCCATCCATATTCGCGGAGATGTTTCGTCGCAGTTTTTGACGGGCTTATTGATGGCGCTCCCTCTGGTTACGGCACGGACGGGAAAGAGCGCGACGATTGAAGTCATCGGCGAACTCATCTCGAAGCCGTACATCGAAATCACCCTCTCGATGATGGCGCAGTTCGGTGTCACCGTCGCGCGCGATGGTTGGCAGCGCTTCACTGTGCCCGGCGGCGCGGCGGCGCGCTACGTCTCGCCTGGCGCGTATGCCGTTGAGGGCGATGCATCGTCGGCATCGTACTTTCTCGCTGCGGGCGCCATTGGTGGCGGGCCGATTCGCGTAGAAGGTGTCGGAAGCAAAGCGTTGCAAGGGGACGTGAAGTTCGCCAACGCACTCGCCGCCACTGGTGCGCGCATCACGTTTGAAGACCATGCCATCATCGCTGAAGCGCCGCTGGACGGTCGTTTGCGCGCGATTGATGCCGACATGAATCACATCCCCGACGCAGCGATGACGCTGGCGGTCGTCGCACTGTTCGCCGAAGGCACCACGCGCCTGACCAATATCGGCAGTTGGCGCGTAAAAGAAACTGATCGCATCGCGGCAATGGCCACGGAACTGCGCAAGCTCGGTGCAACGGTCGAAGAGGGCGCAGACTGGATCGCCGTCACGCCGCCGCAGACGATCACGCCGAACGCAGCGATAGACACCTACGACGATCACCGAATCGCGATGTGTTTCGCGCTCGCAAGCATAGGCACGCGCGGTGTGCCCGTGCGAATCAACGACCCGAAGTGCGTGAACAAAACTTTTCCTACCTTCTTCGAGGCTTTGGGGCGAGTTACGTCTGCCGGGTAGCTCGGAGCTTTCGGCTCCCGCTTACTGCAAGCATTTAAGCAGAATTCAGTTTCGACCATTAGTGTCAAGATCGGAGAGGTTCATGCGCGCCCCAAAGCAATTTTTATTGATAGCCAGGTTCGTTACGGTGGCCGTGTCCAGTTCGATTGCGACGCATGAGCTGATCGCTCAGCCACTGCCGCCGCAGCGCCTTGCTCCGGCGCCCCCACAGTCGGCATCGGCGTCACTGGTTCATCAGCGGTCAAAATGGTTTGAACACGATCAAGCCGAGCACCGGCGCATGCTTACCACGGCGCGAGCGGATTTGCTCGTTGCTCCGGTGCAGGTCGGCGGATCCGGATTCGACCGCAGCACTAGGTCTCGGATGACAGCGGACCTAAGTTCAGCTTTCGAAATCGATCAGTCTAAGACTTTGCTTGACTCGAGAATCGTTGAACGCGCACTTGGCGAAGGCCGACGCAGGATTGACGTCAACGAAATTCGAGCATTGGCGGATCACGTCCGTGCAAGTCGCCTGATCACGGTGGAGGTTGGGCATGATGGGCTGAAAACGTTACGCGTAACTGTGCGCTGGACAGAAAGAGCCAACGCATCGGAAAAATGGTCGTCCGAACAAACGCACGAACTGAGCCTGCCGCTCTCCAGCGATAGGTCGGCCGCAGAGGTTTTTCGGGTGAACGCCATTCCGCATATCGCAATTGCAACCGGATGGAAGGCGCGGAAAAATTCAGTAGAGCCCGTGAGAAGTTTTGATGATCGCTGGCCTAAAGACTTAAATCAATTGCTGGAACTGGCGGCGAGTGGTGCTTACGGTGAGGCGCTCGCGTACCAAATGCTTGCGACCGTTGCCCCACCCCGTCCGGAACGCGTTCGAGAGCGACTCTATGAACGATCGCTTCAGGCCCTGCAGCGGTTGCCCCGCGACGACTGGCACGTCCGTTGGCTCGAGGCAAACGCTGAACTCAATTTGTACTCCCGCATAGTCGCTATCAAGACGCTCGGTGATACCGAGAACCCTGCTTCGGTTGCCCTCAAAGCGCGCATGAGTGGAAACCTCGGGCAATTGGAAAGTGCGATAGGTAACGTCCCTCACGCCTCCTTTCGGCTCATGATGGAAGTTGCACTCCAAGACTTGCGCATTGAGTACGATTTTCCGATCAAAGAAAAGGTGCCGACCAAAGCGATAAGCTCGATTCGCCAGGACGGATTTTGGCGTTCGCTTTTCGAGCGGCGTTTTCAGGATCTTGAGCCGTGGCACGCTCAAAGTAACGTTGAGATCAAGCGCCTTCTGGATGAAATGGCTCCAGTTGGGCAGTACAGTCTCGAAAGTATTTTGCGTGGAATGCGAGTGACTGGCGACCGTCTCGATGAAATCGCTCTTGGTTTAACCAGCTTCGATCACTTAGACCACCTACGGCGTGCTGATGAGCGCTCCGTGCATTGTGCGGTTCGTCGGACTACGTGTGTGTTTGCAGCACTTATCGACCTCCTTGAAGGCGTCGCAGTCTTCAACGGCGTAAAGGGCTATGAACGAGTTGCAGTAGTGCAGGCCTCCGACGAGAGCGCTGACGCGGTCAGACGTAGCTTGCAGAAAAAATTCGATGGGCAGCCGGAGTTCATGCTTGCGGTCGCAACGGCAGCCAAACGCAAATCCGCACGTATCGCGCCAGAACTGAATGCCCAGTCCGACGACACATCTCAAACGAATGCGATGATCGCAGCGCATTGGGAGATGGGGCAGAGCAAGACCGCACGAGATTCGCTGATGCAGATAGGCGCGCTGTCTAAAGCAGCTGCGCCTTTTTTTATCGAGTATCACGATGACCTGCCACCCCGGCAGCACTGGTGGGCGTTGAATCCGGCCTTGTCATCAAGGTCACCGTCGACCGACTGGAGACCGATGGCGCAAGAGCGTTTCTTAAACAGTATCAACGATCTCAATCCGGCGTTCGCAGTATTCAATGATGCCCTCAACAATCCCGAGAAGCGTGCCGACCTAGCGAAGGAGTTGGCAGGTCGATTCCATGGGCATCCAAGGCGTGCGGACTTGCTGTCACGCTTGACGGTGAATCGTCAAGAAGTGTTGACGGAGTCGGCGAAATTTGACGCGGCGAAACGCGACGCGCCCCATGTTTGGACTACTTACCTACGTTACGGCACACACTTAATCGAAGAAGAGGGTGATTACAAGCAAGCTTCCGAGGTGTTCTTGCAATTTCCGGGGTTCCGCAGCACCTCTGGTGAGTTCAATGCAGTACAGGTGAGCAATTTTGCCAATGACGCGGCGTCGTTGCTTTACTGGCGAGGAGCAACGGATGAAGCACGGCCTCTGTACCAGATTGCGGTGACCCTGAACACCGGATCGGACGCGAACATGCTCAGCCAGTCTCGACTTGACATCATTATGATGCGATATCACGACGCGATGCTCGCCACTAAAGAGCGTGCGCTTCGATACGATACACCTCAGGCTTACCGGGAGTACCTTCAGTGGCTTTTTGTGTTCGGCGAACGCCAAAACGCGTGGGCAGGTTTCGAGCGACTATACCTTCGACAGACGCCTCCGGAAGTATGGTATTCGGCCGCAGTTGGGATGCGAAAACAGAGCCTATCCTGGCCACAAACGAAAAATTGGCTGTTGGACGAACGACGGCGAACCGCGCGAGTCGGTGGGCACATGCCTGCGCTCATCATAGGCGTATTGCAAAACGGCGTAGACCGCGTCCCGGCTAGAGATCTCGTCGATACGCTCCGTTTCATCGAAGGCGAACCGACGGCAAGAGTCTCTCGAGCGGGCGTTCAAGTTCTCAACAGAAGCGGCGAACTGTACCAGCTCCGATCATCGATTCTTCTGACCAACCCGAAGCGTCCCGACACCCCGGAAAGAATACCGTCGCACTTGATCTATTTCGCCGAGGCGTATGCGAGTCTGCGCCAAGCGGATTTTGCGAAAGCCCGAGAATTGTTCGAAAAAATGGCGACCTATTACCCGGTTGAGAGTGGAGCTGGCTTTGGTAACGAGTACACCAACTTTTCTTACGCGCTTAGTCATTTCGCTATTGCCGCCGCGAAGAGCGGGGATCCTGGGTCGGTCGAGAGGCGCCTGCGCAGTCGGCGAGTGTTCGAGATCGGCGCGGCAGAACGGTCGGATCATCACCTTGCGCTCGCCGTATTCTCCGCGCTGCGCGGCGACCATGACGAGGCGCGCGCGGCGCTGAGGCGTGCGTTCAACGTGCGCCCACTTACAGGACAACGTCCAATTTTCACCGAGTATCAGTGGGCAGACGTGTGTGAGTGGCTATACCTAGAAACAAAAAATGTTCAGTACCGTGACTTAGTGTTGCCGTGGCTCAAGTCGCACCAGCGAATCCAACCCTTTCACGCTTGGGCATACGCGATGGAGGCTCGGTTGACGACTTCGGAAAATGATCGAATGCGCGCGCTGGGAATCGCGTTGTATCTTGATCCGTTGTCTGAGCGGGCCAATGCCTTCTCGGCGCTCCTGAAGGCGCAAGCAATTGAATCAGTGATAGCTACAAATCCCTTCCGGCGAATAATCGCCGCAAAAGGTGGGTGAGATTACGCGAGGGCTACCGCAGCCAGGGCCGCTCGAAGTACATTACTGAGAAGATTGAGCGGGGGCACGAAGAGCACTCCGTGCGATTGACGGGCACGATGGATTAGTGGGCGAGAGTTGCCCAATCTAAGTACTACAGTGGCCACTGTGGACCGCTATCCTCGCCACTCCCAGACCTCGCCGTCGTCATCGTCGTGCGCGGTCCCGGCAAGTTCAAACCCCAGGTGCCTGAGGATTCGAGTTGATGGATTCTCTTCTTTGAGTGTGAACGCCTTGAGTTTGATGTTGGGGTCATGGGCTCGCGCCATTGCGACGAGAGCCGCTGCGTTTGCGAGGCGTATCGCTAACCTTGCGCCTCCCCCAGCGTGAAGTATGCAATCTCCGCCCAACCCTCGTTGGGCGGACCGACAAATGCGCCGCCCCCACGCCCCGACCGTTCACAACAGCCACATAGCCGACCCAGGGCTCGACGTAGCCAACGCGACGATAGAGGTCCGCCGTGGCTTGGCTATTCGCTATGAGTTCCTCGGCCATATCCGGAATGGATCGAACAGGATTGCCGCTGCGATCACAACGTATGAGAGAGACTTTCATAACAGCCAAATATTTAGTTTGCGCGATCTACCAACGATGGCAAATGCGACCAGCTGCCTACCGTGTTTCGTCGATGCCGCAACCTTAAGATGCTGCGCAAATGCGCCCCATCCTGACTCGTAAGCGCCGAATCAACTTTCACGGGTTATTCAGTCACCGCCACGACCAAACTGGACGCCAGCATAAATAGCACCACGGGCAGCCAAAGGTTTCGTTCGCGCTTGCTCGGAGTTGCCACGTTGGCGATGCTGCCAAGTGCGCAGTAGCCCGCGACGAACCACACGAGAGTCTGCGATAGCGACTGGTACTTCTGCAGCACCAAGCCCGCGCGAACTAACACTACGGCGCAGAAAAAGCGCCAACAGCGCAACCGACAGCAACGGAATCAGCCGCACCGCGAGCGGAAGGCTGCCGCGCCAACGGCCGCCGAGCGTGAGTTCTCCCCACGGCGCACCGAGTGCCAGCGCTATTTGGAACACGCCGACCACGCACGATGCGGCGACGAAAAGTAGCGCTGCGATTTGCGGTATTTGCATTTGCGTGACGGTCGGTGTCTACGATTTGTTTTGAGCGACGGCATTCGCCGCTGACAGCGCCAGCGGCAAATAGTCCGATACTTTTTTCGCCGTGATGTCGGAGACCGTGGCGAGCTTCAAGTGCCGCCGACCTTTGCCCGCACCTTCGAGCAAACGATACGGATCGTCGATAAGCGCGCCGTGGCTGAATTCTAGGGAGACGTGCGCCTTGTACGCAAAGAGGCCGCAAAACTGCACACCCGAAGCGAACAGAATGCCGCCGTACTTCACTTCTTCAGCGCAGTGCTTGAATTGTTGGTGGATGAGTTTGCGCACCGCGACCACAACGTCGTGCTGCTCGGAGCCCAGTAGTTGGATGTCGTTGATGAGCGTTTCGACGGATTTTGACGCCATATGTCGATTTTTTTTGGTCAGTGAAACAGTCTATCGCGCGACTCCTGACAGCGTGATGTCATGAGCGCTGCCCCTCGCGTTGAGTGCCGAAGTTTATGAGCCTCGCGTCACTGTCGCGAACCACGCCAACGCCTTGCGTTCATGCTCTTTGACGAACGCGTTCTTTCCGTTCATGTACGCCTCGGCATCGTTCGCGTTCTGCGCTGCCAACGCCAACTTGAGTTGTCCGTAAGCCTCCGCGCAATCAGGGTGTGCGTTCATCTAGTCGCGAAACGCGATGTGACGCAGACCTTCCGGGTCGCCTGTACGAAATGTGTGCAAATGATGAGTTCGGTTTCCCTGCGCATCGTGTTTGCGAAAGTAACGACGACCGGGGATTCCGAACTCGCCCTTGGCTTCGTATTTCATGGCCGCGAGCGCAGGCGCCTTGGCGTCGAGTTCGTCTAAATCGCGCACGAAGAGCAGCATGTCGATAATGGGCTTCGCTGCGATCTGCCGAATGGCGGTGCTACCGATGTGTTGGACTTCGAGCGCACTCACCCCCAGCGCACGCAGGACCGCGTCAGCCTCAATATGGAATGCGTCGCCCCACGCGGGGTTGTGGGGAACAACGACGAGCGTCACGGTGATACGTTGTTCACAACGTGGTGCGCGGTTTTCGGTTGCATCGTCTTCCGTGCTATCAGCTAAGCCACGCGCCCAAAACGATCAAAACGATCAGACGTGTCCATGCGGACGCTCCGCAGCTTCGCCGTTCGCAAGTGCGTTTCGTACAACGGCGCGGCGAAGTAGGTGAACAGAGCGCTGCGACGTCGCGCACCCGTCTTGTTAAGACAAGCGGCATGAAGCAAATCGGCGTCGAACACGAGAATGTCGCCAGCGTGCCCCGCGATTTGCTCGGCACGTTCATCGTCAATTGTGCCGAACGGGGCGTCCGCAGGCCGGTGGCTCGAGGGCACGAGGCGCGTCGCACCGTTGTCCGGGCCGTAGTCATCGAAGAAGGCGAGGGCGACCACGGTGTCGCCGGGGCGCTGCGCCGACAAATCTCGGTGCAAGCCTTGATGGCCACCATCCTGAAGAGGTTCGCGCCCTTCGACTTGCGACAGAAAAAATGTCTCACCGACCAACTCACCGACGGTCGCAAGCAACAGCGGAAGGCGGCACATGGCCTGGATGGTGGGATCAAGGTCCAATAGAGAGTGACGCCAGTCATGTCCTCGCCGCACCGGCCATTGGTCGACCGGAATGACGCCGCGATCAAACGCGGTACGGAGGGAGTCTAGCCAGTCCGTGGGGATCACTCCGCGGAGGAGCGCGTAACCGTCGCGCTGCACCTCGGTGTGCGTTGTTGATGTCATCGGAGATGCGAGAGTCACGGACGTTGCATCCACATGTTTCGGGCGCTGTTCAATTTACGCTCCTGAGTCAACGATCACGTTTCTGGCCAACGTCTTAAACCGTTCGCCATTCAGTTGGACAACGGTGATCGTGACGTGCCCGGTCTTGCTGGTGTTGATGTCTCGCACAGTTCCGGATTTGCCCTTGTGTGTACCCTTGATGACGGTACATTGTGCCCCCTCTCTGACTGGCTGGGCAATCATAGGTGCGCTCCTTCCCTTGTGTGCGAGGCTTATTGCCCGACGGCACTGTTCATCATTTTCTCTTTGAGCGATTCACCTTTCTCAGGCGGTGCGAGCATTTCCAGCACAGTTTTAGGTCGCTCTACTTGCCCTGCGTTCCTTGTTGTGTCTGCCGTGTTTGCCTGCGCCGAGGCCCGACCGGGAACGACGGTTACGAGGTCTTTGCGAATCGATTGTTCTTTCGATCCCGGCGGGCAGGGCGTATCGACGTAAGACACCGATTCGCCCCTTACGCACTTGCGCAGACCGCTGGCATTGGACGGTGCGGCCGAGGCGCTTGCGTCGCTAGACGCACTGTCGATCAAGCCTAACTTCGCCGAAACGTTCGTGGCGATCGCAGAAACGTTGGACGTCGCGCTGCGTACGGACGGCACATCTTTGAAATACCAAAGCGCGCCCGCAGCGCCTATGACTAGTGAAAACAGCAGAAAAGTTTTAGTACCCATCAGGCCTTAATTTTCGCTGTCACGCGGCGCGCAAGCTCGCCACTTTCGATGTACGGATACAAGTACTTGCCGGGGCAGCTGGTCTTGGCGTAATCGCGGTGGCTTTGGATGGTGGCGGGAGCCACGTTGAAGCGTTTCGCGAGCATTGCCATCACGCTGACTGTTGCGTCGAGTTGTGCGGTGTTGGGTTCGATCTTGTCGAAATCGCCGAGCACGACGACGAGCGCGTGGCCGACCGGATCGTATTCGGTGTTGGTGTCGCCCGCGAGCGTGATGTCGCGGCCCTCGTAAATTTTGCCGTCCGGGTCGATCAGGTAGTGATACGGAATGTCCGGCCAGCCACGCGTGTTGCGCGACCACATCTGCAAATTGCGCAGGTAATGCGGCGCGTCGGCACCGCGCAAAAAATCGACGCCACCGTGATGCAGGGTGATGTGTTTAATGTCGTGTTTGCGCGTCGGACCAACGTTCACGCGCGTACCGCCCCAAGTTTCGACGGCGATGACCGCGGGGTCGGTGGCGCTCGCGATGTGTGTCGCACAGCCGAGTAGCGTCGCGAGTGCGATGGTTGCTGCGAGGAGTATGGCGAGCCGTTTCATGGTGTCATCGATTATTGCATCGCTCGCGCTGAGCGTACGGGGCATAAAATCGCTTCTGTCGTTGGACGCCAGCATTGCCACGAATTTAACCAACGCTGCGCTCGCTCTCCCGCGCCCCCAGTCAACTCTTAGAGGCACTATGTCACGCACTGATCTCACGTCGCCTAGCGATTCCGTGGAGCAACCGTTACGGCGCGATTTGCTAAAGCTTGCTGCTGCGGGCGTGACGACGGCCTTTGCTGGCGCAACGCCATCCGTTCAGGCCGCGACTGACTCGAAATTCAAGCGAGCAAGCGGAAATGCGGCGTTTGGTAAGACGTTACCGCATGACGCATCGGGGAATGTGAACGCCGGCGCAGCCGATGCGTTCGAGGCCGCAACTCAAAGCGCGCAGATCGCCGATTGGGAGCGCCTCCCAGTGAGCAACGAAATGCGCTTGGTGAATCCGCTCGCCGCGTATGCGTGGGACAAAGATCCGTTGGCGCCAAACGTGATCAAGTTGCCTGCGTTTCCAGCGCTGGACTCTGAGCGGCTCGCGGAGGAGGCGCTGGAGCTTTATTGGATGGCGCTTTTGCGCGATGTGCCGCTGTGGGATTACGAGCGCAACAGCCTCGTGCGCGATGCGGTGGCGGAACTTAAAAAAACCAAGCTCAACGCGAACGTAACACCGCAAACGCTCTTTCGCCTCGGCACGCCCGGCGAAAACGACGGATACTGGATATCGCAAATGCTGTGGATGCCGGTGCCGTTTGGTGCGCAGAACCAGTGGCAGGCGTATCGTGTGCCGTTCAAAGGCACGGACTTTATGACTTCGTGGCCCGAGTATTTGAAAGTGGCCAACGGCGAGTGGCCGCCGGGCATTTTGAATCACTTCGCCGACTTGTATTACCTGCGCTCCGGGCGTGACGTGGGCGAATACGTGCATTGGGATTTTTGCAATCAAGCAGGCATCAACGCCGCCGCTATTTTGCTCGCGAACACGCATCGGCCGCGTGAGGCGTGGCCCGCGGGCAATCCATACAAATCGTCACGTTCGATGAATGGATTTGTCACGCTCGGGCCGGGCTACGCGCAAAACGCGATGGGCATGGTGTGTGACTTGGCGTTGAAGGCGTGTTGGAACGAAAAATGGGTTCGCCACCGGGCATTGCGGCCCGAGGAATATGGCGCGCTGGTTGATCGCTCCGTTCGCGGCGAAACGGTGGGGATTCATCCGTTGATCGTGAAGTCAGACGCAGTGAAACGCGTACGCGAAAAGTTAGGTTCGGCGCTTTTGCCGCAAGCGTTTCCCGAGGGTAGCCCGGCGCATCCGTCGTATCCGTCGGGACATGCCACGATTGCCGGCGCGTGCGTGTCGGTGCTTAAGGCACTGTTTGACGAGAACCGCAAACTACGCTTCGCCCTGCAGCCCACACGTGACGGCAAAGATTGGGAAGACCACAATCCGAATTTGCCCGCGCCGACGGTGGGCGGCGAGCTCAACAAACTCGCGATGAACATTTCGATGGGGCGCAACTTCGCTGGCATCCATTGGCGCAGCGACGCGTGGCAAGGCATGCTGCTCGGTGAAAGTGTCGCCGCAGCGTTCCTAAAGTCGGAGCGACTCAAATCGGCAGAAGGTCAGCAGGGCTGGCAGACGGCGTTTGAGTTCACAGGGTTTGCCGGGAATCGGGTGAGTTGCTAGGAGCGGTTACCACCTTTACGATATGGCTTTTTCTGCGCAACGACCGACAGGCGGTCGATAGAGCCTATTTTTATCTATTGTCGATAAGTGGATTTATATGCATGTAAAGTCCACCCAGCGGTCGTTACAGCCAAAAAGCTGTAAACCTTTAGTTTCTACTGAATCCGATAGCCCGCATGACAAGCGACGCATGCCCGCGTGACTTCGGTCAGCGCGGCAAGTGCGGGCTTGACGTCGCCAGTGGCGGCACTGTTTTGCGCTGCAATGGCGAAACGGCTCGCGCCGCGATGCATCGCGGTACCGGTGTCTTGCATTCCTTTCGGCATGAATTTGGACACGTCGTGCGCTCCGTGCAATTTGAGCGAGCTCATGCCCAACCGATTCTCCGCAATGTCCGCTGCCTCGGCGTAGCGCTCCGTCGCCAGCGCGCCCTGAATCTCGGACAGCGCGAGCAAATGGTCGCGCATGTGGGTGAGCGTTCCAACCTTCATTTCCTCGGGAAATTTCACGAATTGGCGCGTGTCTGGCGCGATGCCGTGGTTGTGCGCGACATGGTCGCTGGCCGACGGGTTCTGCGCACATGCCGCGAGTCCGCACGCGAGGGCGAGCGTGGAAAGCGCGCTGAGTGATTTGAAAAGCATTGAGTTCATGCGTCAAACAATAATCGTTCGCCAGCGTTTCGACCAGCGCCCTGGGATGCTATGCATATTCGACGGTTCTCCAGCACTCACTTGATTTCGCACTGTCCATCGTGGCACGCACTCGACGCGGCCAGCGCCTTCTTCGCCGCGCGAGCATGCAGACGATGCAACCCCCACGTCATCGCGCCGGTCACGCCCATTTTTGAGAGCAGCATGCGGTTGTCGGCGATCCACGGATACACCACGCGCCACAGCGGCTGCATGCGCTTCGCGCCCCACATGCGCGCCACCGATGCGAAGCCGGACGCGGTGTACGCCGCCGCAAAGACAGGCGCACCGATAAGCCACTGACCCACCGCGTCGCGCGCGTGGATGAGGCGCATCATGGCTTCACGCGTGTGGCCTTCAACTTCGGTAAAGTCAGCGGGCGAGCAATCGACGAGTTGCAGCTGATCGGCGTGGTCGTACTGCTTCAAAACGGCGACCTCGCGCGTACACAGCGGACACGAACGGTCGTAAAAAATTGTGAGCGGATACTGAACCGGAATGACGTTGTTCATTTCGCAGTAGCCTTGCTGTTGGTGACGTTCGCAACGTTCGTGGCGTTGAAAAAGCGTTGAATTTTTCCGCCGAGACGGATGATTTTGATCAGGAGCGACGGCTCAAGCTTGAGCATGTCGTCCGCCCAACCCGAGAGCGATTGCATCAGCGCCTGCGTCTCGCGAATGCGCTTTTGTTGCTCCGGTGCTTCGTTAGCGAACGAAGGATCAGCGAGGGTTTCGTTAAGCATCGCAACCGTAGGATCGAATTCGCGTAGCTTGCGTTCGCGAACGATGGTGCGCATGAGTTCCCACACGTCGCTCGAGGTTTCAAAAAAATCGCGGCGATCTCCGAGCACATGCGTGATCCGCACCAAATTCCAATTGCCAAGTTCCCGCAAACTATTGCTCACGTTGGAGCGCGCCACGCCGAGTGCGTCGGCGATGTCTTCCGCAGCCAGTGGCCGCCCAAGCACGAAGAGCAGGGCGTGAATCTGCGCCACGGTGCGGTTGACGCCCCAGCGCGAGCCCATTTCGCCCCAGTGGAGAACGAAGCGTTCGGTAATAGGGGTAAGGGTCATGATCGTTGCAGGAAAGAAGTAGTTGACTAAATTCTCTTTGTTTCATACATTTCTGTCAAGACGGAAATGACAGAAACGAAAGCATGCCATGAAAGTTCTGGTGCTAGGCGGTAGAGGATTCATCGGACGCTACGTGGTTAGGGCGTTGATCGCGAACGGCGTTGATGTGTCCATCGGAACGCGACACGCGGGAGCTTCGTCCGACGACTCAATCCGAGAGCGTGAAATTCGGCTCCACGAACGCACCAACGCCGAAGACTGGCAAGGCGAAGCCGCCGAATATGACGTAATCGTGAATTGTGCGGGGATCTTGCGCGCACGCTGGAAAGAAACGTTCCAGGCGGTGTACCTCGACGCACCGATTGCGATTGCAACCGCGTGCGCCAAGAACAACACGCGTTTCATTCACGTCACCGCGCTCGGTCTGCACGCTGCGGCCAGCAGCGGATTTATCACGGCCAAGCTCGCGGGCGAGATCGGCATCGCCGCAGCAAACCCAGCCGCGTGCATCGTGCGCCCATCGCTGCTTGACGGTATCGACGGATTCGGCGCGCGCTGGTTGCGGCGCGTGGCGCAATGGCCCGTGCATTTTGTACCATCGGACGCGCTTGGACGCCTCGCGCCATTGGACGTCGGTGAATTGGGTGAAGCTATTGCCGCGCTTAGTATGTGCGACGCAAGTGCGGTGCCTGCGAGCGTTGAGCTTGGCGGCGAGCAGAGCTTTGCTATGGCCGAATATCTGCGCGCTTTGCGGCGTAACCCACAGCCTGCGGTTCAAGTGACCGTTCCAGCGTGGCTTGTGCGCTGCTTCGCGCATCTGTTTGACGCGTTTCACGTCACACCGCTGTCTTGGGGGCATCAAGAACTGATGCGGCGAGACAACGTGCCATGCGTTGCCGACGGCTACGCGCTGCGCCGATGGCTAGGGCGCGCACCGTCGCCCGTCGCGCTGTCGCGACTTACCGATAAAACCGTATCGGAAGCGCTGCCCGCGATGCGTTCGGTGTGATGCGGCTGAGATTGCGCTCTGCGTGCGAGTTCAAAGTACCGCAAAATGTGCGGACTCAATGGTTCGTGGTGAGCATGTCGAACCATGAACGTGATTCAACCTTCACCATTCCGCATCATCAATTGACTTTTCCGTATGCCCCATATCGCACCACCCCAACGCGAAGTTAGCGACGAACTTGAACTGCTCAACGAGCTGATCCCGCTTAACGCGCAACGCATCATTGAGCTTGGTTGTGGTGCAGCGAAACTGGCCGGCAACTTGGTTTCCCGATTCCCAGGTTGTGATTGGACAGGGCTAGACGTCGACATGGTTCAGCACGCCGCTAACGCAAGCACACCAACCGCGCGCATGGAATTCGTTGCCGCAGGCGCGCAAGACATTCCGTTTCCAGATGCGACGTTTGATCTCGCGATCATGTTGAAGTCGTTGCATCATGTGCCGATCGCGCTGCTCGATACCGCGCTGAACGAAGCTTGGCGCGTATTGCGACCGAACGGTTTGCTCTACGTGTCGGAGCCCGTCTTTGCTGGCGCACTCAACGAAATCAACCGGCTCTTTAACGACGAAGAATATGTCCGCGCGCAGGCGCAAAATGCGTTGGATCGCGCTCTTGCAAGCGGACGCTGGACAACCCACGCTGAAGTTCGCTTCAATATACCCGTACACTTTAAGGACGTCGACGACTACATGCGCCGTATGCTCGACGTCACCTTCGCAGAGCGTTCATTCGAAGAGGCGATGCGCGCACAAATTCGCGAACGTTTCGCGCCGCACATGACCGCCAGCGGCGCGAATTTTGCGCGACCGATGTACGTTCGCGTACTGCGCAAAACGCGCTGTAGTGCCTAACGAGCCGCGATATGGCAGCGCAACCATGTGACCAGCATCATAGATCGTTATCGATGGCTCTGCCGAACCGCTCACGAGCTGCGGGCTAAACGTTCAAGGATTTCCGCAGCCCGCGTCGCTGCATTTCAATATTCGAATCCGATCTGGGCTGCTTGCAGTGTCCGTATACACCACCACGGGAAGCCCATCCGCAGGTACCGCGAATGCGCCGACGGTCTGGTAGTTCAGCGCTGCTGCTACGACGGTTGAAATATTGCTGCTTGCGCAGCTAGCATCGCCGCACTTCAGGACTCTGAGTTTTGCGGCCTCCCCGACACTGCTCCTTTTGTAGTTCAGGACTGGAAAACCGTCCGACGACAAGCCCATGCGGACCACCGCACCATTGGTTAATAGGCTGGTATCGACAGTTGTGAAGGTGGTTCCACTGCTGCAATCGGCGTCGCCGCACTTGGCGACTTTGAGTTGAGCAAACGTAGAAAAAACGCCGTAGACGATAACAGGCAGCGAGTCGGGAGGGATCAGGATTACGCTCGCGCCAGCACTTGGCACGGGGTCGAAGCTCGGCAACGAATTTCCTGAACTGCACTGTGCGTTACCGCAGCTCAGGATTGCCCAACCGGTGCTAGGCGCGTACTCAAAGGTGATCAACGGGTTGCCACTTGCGCGAACCGCAATCGATGAGACTGCGTCGCCGACGCCCACGGCCGAACCCACGAGCGTCAATGTATTTGCAGCGTTGCATGCTGCGTTGCCGCACTTCGCCACTTTCAGTTGCTGTTCGGTTTTGCTGTAGTAGCTTATGACGGCCAAGCCATCGACTGGGGAAATCGCGATCGCGCTCTTTCGTCCGACCTCGGCCACGGTGTTGTCAACTGTCGTTATGACGTTACCGGATGAACACAGTGAGTTTCCGCACTTGAGCACTCGTAGCGAGCTAGAAACGACGGACGCCTCATGCGCGTAGCTGATGACTGGATTGCCATCGCTTGGCATCGCGATGGCCAACGAGGCGGGGCCCACAAAGCCTGATGCGTCTGCGACGGTAACAGTGTTGCCGCTGTTGCAAGGGGCATTCCCGCACTTCAACACAATCAGAGTTTTTGTGTCGCTCACGAACGCGATCACCGGAAGGCCGTCTAAGGCTACCGTGGCTGCTACGCCGTTGACGGCATTGAGTGCGGCTGTTGCGGTATAGCCGACGCTGAGCGTCGACGGCAAGGAGGCGCACCGAATGCCACCGGTCGTCGCGATGGTGACAAACTGTCCTGGAAGGCATGCGGTTGGGAGCGTTAGCAGCGACGACGCGCATGCCCACGCGGCTCCGTTCCACTTGATGATCTGATCCGTGGTGCATGCCGTCGTTGGCAGCAATTGCGTTGCTGTGAGGTTGACGGTACCCGCCGTGGTGATCGGCCCTCCGGTCAGTCCAGGTCCCGTTGCAACGCTCGTGACGCTTCCGCCGCCAGAGGCTGCCGTGGCGCACGCCCAGGCCGATCCTGTCCACTTTGCCAGCTCATTGGGCGCGCAGGCGGTCGTCGGTAACAACTGCGTCGGAGCGAGACCAACCGTACCCGTAGATGTAATGGGGCCGCCGGTCAAACCGGGCCCTGTAGCCACGCTCGTTACCACGACAGGAGTGACGCATTCCCAAATGTTCGACGTGTTGTCAAAGCGTGTGAATTGGCCGGTGGCACATGTTTGCGGCAGTCGGTAAGAGGGTGCGATGGACAGCGTGCCGGCAGCGGTCACTGGGCCACCGTTGAGGCCGACGCCGGACGCCACGTTCGTTACCGTGCCGGCGCCGCCCGTCGTATCCGTCTGACAGGTGACCGTACCATCAACCGCAATTGCACGAATGCTCGACCCCACCGCGCAGGTGCCACTGACTCGGTTCTGAATGACGCTAGTGTTCACTGCAACGGTGCCGCTACTAGTGATCGTACCGCCTGTGAGCCCAGAGCCTGCAGTGATACTGGTCACCGTTCCGCCCGTGGCACCGCAGCCGGCAAGCAGGAAACTCTGCACGGCCGACGGCGTATTGCGCGTTCCTGTGCCCAGCGCGAGGCCGTCGGTGAGATGCGCGCCGCTAAAGCCCGCTAGCTTGCGCGAAATAATGGTGGCGTCCGCGACCGTCATCGTGGCGTTGCCCGTGATGTTGAGTCCGCAGGACGGACAGGCGATGGCAGCCTCTACCGAGGGCACGTCTACGGCGTTGATGCCCGTGCCGAAGACCAGCGGCGCGCCGGTGATCCCCAGCGCATAGCGTGTGAGTATCAATCCCTCTACCGCGAGGGTCGAGTTACCGTCGTCAAACGGGCATCCCTGTGCGTGGCTCGTGGTTGCGCCAAACGACAAAGCGAACGTTAGAACTAACGCCAAGAATGCGCTGCGATGTTTCGATTTCGCCATTGACACGTCGTGCTCCCCAAATGATTTCAGCAAATGTACAAACGCGGTCCGCTCGTCAATTGTGTCAACCGCGCGCACATTTCGCTCCTGCGGCGACCGGTCGTTCCACGTGTTCAGCTTGCGCAGCGTCAATCCTGAGCCTGTAAGGCCGCGAAAAGCAAATGGCCTCCGGCGCGATTCGGTCAACTATATCTAGGCGTGCCGTTTTTCGCCTGACTGGTTAGAAACCAGCACCTCCGGTGTGAGCTCGCTCCCGCACACGTTCTCTATTGTGGCGCCGAGAATGCAACCGGGCCGCACGGCCATCGGCGATCACGGCCGTCCCTGCGGTGTCGGTGAACAGATGGTGACTCCAACACTTGTTGAGTACGGGCAGGCAGATTGGATAGGGCGCGCGCTGGCCGTCGCGGCGCGTGCAATCATTGCGTACACTTCCATGGGATACCTCATCCACCGCAACTCTGGAGCCTCCATGCCCACTATCAACATCCAACTCTTCGAAGGTCGTACGGTCGAGCAGAAACGTGCATTTGCTGAGGCGGTCACTAAGGTTACCGTCGAGACGCTCGGCGGAACGTACGAGGGGGTGCAGGTGATATTCACCGACGTGAAGCGCGAAAACTGGGCGACCGGCGGTCGTCTCGCGAGCGATCCGCCGAAAGGTTGATCGTCGCGTCTCGTCTATTTGGCTTTTTGGCGTCAACGACAGCACAGCGGTGGTTGCAGGGTAGTTTTTTATATTGTCGACATAGTAATTTTTGCGCCTACGTGCACCACCCTTCCGTCGTTAGCGGCCGAAAGCTGTAGGAGGACAAGTGTGCATGCTTTCCCGATAGCAAATCGCAATCGCTTGCGCGGCCTCCACAATTGCCTACGTGTCGCTACACGTCGTAACCTGAACTTCGCGTGGCCAAACTAGTGGGCGCCGCGGTCTTGGGGGCAGGGGCGCAACAGCGCTAAGAGTTTGGTGATTCGGGTTGAATCCGCGAACAAAGCGGCGGCTGCCGTTAAACTGGTTGGCTAATTTCTCAGCGCAAGCTGGGCAAACATTTCGGGGGAATAGATCAACATGACGGGCTACCGCATTATTGCGTTGCTACTCATTGCAGCGGGCTTGACGCTCGTGCCGTGGTATGCGCTGCAAGACAGTTTTTACGCGTTCAAATGGATCAAGAATT
>DAINAJ010000016.1:0-25349 GCA_036733505.1 Casimicrobium sp.
CCGTAGTTTGTTTCGGATTATTCTGATGAAAAGGCGCGCCGGACGCAAGCAATCAGATTTGCTGGGTTCGTTTTTGAATGTGTGACGGCCGCTTGAGGTGTTCATCCAACCCATGTGTACGCGAAGACTCGGCCGAGTTGCGCGCACACCACCGAGCGCGGCCGAGTCCTCGCCGGTCGGCCGCATAACGATCAGAATTGAATCAGTGCCCGCCGAGCGGTGACTCATGACACAACGCAAGCCGAAGCGTCCGCACGACGGTTGCATTCGACGTAACCCGGCAAAATGCTCGCATGGAAGCTTTTCTGATCTCAACGGGCATCGTCGCCCTCGCCGAAATTGGCGACAAGACCCAACTCCTCGCATTTCTTCTCGCAGCGAAGTTCAAAAAACCTTGGCCGATTGTGGCGGGCATTTTCTTGGCCACGATTGCGAACCACGCGGGTGCTGGCGCGCTGGGCGCGTGGATCACCGCCGCCGTCGGCCCGCAGATCATGCGCTGGGTGCTCGGCATCGGCTTTATCGCGATGGCGATATGGACGCTCATCCCCGACAAGATTGACGAAGATGAGGCGGGCAGCACGCGTGCGCGGTTTGGCGTTTTTGGTACGACGGTTATCGCATTTTTTCTGGCCGAAATGGGCGACAAAACACAGATCGCCACTATCGCGCTTGCGGCGCAATACAACGCGTTCTATGCAGTCGTAGCAGGCACAACGCTCGGCATGATGATCGCCAACGTCCCGGCCGTGTTCCTAGGCAGCAAAATCGCCAACAAAGTTCCGGTGCGCTTGGTGCATGGGATAGCGGCGTTGATATTCGCGGTGCTGGGGGTGGCTACGCTGCTCGGGTGGGGGGCTCGGTTTGGGTTTTGATGGGTCGCGTCTCCACGCTAGCCACTGGTAGCCCTTCGAAGCGAAGCGCGTCCGGGTTCCTGTCTGAACGCCGAAGGCATTTCGTACATTGGTTCGATGAACAAATGCCTTGACGCGCTTCGCTTCTCAAGGCTACGGATTACGCGATACGGTCAGCGCAGAATGCTCGGGAGGAGGGGACGGGGTGAGCACCCTGCGCTGACCGCATCGTCATGGTTGTTGGTGACGCTTGGGCACCGCGTTGCCCACCCTGCGTCTGGTAATTTGCTTTCGCATGTTTTGGTTCGCCATGATTAGGCGAATGCCTTAGCGAGCACAGCGAAGAATTGGCTGGTTTGCGTTGCTGCCACGCCTTGAAAACCAGCGGCGATCACGGTGGTCAACGCGAAGGTTGTGGTTGCTGACACGGCGGCGGTGAGTGCGCGATCAACGCGTGAAAGCGTGCCGGTAAATTGTTTGGTGGTTTTCATAATCATGTCCCTTTGTTTTGGTTTCAGTGGCATCGCGTTGTTGCGATGGAATGAACTTTAGCGGGGCATGATTTCGCTTGCGAGGGGCAAGCGATGAACTGCGGGAAGCGTGCGCGAAACGCTGAAAAATGGGGTGGAATGTTTAAACGTAGGGTGGATGGCGAATCACGCATCCACCCTACGAACTCGACGCTAAACCGACATCCCGCCCGATACTTCGATCACGGCGCCGTTGATGTAGCTGGCTTCGTCGCTCGCTAGAAACGCATACACATTGGCGATTTCTTCAGCGGTGCCCAAGCGGTGCAGCGGCACGCGGGCTTTCATTTCGTCGAGCACTTTGTCGGGCATAGTGGCGAGAATCGGCGTGGCGATAAAACCTGGCGCCACAGCGTTGACGCGAACGCCCTTAGGGCCGAGTTCGCGGCTCCATGTTTTGGTGAAGCCGATTACACCGAATTTAGTCGCAGCGTAATTCGTTTGTCCGAAATTTCCGTAGATTCCCACCACCGACGATGCATTCAAAATCACGCCGGAGCCCTGCGCCACCATCACGTCGGCAACTGCTTGCGAGCAATGAAACACGCCACGCAGATTTACGTCGACCACACGGTCAAATTGCTCCAGTGTCATTTTCTGCAAGCGCGCGTCTTGCGTGATACCCGCGTTGTTCACCAACACGTCGATGCGGCCAAAATCCGCTTTTACTTTTGCAACGACGAGATCGATGCCCGCGCGGTCGGTCACATTCAACACATACCCTGCCGCTTTCGCGCCCAGCGCTTCGCAAGCCTTCACCGCGTCGTCAACGCCCGCTTGCTTGATGTCGCAGATGACGACGACCGCGCCTTCGCGCGCGAACTTCAACGCGGTGGCAAGGCCAATGCCTTGCGCCGCGCCGGTGATGAGGGAAACTTTGCCGTGGAGGCGTTGAGTTGGGTTCATGCGTTGAAATGAGAGAGGAAATGTGATCAGTTTACCGAAGCGATACGTCGCGATGTTGCGATGCAGCAAGTCGGTGCTTCGCGGACTTGTGCAATTGCTTGACGCGCTGCGCTTCTCAAGGCTACTTCCTCACACGATGCGGTCAGCACGGAGTGCTCGGGAGGAGGGGCCAGAGAGAGCACGCTGAGCCGTCCGCGCCGTCATGGTTGGCGCCCCGACTATGCCTCTGGCTGTATTGTGGTCGGTTCAGTGGCCGAGTCCATGCAATGCCCTAAGATTCAAAGTGTGCATCGCAGGCTCAATGCCGACGTTCCATTTGCTAAAAAAATCGCATGACAACTACGCAGACGCTTCGTGAAGATGAGATGAACATTGTGTCGCAATTGATTGACTTTTTGCGACACATTGGCTTGACTGTGGTTGAACATCCCCTGTCCGAAGCGACGTTTTTACCTGGGCTCGCGATAGAGCACGGTACCCTCGTCGTTGACAGAGCTGCGCTCCTGTATCCGGGCGATGTATTGCACGAAGCAGGTCATCTCGCGGTTATTCCCTCTGCCGAACGCGCGTTTCTTCACGAGAATGTAGGCGCAGATGGCGGGCCGGAAGTGGGCGCGATAGCCTGGTCGTACGCGGCGGCGATGCACTTAGGGCTCGCTCCGTCAGTGCTCTTCCACGAAGCAGGTTACAAAGGCGGCGCTGCAAACCTCATCGAGAACTTTGCAGCGGGTCGCTACATCGGCCTGCCAATTCTTGTTTGGCGCGGCCTGACCGACGCACCGGATAGCGGCGCGGTTACTGCAACGACGTATCCGGGCATGAAGCGCTGGCTAGCGGAGTAGTCGCAACCGCGCACTTTTGCAAACTCTCATAGGCTCGCGCACATGACGCCACGACAGCCTCACGTAACACCGGTGAAGCTTCGTCGCGCTTGCGATGTGAGTCATCGGAGAATGTATCGCTCGGGCGCTTGGCATCACGTTCCGTGCATGCCAGAAGAGAGCGAATGGTCGCCTCATCATCACCCAAACCCAAAACTTCTCTAAGTTGTGTCCACACAATTGACGGTAGCGAGCGGTAGCTCAGTGCCATCACACCGCCGCCCTCGCAAGCCTCCGCGCCAGCAGCATAAATCTCGCCCAACACCGCCGCGATGTAGCGCTCTGGCGAAGTCCACACCGCTTCGTCAAACGGTACGCAACGCGTGATGGTGCCGACCGCGCCCGGGATCATGTAGGTCGCCGTCTCTTGAATGTGCGAGACGGCGACTTCGACCGGATCGCGGAACACAAACAACATCGGCACGTCAGGGAAAGCTGCGCGGAACAAGTCGTACTCAAAAACGTGCCAAGCATCAAGCTTCATCACTGTGTGGCGTTCACCATTGGGAGCTTGGCATAGCGCAAACACCAGCGCGCGCAGCCAACGAATTTTCTCATTGAGAGAAACGTGCGACAGCCGTTGATTAACTCCCAGCAACATGTCCAACATCGGCGGTTCGGACACTACGACGTGCGAGCTCTGGGTGGCCAGCATTTGGCAGATCAACGTCGAACCGCACCTAGAAACGTGCCCGACCAAAGCGCGCAGCGGCGCTATCGCTACGCCGTCACCGCCGCGCTCGGCCCATGCGACTAGCGCGTCGATTGGCGTATGACGCCGGTAGACGACGTTAAATGGCTTACGCAGCAGCGTTTCTACGTCTTGCCGAAAGAAGGGTTGCTTGAAGGTGTGCGCCCCGCGAAAACACCAATCCACCCAAAGTGCGTCGTCGCGGATGAACAATCGAATCGGGATCCATCCAGCAAAGGATGCGCCAGTGACGTCGATTCCGTCTATGTGATCCATTGTTCGATCCAATCTCGTCGCGATTGATTCGCTGCTGTGACCACAGTGTCGCGATCGAATGAATAGCCGCGTGCTGCTCCGAGTGTTAGGGAAAGTGCAATGAGATCGTCCATGGAAGCGCATGCTTGAAGCGCCACACGCAGCGCATCGTCGGCAAACACCGCGTTGCGGAACGCATCAAAGTCGCGCGTTGGATCGCCTAAACGCTGCGATGTGGACGCGTCATATGCTGAATTATTGAGCGACGGGTTCGTCATCGTTGCAAGCGTAGCCCAAGTTGCGAGGCGCGCTAATCAAAGCACACTCAGTATGCCCGCGACCGAGAGCATCGAGAGCACCGCGAGTACCGTCTTGCGAAAACCCGCTTCACTGACGTGCTTGAACCCGTGCGAACCCACCGCAATGCCCGCCAGCAGTGCAGGCGTAAGCCACGCGGCTCGCGTGAACGTTTCGGTGTTCACCACGCCATGCCACGCTCCCCACAAGAGCGAATAAATCCCACTGCAGAAAAACAGAAGGATGAGCGTCGCGCGCAGATTTTTCGCCGGAATGGACACGGCGAACAACATGGTGGAGGCCACCATGCCGCCGAGCGACGTGGAGCCCGCGAAGAAGCCCGCCACCATGCCGGTGCCAGCGCGCAAGGGCAGCCCGTCCGGCAGTTTCGGGCGCATGTTGAGCAACAGACAGAGGCTTGCGATGAGTAGCACCACGCAGCCGCCCATCCGCAGCCACGGCCCTGGCGCGTACGCCAAGGCTGCTACGCCGAGCGGGATTGCAACGACGTAACTCGCCGCCATCGGTGTCAACCAACGCCAATTGACGTCGCGCCAAATGCTCGGAATCAGTGCGATGCTACCCACCACTTCCAACGCTTGCGCGGTCGGAATGATCTGGCGCGGCGCGATTACGAAGGCCGCACTGGCGACCAACACCGCAGACAAACCAAAGCCGGCGAAACCCCGAACGAGGCCCGCGACGAACGCGCACAGTGAGAGGATCACGAAGTTAGCAGGGGGCGTGAGCGAAGTAAGTGTTTCGAGCATGTCTGCACATTAGCCCATTGCGGTGTTGGCATCGCCTCACGTGTTCGGTCTAGGGGCGCGCATCGGCGCAGGGTATCGTAAAGTGATACCGTCGATTGCGGGGTGCAATACTTCGCATGCCGATGTGGTGCAATGACGGGCAACGTGAAAAAGTTCGCTCCATCGGCGCTCGACGCCACATACGGGATGGAGAAAAAAATGCAAGTACTAATTCAACGTGACACCCGCGCATGGCGCGTTCAGGTCTGGGCCTCATTCGCAATCGCAATGTTCTTGTGCGCAGTCGGACTCGCTTACTTGCCGGGCCAAGACATCGACCGCGCATTCATGGTGATGGGCTATTTGTTCTGCCTCACCGCTGCGTTCGTGCTCTCGAAATTCGTTCGTGACAACCAACGCGAAAAGTCGGACACGCCGATGTGGCGCTTTGTGGTCTACGGTGCGTTCTTCATGGCGATGACGCTCACCGCGTGGGGCCTGTGGCGCATGAACATCAACGAAACCTACAAAGTGTTCCTGCTCGTGAGCTGGTTGTATCTGATCACCACCACCTTCACGCTCGCCAAGACGCTGCGCGACGCACACGACGCCGACATGAATGAAGCGCGCTTGACAAGTCGCCGCAACGGCAACACCAACGACAACGCTGCCTAACCACTTCCTAGGAGACACAAACATGAACCCCCCAATCATCCGTCGCCGCATCGCACTTGTGTGCCTCGCAACAACCATCAACATCGCTTCTCCGGTTTTCGCACACGACCGCTTCGGTCCATCGGGCGGCAGCCTCCTTCTTTCCGCGTTGCCGGTGGTGTCCGTCGTTTACGCCGGTGCAGCGGCGAGCGCGGCTACGGTGGCACTGCCCGTTGCGCTCTCGGTGACCGGCAGTGTGCTGGTCGTCAAGACTGTCGAGAGCACGGCACGCGGCACGATCTGCGTTCTCGAACGAGCCTCTGACGGCGCGCGCGTGAGTGTTGAAGTCGCCGCACGCGGCACCGAGCGTGCGCTGATGAACGTGGGGCAAAGCGTGGAGGTCAGCGTGGTCGGCGCGGGTGCGGTGCTCTCGGTCGCGGGCGAGGCGATTGCCTTCGTGCCGAACGTCCTTGGCCGTGCGCTCTTGCACAACGAGCGTCTCACCTGGTAGCCCACGACAATCTCTGGAGAATGTAAATGAATCGCATCTTGAAAATTCTCGGCGTAGTGGTTTCTGCATTCGTGTTGACCACACACGCGCATGCGGGACGTTCCTGCGAAGATCGTCCGCCGAGCAAGCGCATGATCGAGAAAGGCTTCACGCTCGCCGAGCGCACCAACGTAGCGCTCAATGCCAGCGGCGCAAGCGTCGTGTTACTGGCTCGCGCAGGACAAGACTTAAGCAAGTACGGTCTGCGTTATTCGCACCTAGGTTGGGCCTACAAAGCTGATGACGGCAATTGGCGTGTCGTTCACAAGCTCAACACGTGCGGCTCCGCAGAAGCGGTGTTGTATCGACAGGGACTAGGCGAATTTTTCCTCGATGATCCATACCGTTTCGAAGCAGCGTGGGTTGTGCCGAACGAGGACGTGCAGCGTCGCTTACTTTCGACACTCAACGATGAGCGAAAGGTCACGGCGCTACACATCAAGCCTTACAGCATCGTGAGCTACGCATGGGGCACGCGCTATCAACAGTCCAACCAATGGGCGCTTGAAATGCTTGCACTCGCGATGGATGCCGACATCAAGTCGCGCGACCAAGCCCAAGCGTGGCTCAAGTACAAGGGCTATCAGCCGACGACGCTAAAGATTGATCCACTCACCCGACTTGGCGGCCGCATGAGCGCCGCCAACGTCGCCTTCGACGATCATCCGAATGAGAAACGCTTTTCGGATCGAATCGAAACAGTGACCGTAGATTCGATGTTTCACTGGATGAGCTCGAGCCGGATGGGTGGATCGGTGCTGTCGTTGCGGTTGTAGCGCGCTAAACTCTAAGCTTCATTGGAATAGCTTAGGAAACACTATGAATCGCTTAGCCAAATTCTTCACAATCTTGCTGCTTACCGCTGGCGCAACGATTGCCGCCGCACAAGACAAAGTGGTTTATCACATCGACAACGCGGCGGCGCAGGGCCTTAAGGGGCTGCGCAACATTCGCAACCACATGGACGTCGCGCCAACCACACAGATTACGGTGGTGACGCATGCCGACGGCGTGGACATGCTGATGGAAGGCGCAAAAGAAGAGAAGAGCAAAACCGAATACGCGCCGCTGGTTTCGGCGCTCAAGGCGCGCGGTGTGAAGTTTGAGATTTGCGAAATCACGCTCAAGAATCGCAATTTGAAAAAAGAGCAGTTCATTCTCGACGCGGACTTCACGCCCTCTGGCGTGGCGCGAATTGGGCAGTTGCAAACGCGCGAACGCTTCGCCTACATCAAGCCTTAGACGAACTTCGCGGTTCATCGCGAACGGCGACTACCCAACGTAGAGATGCAGGGCATCCACCTAACCGCTGATCTTTTTCAGTGTGCTTGCGTTCGCGATTTGCTCGTTGACCGTGGCGTCCTGCAAGAAGCTTGCATCCGACTCGTGCGCGGCGCAGGGCTCACTGTGGTGGGCGACGACTTTCATCAGTTTGCGAACTTTGAAGACCAGCCGGGCGGTGTCACCGGCCTCGTGCTGCTGGCCGAATCCCACCTCGCTGTACACACGTGGCCGGAGCTTAACGCCGTCACGCTCGACGTTTACGTCTGCAATTTCAAGCACGACAACACCAGCAAAGCGCAGGCGCTCACCGATGCGCTCGTTGAACTTTTTTTGCCCGCGCGCAGCAATCGCAACCGGGTGCAACGTGGCGTGCCCGGCGCGCCCGAAACGCCGGACGACCAGCACCTAGCGCTCGAATGGCTCACACCCGATGTGGTGCACGGTTTCGCAGAGCGGCAGGCACCGATAACGACGCAGTCGCCGTTGCAACGTCTCGATTGGCACGACACGCGTGCGTTGGGTCGGGCGCTCTCGCTCGACGGCGCGTTTATGGTCTCAGAGCGAGATGAATTTGTTTATCACGAATGCATGGTGCATGTGCCCGCGCTTACGCATCCAGCGCCACGCAGCGCCTTCGTTATGGGCGGAGGAGACGGTTGCACCGCGCGCGAGTTGCTAAAGTATTCGAGCATCACGCGTATCGTCGTTGCCGAGTTAGACGCGACAGTGATTGCGAGTTGCCGCGAACATTTTTCGCATGTCAACCAAGGTGCGCTGGACGATCCACGCGTTGAAATCGTCATCGGCGACGCTCTCGCGACGCTGCGTGACAGCGCGGAGAGCTTCGATCTCATCATCATGGATTTGACCGATCCGGGCGACGACGAGACGAACGCAGCGAACCAACTTTACAGCGCAGAAACGTACGCGCTTGTTCGCTCGCGACTGACGATGGACGGTTTGATGACCGCGCACATCGGCAGCGCTTTTTATCACCCGGAGCGCTTTGCCAAAACGCTTGCTGATCTGCGCAGCGTGTTCACGCACGTTGCGGCGTACAAAGCGTTCATGCCGATTTACGGCGCGGAATGGGGCATGGCCTGCGCGTCGATGCGTGGCGATCCGACGGCGCTTGATGCCATTGCTATCGGCGAGAAACTCGCCGCGAACGGCATAGCGAATTTGAAGTTTTACACGCCGCGCGTGCACGCGAGTTTGTTTGCGTGGCCGGCGTATGCCGAAGCGCTTGGGGCCTAAGGTGTAGGCGCGGACTTGGCCGCGCTTGTGTCCGGTTTATTTTCATGCGACGAAGCGACGCCAAGTCGTCGCCTACAACCTGAACAACTGCGCCGACCGGAACCTGTAGCGAACGACTTTGCGCACGCACTACCACCCGTAAAAGCGCGGCCACGCCGTTAGCGTATCGCCCTCGACGGCGACATATTCGGGAAATTGCGCAGCCGTCGCACACGCATGGTTGGGCAGGATGCGCAGCATCGTCCCGACTGGAAAGCGCGAAGCAATGTCCGCATCGATTTCACCACCTGCGCGCGCGATGATGCCGTGCTCTTGGTTCGCGCTGTCGACCACGTAACCTGCAATCGGATTCCCGTCCGCATCACACACCTGACCATAGCCGTAGTCGTGCGTTTGCTTCTGCGTGCCGCGGTCGCGGCTCATCGCCATCCATCCGGCGTCCACCAGCGCCCAGCCCTTTTCTTTCTGGTGGCCAATCACCGTGGTGAGCACGGATAGCGCCACGTCCGACAACTGCGCCACACCCACATTCGCCATCACTAAATCATGAAATACATAAACGCCAGCGCGGACTTCGGTCACGCCGTCGAGCCGCGTCGCCGAGAGCGCGGTTGGCGTTGAGCCAACGCTCACGTTCGCGCATGGCAGCGCCGCCGCGCGCAGCCGCTCGGCGGCGCGCACGCAGCGTGATCGCTCTTGCTCGGCCATCGCTTCGAGCGCGGCGGGCGTGTTGAGCGCGTAGCTCGCGCCCGCATGCGTCATCACGCCGCCGAGCGTCATGCCGCCCTCGTGCAACGCACGGCCGGTGGCGATCAGCGCGTCGCCTTCGGGTGCGAGCCCTGCGCGGTGGCCATCGGTGTCCACCTCTAACCACACCTCAAAGACATGCTTTTGGTCACGCCCAAACGCAGCCACGGCGAGCGCCGCTTCCACGCTGTCGACGATGATCTTCAAATCGCAACCGCGCTCGCGCAGCGCTTTCGCCTGCGGCAATTTTGATGGCACCATACCGACGGCGTAGAGAACATTGGTGATGCCCGCTGCGAAAAATTGCTCCGCCTCTTTGAGCGTGGACACAGTGATGCCGCGCGCGCCTGCCTCGATCTGGCGCTTCACCACATCAACGCATTTGCTCGTTTTCACATGTGGCCGCAGCGCAACTCCGAGCGCGTTCATGCGGCTTTGCATGGTGTCGATGTTGGCTTGCATGCGCTGCGTATCAACGAGCGCGACCGGCGTGGGTAACTTGGACAGTTGGGTGGTGGTCATGAATATGGCGAACGGCTTGCGAGAAACGATGCGTGAGGATAGCGGCAACGCGGTCGCAGAATGACAGGACGTATGGCTTTTTGGCTCCGGCGACTGTCCTGCAGTCGTTCATGGCCATTTTTATTAAATGTCGACAACTAGAGATTGTTAGTCAGAACGACCGCCCGCTGGTCGTTAGCGCTAAAAAGCTGTAAAACCAACTTCAAATGTGATCCTTGCCACCAAGCGTTCGCGCTCTGCGGAATAATCAACGCCAATTCGCAACTTTTGCACATCAAAACGCCGTCGACGTTTTCGTGGCGACGATCTAACCACCGGAAAAAGATTCGCATGTCCGAGCGTGAAACCGAACAGAGCAGCACCGCCGTGCCGGACGTAACGTTCGACGCGACTAATGCCATGTTCGCCGCGCTCTACCCGGACTTAAAGCGCCTGGCGCGCTCGCGGCTGCGCACGGTGGGCGCACGCACGATCCTCGACACTACGATGTTGGTGCACGACACCTACGCGCGTCTCGCTGAAAAGCAGCGCGGCGCGTTCGCCACCAGCGGCCAGTTCATGGCTTACTGTGGGCAAGCGATGCGCTCGGTGATCGTTGATTTAGTCCGCGCCAACAGCGCGGCACGGCGCGGTGGCGGCGAGGCATTGTTGGAACTAAACACCGAAGTGATGCAATCCGCCGCGTCATCGGTCGAGGCTGAACCCGATGTGCTTCGCGTGCACGAAGCGCTGGCGCAGCTCGCGGCCCTTGATCCTCGCCTCGTACGCTTGGTTGAACTGCGCTACTTCGCCGGTTTGTCAGAAGCCGAAGCGGCGGCAACGCTCGGCATGGCTGCGCGCACCGCGAGCCGCGAATGGGAGCGGGCGCGTGCGTTGTTGCGCGCGATGATGAACGAATAGCCCTTCGTAAATATTGCGTGTGAGTTGGCGAATATTTCCCGCCAATTCCGTTTTGTTCCATGAACGCTTGCGCAAAGAACACTCACGAGCGCGCAGCGATAACCCGCGCCAATACGAACAAGTCAAATGCCCCTCACGCTGCAACAACTCAAAGCGCTCGACGCACTAGTGCGCACCGGCCTCGACGTGTCCGAGTCCGCACGCCGTGCATGGTTTGACGCGCTACCTGTGGGCGACGACGGCGTGAAGGCGCTACTCGCAAAAGCGCTCTTCCCCGAGCGCGGCGTGGAGTCGGGCACCTTTCTCGCCGCACCGTCTGGACTCATTTTTGACGGGCGCGACGCGGGTGATGACACGGAAGATGCCGAGCGAAGCGATGCAGCCGTTGGGCAGCAAATCGGCACCTACACGCTCGACGCGTTGCTCGGTGAAGGCGGAAGCGCGAGCGTCTGGCGCGCACATCGCAGCGACGGCGGTCTAAAGCGCAGTGTTGCGCTCAAGCTCCCGTATTTCGTAGGCAATACGCGCGGCTGGCACGACCGCGTCCTGATGGAGCGAGACATTCTCGCAAGCCTGCAACACCCGAATATCGCGAGCATTTTCGACGCTGGAGTGGAGGCAAACGGACGCCCATGGCTCGCGCTCGAACTCATCGACGGCGAGCGCATCGACACGCATTGCAAACGCACCAACGCCACGCTCGATGCGCGCGTCACGCTGGTACGGCAAGTTGCGCGGACCGTCGAATATGCCCATGCGCGCGGCGTCATTCACCGCGACCTCAAACCCGCCAACATCCTAGTCGATCAACAGGGTCAAGTGAAGTTGCTGGACTTTGGTATCGCCAAACTGCTCAGCGCCGAAGCGCCGACAAACGGCGAAGGCGCGCTCACACAACTGCATGGCCGCCCGTTCACACCCGACTACGCGAGCCCCGAGCAGCGCGCCGGCGCGGTGATCACCACCGGTACCGACGTCTACGCCCTCGGCGTCATCCTTTACGAGTTGCTCACGGGCGTGCGACCGTTGACCAACGGCAGCAATTCGACGTCAGACGTGCGCGCCATCGCTCCGAGCCGCGCGGCAGCGCGCGACAGCACCGCGGGCGTCAGCGAGTCCATCCGGCCCGACCTTGACGCCGTCTGCCTCAAAGCGCTTCACCCGGATCCGCAGCAGCGCTATGCCACCGCGAGCGCGTTTGCCGACGACCTAGATCGTTACACACGCAACGAACCAGTAAGCGCACAGCCCGACAGTCAACGTTATCGCATCACCCAATTCGTTCGCCGCAACAAACTCGCGGTCAGCGCGGCAGGCGCGGTCGCGCTCTCGCTCGTCGGCGGCGTCGGTGTTGCGAGCTGGCAAGCGCGTGAGGCGAATCTTCAGCGAGGGATCGCGGAAACACAGGCAGCAAGTGCCTTAGCTGCGACCGATGATGCGCAACGCGAGAAGCGCGCGGCGCAAGAAAGCTACCAACGCGCGGAGGCAAGCGCGGCCGTGGCGCAACGCGCGTCTGAAGAGAGCGCACAAGCGCGAAGTCTCGCGGAAGCCGAGGCGGCACGGGCACGCGCCGCAGAAAGCGCACGCCTCGTCGAAGCCTTGGCGGCGCGGCGCGAAGCCCAGACCGCGAAAGCCACCAAGGACTTTTTGGTCAAGCTCTTTGAAACCAATAGCCTGGATCAAGTAGCGGCTGCGCGCAAACGTGCGTTGCCCGTGGAAGCGCTGCTCAAAGAAGCTGTCGCCGAGTTGCCAAAACAATTTGCCGCACAACCCGCCTTACGTGCCGAGCTTCTTGGCGTCGTGGGCGGCCTGCTCCGTGACCTCCATCTCAATCGAGATGCGATTGCTGCTTTGAATATTCGGGTGTCAGCGTTGAAATCGCTGACCCCACTGCCAGACGTCGAAATTTTCGCCACGCGCTACGCGATCGCCGCCGCTCTCTACGACACCGGCGAAACGGCTGATGCAAAGTCGCAGCTGTTGGCGCTGGATAAGGAGTTGCAATCCAATCGCGATCCGAAGTTACAACGTATCCGTGCCAACGTGAACGGCACACTCTCTCACCTCCACTCGTCCGCCTATGAGCGTTCGCTGGCGTTGGCGCATGGCCAGCGCGCCGTCGAATTGAGCGACACATACAGCGCTGACGTGGACAGCAAGATCGACAACTTGCAACACTATGCATACGCCTTGGACGTGAATGAGCAGATCGAAGCCTCGCGCACAGCGTACCGACGCGCGATAGAACTTGCCGAATCCGAGAAGGGACGCGATTCGATCAAGGTCGCACAGACACAACTGACTTTCGGTGAATCACTGGTTACCCAAAACGCCCCACGCCTTGCGATTCGACACCTCAGACGAGCGATCGAAGTCGGCGTCCCTAAATGGGGTGACGACTCCTTTTGGGCATCGCGCGCGTACGAAGCGCTTGGTCGCTCGTTGTCGAATGTCGGGGAATTTGAAGAGGCTCAAGCGATGTATGCCAAGAGCCAAATCGGCATTGACAACAACGTCGCGCACATTCCAGTCGACACGGTTATTCGAAATCGCCTGCGCTATGTGGATCATTTGCTTAACTACGGCGACGTAGCGACTGCTTCGGCAATTCTCGAGCGGTTGCCCGCATCACTAGGTGACAGCGGCGTCGGGCGCGTGTTGTTACCGCTAACCAAGGGGCGCGCGCTCACCGAAACCGGTGCGTACGACGCATCGCTGCAACATTTCCAAAAATTCTCACAGGCGCTCGCGAGTCTGTGGCCATTGGAGTCGGCGGAACACGCGCACATTTTGCTGCGCATCGCCATGAATCAGAGCCTTTTGGCAAAGCACGCTGACGCCGACGCCGTTTACGACGGAGTTCTGAAGCGCTTTCCAGATCTAACTGGCCCGCTGGGCAAAGTTCAACACATTGCGTTGGCACAGAAAGCGCTCAACGCATATTTGGCGGGTGATGCGGCAGCAGCCCTAAAACTTTCAACACCCATCGTCGAGTTGGCGATCGCGCAGCCCGTTGACCAACGCCGCCCCAACAACACACACATTATGTTGCTCCGTCACGCCATCTACCTGAAAGCACAAGGCCGCTGCGCCGAGGCGCTTCCGTTGTTAACGACGACATCCGCCATTGCTTCGAAGTTCTCCGCGAATTCATTGCTCCGCGCACAGTCGATCGCAGTACATCGTGAATGTCTTGTCGCGGTCGGCGACACGAAGAGTCTTGGCGGGTTGCCCACATCGCTTCCCGTTGACGCACTCGCGCGGTCTGGCGTTCCGCTGCACAATCGGATCGGAGTAGACGCGATCGGGAGACCAGTTCGCTAACGCGTCATCCAGTCGCTTAGCAGCACGATGGCCAGGCGCAGGGCGACCACAAAGCGGCGCCTGAGATCACTGTGAAGCCGAGAACGACATTGGCACAAACGCCCGCGGCCGCACCGCACTTTCGCTAGCTGCTCCCCGTGTTCGAGGCGTGTGCCGATCGGTAGTGCGGCCGCTAGTTGATTGGACGAGAACGCCACGCCGTCTCCAAGCCCAGGCGCGCGGGGCTTCGATGTTTCACGACGGCCCGTCACAACGATAGCGGCTCGATGTTTCGCCAGTTCTAAGGTGATAAGACGCTAAGGCGCGAGCCCCTGCATCTTGCAGCCGTTGACGAGATGCGCGCGAATCAACGGCCACGTCGTGCGAGTCGCGCCGGCGCCTATCGCGTTAGCGGTAACGGCTGCGCCGGACATACCCATGCGCGCTCGCGTCAGCATGAGCAAATCGGTTAGGGTGTCCACCGATCCGTTGCCGTCGACGTCCAGCGAACACGAGGACCCGCCGCCGATGGGTTGTGGCACGCGCGCATCTAGCATCGCCTGCCCATCGCCCAAACGTCCGTGTGCGTTATTTCCCCAGCACTTCACGGTTCCGTTGCTTAGTCGTGCGCAGCTCGTAGCGTCACCGACCTCGACGGAGCTTGCTGTAGTAATGCCGAACACTTCTTGCGGCGCCAAGGCGTCTGTCTCGCTGCCATTGCCGACCTGTCCGGAGCTGTTGGACCCCCAGCACATGACGCGGCCGTCACTGAGTCGCGCGCAGGTGTGTTTACTGCCTGAAGACACCTGCGTCGCGGTACTGATGCCCGTGACGAAGACGGGCGTGCCGGAACTGGCAGGCAACCCGTTACCCAAAGCTCCGGTCGCACCCGCGCCCCAGCACTTTACTTTGCTGTCGCTGAGCCGCGCACAGGCGTGCGAGTCGCCCACTGACACAGACACAGCATTGCTGACACCCGCGACGAATACGGGCACGTTACTGTTGACTGTTGTTCCATCGCCTAGCTGCCCACTGGCATTTGAACCCCAGCAGAGGATCGATCCAGTGCTCAGCACCGCGCAAGTACTGCGATTGCCCGCCGAGACCGCACTCGCGTTGCTGATACCCGTTGCGACCACGGGTGTAATGCCACCGCTCGTGGTGCCGTTTCCGAGTTTCCCGTCGGTGTTGTCACCCCAGCACTGCACCGTTTGGTTCGTCAGTCGTGCACAGGCATGGCTGCCGCCCGCGCTGACCTCGGCTGCGGACGCGATGCCGTTCACTGCCCCCGGCACGCCAAACGACGAACCGGCGCGCCCGAGCTGCCCTTGGGTGTTGCTTCCCCAACATTGCACGGTCAAGTCCGCCATTCGTGCACAGGTGAAATTACTGCCGGCCGAAATCGAAGTCGCTGCGGGCAAACCAACGATGGCGACGGGAGATGTGCTCCCGGCTGCGTACGCAGCGCCTAGTTCCCCGCTTGAGCCGTCCCCCCAACAGAAAACGGCTCCGCCGGGCGTTGTGATCGCGCAGTTGTGATCGGCACCCAACGACACCGCGCCAATTCCCGTGAAGTTTGACACCGTCACCGGCGTGGCGCTCTGCGCAATGCCACCTACACCCAGTTGTCCCAGCGCGTTGTCTCCCCAGCACCGTACGCCGCCGGTGCTCAAAAGCGCACAAGCGTTGCTACCACCCGCCGCAACGGCCTGCGCATCGCTGATGCCCAGTACAGACAATGGCGTCGAGGAGGAAAACGCGTTGCTTCCAACCGCAAGCTCACCGTTAGCATTCGTACCCCAACACTTTAGCGCGCCGGTGCTCAGTCGCGCGCAGCTGTGGGCTGCTCCGCTGCTCAGTTGCGTCACTTGTGTCAAGCCAATGACCGTCACTGGAGTCAGGCTGCCAGTTGTCGTGCCGTTGCCGAGTTGCCCGCTAGCGTTTTCGCCCCAGCACTGCACGGCGCCCGTGCCTAGCGCGATGCAGGTGTGAAATGTGCCTGCCCCGACCTTCACCGCGTTACTAACACCGGGCACTGTAACGGGTACCGCGCTGTCCGTGGTTGTGCCGTTGCCCAATGTTCCATTGAGGTTTTCGCCCCAACACACGACCGCTCCAGTGGAGAGCACCGCGCAGGTGTGGTCTCGACCGTTGCTGAGCATGGCGGCGTTGGTGACACCAGACACAGCGACCGGCACAGTACTGCTGCCGGTGGTGGCACCGTTACCCAGTTTTCCACTGTTGGCGCTGCCCCAACAGCGCACGCCACCGTCGCTGAGGCGCGCGCAGGTGTGCCTGCTGCCGAGCGAAACCTCGACTGCGGTGCTGATGCCAGAAACCTGCTGGGGGAGGTGAGCCTCTGTTGTGCTTGCGTTCCCAAGTTGGCCTGTGGAGTTTTCTCCCCAACACCACACCGCGCCACTAGCCTGAACCGCACACGTGTGAGTCCTACCTGTTGCTACGCGAACAACGCCCGTGAGGCCAGTGACCGTTGCTGGCATGGTGTGATCCTGCGTTCCGCCGTTGCCCAGCTGTCCGTTAGAGTTGGAGCCCCAACACTGCACTACACCCGTGTCGAGTACCGCGCAGGTGTGCGCTCGAAAAGGGCTGGTGAAGGGTTCACCGCCAACGCCTACCGAGACATAGACCTGGGCGGTCGTTGGCATCGAAAGTGCAACGCAGAGCAGCGCCAGCGCGATAAACCCTGTGTGGCGCGCGTGAGGCGAGCCGTGCACGTGGCGCAAGCGACTATTCAAAAGCGAATTCATGGTTGATTCCCTAGAGATGCAATAGCGACTGCCTCTGGAACGATTTTTTTGCGAAGACTTCGCCATTGGGTAAAAAATGACGCGCCTTGGCGTGAATGGCACCGCGAATTCGTTTCATGGGCGTATTACCGTCGAATCGCACGGACGGCCCACCTCACCGCAAGGAAAATCACCATGAAATTCATGTCGCTCGCCCCCATTGCTGTTGCTGCGCTCTTCGCTCAAATGGCGTCAGCACAAACGTGCACCCCCATTACCACCGTTCCAACCAGCATCACCTCGCCGGGGCGCTATTGCCTTACGCAGTCGCTCAGCAGCACGCTGACCAGCGGGGCGGCGATTTCGGTGAATGCGGCCGATGTGCATCTTGATCTGCAAGGCTTCGTGCTTGACGGTACAGCGGCGGGTGTGGCGTCCACCGCCAACGGCATCTTCCACAATTCGTTGCTGCGTGGATTTGAGTTAAGTAATGGCACGATTCGCGGCTTCAACGCGGCGCTGAACGCCGGGGTATACGCGACGAACCCGAACGCCGTCATCCTGCAAGACCTGCGCATCGAATCCTCGCGCGGCTTCGGATTGATCGTTGTCGGCGACCATTCCATTGTGCGTCGGGTGAATGTCAACCGCGTCGTTCCGCAAGGGGCATCGACTAATGCAATGGCTATCGTCGGCTACGGCAACCGAGTTCGATTTATCGACAACGACATCAGCGACGTCGTCGAGGCGACAACGGGTGTCGGTGCCGGCATTATTTGCACGTCGTGCACCGGCGCCGTCTACGAGCAAAACCGCATCACGGGCGGCGCAGGTGCGGGCACATTTCGCGGCATTTTCGCGGGCGCGAGTGCCATTCTTCGCCGCAACGCCGTAAATAACGCGGACGAAGGCATTCGCATGAGCGGCACAGGCTCTAAGTATCAAGACAACATGACGACGCAGGTGACGACCGCGTTCGTTGGCGGCACCGATGCAGGCGGCAATAATTAGTAACCCGTAAACTGAACCACGCACGAATTAGCACCATGAGAACTGCATCGCACCGCTACGCACTTGTCGTCGCATCGCTCGCGATCACCACCGCTTTTGCGCAAACGCCAGCGCAAGAGGAGGGCGGTACCACGCCGCAACTCGCCGCGGATATGTACGAAACCATCGACAAAGTTCCAGTGAAAGTCCAGCCGCTATTCGGCGACGCGCGTAGCGGTGAGATGATCGTGACGCACTTCAAACCCGCTGGCGACGGCCCGTTTCCGGCGGTGATCATGCATCATGGTCGCTCCGGCACCGACCGTGCGAATCCAGGGCGTTGGCGCTACACCAACATCGCGCGTTACTGGACACGGCGCGGCGTGGCGGTGTTCGTGCCGACCCGGCTGGGTTATGGCGACACCGGGCTTGAACCCGACCCTGAGGAGACCGGACCGTGCGGCGCGAAGCGCTACGGCGTCGCTGCTGAATCGACCAACGTTCAGTCGCTCGCAGCGATTGAGTTCGCACTCAAACAGCCGTGGGTGGACAAACACAAAGTGATCGTGATGGGCCAGTCGATGGGCGGTTTCGCGACCGTCGTGGCGATGGGGAAAAAGCATCCGTCGGTTATCGCGGGCATTAATTTCGCCGGTGGCGGTGGCGGCGACCCCGTCGCGCGCAAGGCCGACCCGTGCTCATATTCACAATTAGCAAGTGTGTTTGCGGACGCCGGCAAAGCCAACGCTGGCGCGACGCCGATGCTCTGGCTCTACGCTGAAAACGACAATTACTGGGGCGCAAGCATCCCGCGCAAATGGCACGACGCGTACGTCAGTGCGGGCGGAAAGGCCGAATTTGTGATGCTTCCAGCGGTGGGTAGCGACGGGCACACGTTGATCGGCGCGGGGATGAATTTATGGCGGCCCGTGCTCGACAAATTCATTGCACGATTGGGTATCAAGTCACCCACGGCGGAAGGTGCACCCGCTGCTACAACCTTTGCGTCGCTCGTGGATTCGAGCAAACTCCCGTTGGTAAAACCTGATGTCAAAGAAAACGGCTACCGGCGTTTTCTCAATAGCGACGTGCCGCGCGCGTTCGCCATCGGACCGAAGGGCGAATGGAGTTTTCAGACGGGCAATGACGCTATCAAGCGCACGTTAGATCGTTGCGCCCAGATCGCGAAAACGGGGTGCAAACTTTACGCGGTGGACGATGCGGTCGTTTGGGTTGAATAGTTTTCTGCGCACGGTTCCGAGCAGGGCATCCAAGACAGTGTGAGCGATTTACAGCTTTATGGCTCAAGCGACAGCCAGGCGGTCGTTTTAGGCGTGTTTTCTAATTTATCGACTAGTCAATAAAACGAGCTACAACGACCGCCCAGCTGTCGTTAAAGGCAAAAAGACATCAACCGACGATTCCTCTGTGACACAGCGCGACACTACGTCAGCCCGCCATGCCGCAGCAGCCACAAGAGCGCGCTTAAGGTGAAGAACGAAGCAATCGTCGTGACCAGCAACGCCGCCGCGCTGGACTCGGCCTTGTCGAATCCTTGCGCAATCGTCGTGTAAACGCCCATCATCGGCATCGCAGCGAGCAGCACCGCTGCGGCGCGCAACTCTGGGTCCACCATGCGCAGCCCCAGTGCCGCACACGCCGCAATCATGGCGAACACGAATAGCGGATGCAGCAGCAATTTGCCGAACACAATCGGCGCGGCGCGCGGCCCGAGCCCACGCAGTTCAACGCCCACCAACGTACCGCCGATGATGAAGAGCGACACCGCGCCACTCGCCGCCGCGAGCAAATCTACCGTGCGAGAAATCGGCGTGGGCAATGCCCATCCCGTGAGCGAAAAGAGCACGCCTGCCATGAGACCAATCACCAACGGATTGCGCGTTAAGCGAACCAACGAATCGCGTACCGCACGCCACCGCCCCGCCGGATTTCGCCCTTGCTCCGCGATGAACAGGAGCAGCGGAATCGCGAGCAGATTCTCAACGAGCATATTGAGCGCCAACGCCACGCCCGCAACCGACGGCATCGTCAACAGCAGAATCGGATAGCCCACAAACCCGCTGTTGGAGCACGACATACCCATCGTCGAAATCGCACTCGTCGTCACGTCCTGCCCGCTCACGCGTCGCGACCAAACGTAACCCACCGCAATGACCAAGAGCGAGCCGAGCGCATACGCCACCAAATACGGCACATTGAAAATTTCGACAATCGGCCGCGTGGAGAGGGCCTTGAACAATAGCGCGGGTAATGCCAAATTCATCACAAACGCACCCAACACGCGCATGTCCGCCTTCGCAAACAACCCACGTCGCGTCATCACATAGCCAATCAAAATAATTAAATAGATCGGGGTGGTGATGGCGAGGATGTCGAGCATGGGGCTTGCAATGGCAGAGGTGGCGTGAGTGTACGCAGACAGCACGCTGCGTCGCTTCCGTGCTATCGTCTGTGTCCATCAAAAAAAGCGCCGGGCCAACGCACCCGGACGTCGTTCACGAGGAGAACTGTATGCCCGGCCTATTGCCTGCTGTTGACCCGGATGGGTTGCTTGAATTTTCGGTGGTTTACACAGACCGCTCGCTGAACCATATGTCGAAGCGCTTTGGTGGCGTCATGCGTGAAATCTCTCGCATGTTGAAGACCGTGTACTACGCGAAGTCTGCGGTCTTGGTGCCTGGTAGCGGCACGTTTGGCATGGAGGCCGTTGCGCGCCAATTTGCGACGGGCAAAAAAGCGCTCGTGATTCGCAACGGTTGGTTTAGCTATCGTTGGACGCAAATTTTTGAAATGGGAAATATTCCATCGTCGAGCATCGTGATGAAAGCGCGGCGCACGGGCAGCGGCAAACAATCACCGTGGACACCTGCGCCGATCGCGGATGTGGTTGCGACGATCGCAGCCGAGAAGCCGGCCGTGGTCTTTGCGCCCCACGTTGAAACCGCCGCCGGAATGATCCTGCCGGACGATTATTTGCGCGCCGTGGCCGATGCAGTGCACGCCGTGGGCGGTCTCTTCGTGCTCGATTGCATTGCATCGGGTGCGATGTGGGTGGACATGGCAGCGACCGGCGTTGACGTGTTGGTGAGTGCGCCGCAAAAGGGTTGGAGCAGCTCCCCGTGCTGTGCGATGGTCATGCTCTCCGAGCGCGCGCGTGCGGCGATTGACGGCACCACGAGCACGAGCTTTGCCTGTGATCTGAAGAAGTGGATGCAGATCATGGAAACCTACGAGGGCGGCGCACACGCGTACCACACGACGATGCCCACCGACGCGCTAACACGCCTGTGCGAGGTGATGCTCGAAACGGAAACGTACGGTTTTGATCGCGTGCGTTCGGAGCAATTGGCGCTGGGCACCAAAGTTCGTGCGCTGTTCGAAAGTCGCGGTATTCCGAGCGTCGCAGCCGAGGGTTTCAAGGCCCCCGGCGTGGTCGTGAGTTACACCGAGGACGTGGGTCTGCAGACGAGCAAAAAATTTCTTGCCGAAGGGCTGCAAACCGCAGCGGGAGTACCGTTGCAGTGCGACGAACCAGCGGATTTTTCGACCTTCCGTATTGGTTTGTTTGGCCTCGAAAAATGGCACAACGTGGATCGGACGGTGGCACAACTTGCAGCGGCCTTAGATCGTTTGGGGATTGTGGCGCCGTCGACTGCCAAGGCCAGCGAAGCGGTGAACTCCGCGCAGAAAGAGCACGCCACGGCGTGAGCATCAACGCTATCAATGTTGTCCGATGGCCATAGTTTGACGTGAACCGTCATTGAACGCTATGTCAATGGCGGCCATGCCACTTGCACCCGCAGCCAATTACCCGCTGGTACTGCCTAGGCGCGGCGCGAGAGTCACGCTGCGTCGCTTTCTTGCTTCTGATCTGCGCGTTTTTCAGTCGTACCGCCACGACATGGAACTCGGCCGGTATCAAGGCTGGTTGCCGACATCCGACGAAGCCGCGTTGAAGTTCCTCGCTGAGTTCGGTTCCGCGGAGCATTTCGTTCCGGGCGAATGGGTGCAGATTGCGATCGCGGACAGTGATACGTTGGCGTTGGTGGGTGACATTGGCGTTCACCTTCGCGGCGACTGCACGCACGCCGAGATTGGCTTTACGTTGCAACGCGAATCGCAGGGACGAGGATTGGCTACCGACGCTGTGCGATGCGCCATAGCGATGATTTTTGAACATACACCTGTTGACGTGATCGTTGGCATCACTGATGCCCGCAACAGCCCATCCATGCGCCTGCTCGAACGCGTGGGCATGACACTGCATTCAACGGCTGAAGCGGTCTTTCGCGGCGAGACATGCGTCGAACACACTTACGTCGCAGCAAGGCCAAGCCGCATCGCCCCGGCGGCGTGAAAGAATGTTTCGGATGCACGCATTCTCCGAAAAAACATTGCCTTGGATTGCAGCTACCGCAGCGCTTGCGGTAGCGGGCTGCCTGCTCATTGGGCAGCGCGCGCTCACGCAAATGCGCGACGCTTTCGATACCGACGCGCGCATCATGCATCGGTTGCTGAGTCAGCGCGCGGTGCAGCACGATGCGATTCTCGCAACCCTCGGGTTGCTGCAATCTCCCACCGACAGTGATGACCGAGAACGGCGCTTGTCATCGGTTTACCCGCAGGTGCTGTTGGCTGCCAAACGCAGCAACGAGGCGCAGTGGCCGTTGGCGGGCAGTGCAACTTCGCTCGCAACCGCTGAGGCCGCATCACGCGCAAAGGCACGCCCTGTACTCGCGGTGGTCGACTACACGAAAGGGCAATTTTGGATGGTGCAGGCATCGTCGACGTTGAGCCATGCGTTGCTCATCGACATGCAAAGCATGGTGCCGTGGAGCGAATGGCCGACAGCGATAAACGGTGCCGGAGACCGAGACAGCGCGGTACGGGTTGCGCTTGCAATCGGTACGAACGAATGGGTTTTGCAGCCAGGAAAATTACAAGGCTCGCCGTGGAAATTTGAATTCCACAAACATCTCGCCACCGAGAGCCAGCCGTTTGACGTGGTAGTGACGCGTTGTGTGCGCTGGAGCGAAATGCCGTGGCTCTTGATGTTTGGCTGGTGTGCGCTCTCGATCGCTTTGATGATTGGACTCGCCACGATACTGCGGCAGCGTCGCGCCCGGGTACGCGCTGAAGAATTGTTGCGACTAGGCCAGGTCGCTCGCCTGAATTCGCTCGGTGAACTTGCGGCCGGTATGGCGCACGAACTGAACCAACCGCTCACGGCGGTGCTGGCCAACACGCAGGCCGCCGCGCGATTGCTCAAAGACGATCCGCCCGACATCGCCACTGCACAGCCCGCGATGCAACGCGCCGCCGACCAAGCGCGCCGTGCGGCCGACGTGCTATCGCGGCTTCGGCAGAGCGTGGCGCAGCCCAATCGCGCACTACCACTGCAAAGTACTTCGCTCGAAGCCGCCGTGCGCAACGCGCTCTACTTGCTAGAGCCGCAGCTTCGCGCGCTGCGTATTCAAACCGAGATCGTCGCGACGCACTCTGCAAAAGTGATGGCCGACGCCACTGCCCTGGAGCAAGTGATCCACAACGTACTCACCAACGCGTCCAATGCATTGCAAACCGTGCCCGCAGCGAATCGACGAATTCGGCTCACTATTTCTGTGAACACTACGCGCGGCGAACTCGCGATCGTTGACAACGGTCCTGGCATTCCGGCCGATGTGTTGCCGCGCGTGTTCGAGCCTTTCTTTACGACGCGTGCCAGCGGAGATACGCCGTCAGATGCGCTCGGATTGGGCCTGAGTATTTGCGAGTCGCTCATGGAGAACATGGGTGGACGGATACGCGCCGAGAACGCACGCGCGGGTGAGAATGAGTTGCACGGCGCCATGTTTACGCTCAGCTTGCCGCTCGCAGCGGCTCCTACAAAGGACGGAGCATGAACGCCATTCATGCAGGCCAATCGCTCTCACCACTCATTCATCTGATCGATGACGACGCCGCTGTGCGCGACAGTCTCGCGCTACTCATCAGCACAGTCGGGCTGCGAGTGCAGACATGGGCCGCACCCAGCGCTTTTATGAGTGAATTCGACCGCGCGAGCATCGGCGCAATCGTGCTCGATGTGCGCATGCCGGGCATCAGCGGATTGACGGTGCTCGAAACACTGGTGCAGGAGGGCGTGGATCAGCCGATCATCATGCTCACGGGGCACGGGACTGTGGAGATGTGCCGCCGAGCGTTTAAGTCGGGTGCGGCGGAATTTCTGGAGAAGCCCGTTGACGACGAGCGGTTGCTCGAAGCGTTGCAAAACGCCGTGCGCCAACACGTACGCTCGCGCGAGCGAAACACCGCCGACCGTGCGGCGCGTGAGCGCTTTGCATCGCTTTCCGAACGCGAGCGCGAAGTGCTTGGGTTGATTGTTGCGGGGCTCACGAACAAAGAGATTGGCCGCGCGCTCACGCTCTCGCCGCGCACCGTAGAGACGCACCGCGCGCACGTATTCGCGAAGCTTGATGTCGAGTCGCTTGCGACGTTGATTCGCCGTTACGCGGCGTTAGTGGAAGTCGAGTAAGTCGCCACCGTCCGAGAGCCATCTCTACGTAGTTTTACGGATGCCTGCGCGTAGCGCTCCGAATAGTGCGATCCGCGCACAAAATTTAATGTTCTCCCATCGCGCAGCGTGTTGCTGCGTCTCTCGATGAAGGAGCCACTTATGAAACGAATCCACTCACTTTCCGCGGTCACGGCGGTTGCCGCATCGCTTGCTGTTGTCTTCGCTAGCGTCGCCCACGCACAGGCCGTGCGCACCGAGCGCAACATTTCGCTCGCGCTCGCCAATGAAATCGCAGGGGCAACGGTCGCCGCGTGCAGCGCCAACGGCTACAACGTTGCGGCGACCGTGGTCGACCGCGCGGGCACGGTACGCGCGGTGCAACGCGCCGACAACGCTGGCCCACACACGCTAGGTGCGAGCCAGCAAAAGGCGTTTACCTCCGCATCGGCGAAAAACACGACGCTCGCGATGATGGAAAACGTGCAGAAGAACCCGGCTGCCGCCACGCTGGTGCACATCCCAGGCTTCTTGTTGGTGGGCGGCGGCGTGCCGATCAAAGTGGGTAACGAAACCATTGGCGCGGTCGGCGTTGGCGGCGCACCAGGCGGCCACTTGGACGAGCAGTGCGCGATGACCGCACTCGAGAAGATTAAGGATCAGCTCAAGTAACCGAGTACCCCATCGCCGCCTTCTC
>DAINAJ010000016.1:25449-28996 GCA_036733505.1 Casimicrobium sp.
GGAGACTTGGATGTCACGATTCGACACCATCCGATGGCCAAAGCGCCTCGCAATTGCCGCGCTCGCCTTCGCGGCGTGCGCCGTGCAGGCGCAAATTGCCCCAAGCGCAGCCGACGCGACGCGCTACACCGGTGTGCTCGGTGCCGCGCATCGAGGCGACGTCACGAAAATTGAAAAACTCGTCGCGAACAAAGCGGATGTGAACGCCGTTGACGGGTACGGCCGCACGCCATTGCACGTCGCGACCTTTGCGAAACAACGCGAAGCGATTCGTGCGTTGGCGAAGGCTGGCGCGAACCTAGGCGCGCTTGAACAGGACCGCTACGACGCCGTCACCATAGCCTCGGTCGCCGACGATGAAGAGACTCTGCGGACATTGCTGGCTTTGGGGGCGAGCGCAAAGCTCACGACGAGTCGCTACGACGGCACGGCACTCATCGCCGCCGCGCACCTCGGACACGACGGTGTGGTCCGTCAGCTGATCGCCGCCGGAGCGCCGCTTGATCATGTGAACAATTTGCACTGGACCGCGGTGATCGAAGCCATCGTGCTCGGCGACGGCGGCAAACGCCACCAAGCCACGCTTAAAGCATTAATCGACGCGAAAGCGAATCTTCAGCTCACGGATCGACAAGGCAACACACCGCTGGCGCTCGCAAAATCGCGCGGTTATCGCGAGATGGTGACGATGCTGGAAGCGGCGGGTGCGAGGTAGGTACAGCTTTTTGGTTGCAACGACAGCTGTGTATAGGTTTAAGCCGGTAAATGCAGCCTATCGATATACGTCACTTTTGCGCTGAAATCTCTATACAGCTGTCGATAAGACTGTAAAGCTGTTAGTTCATGGTCTCATTCGTTGGTGAGCGTGGCCATGTGACGAGAATGTTGCAGTCGCAGAGTGTTTTCTGTTGTCATTCGGAGAATTCCTATTACTATTCGACTGCGCGTGAGCCATCGGGGTTGCGTTTAATTAATTGAATCGTCCGCCTGCGGACGAGGACGCAACCGGGGCGAGACTATGGCAGGCGGATTCGATGGTGCGAGCATTCATGCTCGCTTGGTAACTCTTGCCGAATCAAAGGGTTACGGCCACTTGCGACTCGCGGCTGGGCGCGTTTTCTCGACTCTAGCGATTTTTGCCGCGACGCTCACTGCGTCGGCGACGCTCGCCGCGACGACCACCGTTTCTGTGCTGCTCGACATCGACAACAGCGTCGGAACAGGGTGCTCCGTCACCACGTCGGACGGCCCGGTGCTCGGCGTCGACAAGATCCTGCGCACCATTGTGCAGACCAATTCGACCGGGTACAGCACGCAAAGCATCGCGGTCGAGAACTGCATCACCGGCTCCACGTTTAGCGCACCTAACGTCTTCAACAGCACGCCGAGCCCGATCGCGCGCGGCAATGGCGTCGGCGGACTGTCGGCGGTTGAGACCTACATCCCTAATTATTTGATTCCAGCCGCTGGCAAGGTCATGCGCGTTGCGGTCACAACCGACGGCTCGGCTGGTTTGGTTGGTACGGATTCGCTGTTGGTCACCAGTACAGGCCAAGCGATACTCGTCGATGGCCCGGTCGCTAACGTCATCCCGACCCTCTCGATTGCGGCGCTCGCGCTCACGATGTTGCTCGTCGGCGGTGCCGTTTGGTACGCGCGCCGTCGCGGTTGGGCGGGCATGCAGCTAGTCGTCGTTTGCGTTGTTGCGCTTTCTCTGTCTGGCAGCTTGATCGCCGCTATCGTGCGCGACGGTCTGGTCGTTGACTGGACCGGCATCGCGCCTGTTGCCACCGATCCTTCGGGCGACGCGCCTGCTGGCATGGACATCGCGAACCTCTATAGCGTCGCCGAGCGCGATGCCGTGTTCTTCCGCACAGATGTGGCACTGAACGCGCCTCCGGTTGCTGACGCGCAAAGCGTCGTTGCCGTTGCTGCCGTGGCGCTGCCGATCACACTGACGGGCAGCGACTACGAAGCCTCAGCACTGACCTACACGCTCGGCGCACCGCCCGCTCATGGCGCGCTGACCGGTACGCCGCCGAACTTGACCTACACCGCCACGGCTGGTTACGGTGGCCCCGACAGCTTCACGTTCAAGGTCAACGACGGCCAGCTCGATTCCACCTTCGCCACGGTCACCATCGACGTCAAATTGCCGCCGACGATTACGAGCGCGAACAACGCCACTTTCATTCCAGGCCAAGCCAACACGTTCTCCTTCACGGCGACCGGCGTCCCTAGCGCCAACTTTGCGCTGACGGTTTGCACGCTGCCACCCAGCGTGACGCTCACCAACAACGGCGACAACACCGCCACACTGTCTGGCAACCCAACCATCGCTCAAGGCGGCACCTACGTCTGCACGTTGACCGCGACCAACGGCTTCGGCGCGCCAGCGACCCAAACGTTCACACTCAATCTTGGCTTGCCGCCGACCTTCACGTCGGCGGCTGCGACATCGTTCGTTGCGGGCACCGCAGGCAGTTTCACCGTGACGACGACGGCAACGCCAACGACCACATCCATGACGCAAACGGGTGCACTGCCCAGCGGCGTGACCTTCACCTACAACGGCCCCGGCACACCGCTCAACGCCACGCTCGCGGGAACGCCTGCGCCGGGCACCGGCGGCACCTATCCGCTTACCTTCACCGCTGGCAACGGCATTCCGCCTAACTCGGTGCAGAACTTCGTGCTCACGGTGAACCAAGCGCCAGCGGTGACTAGCGCAAACTCGCTCACCTGCATCGTCGGTGTCGCGTGCTCGCTTCCGATCGAAGCTAACGGATTCCCGTTGCCGACGATTGCGGTGGGCGGCGCCGCACTGCCGTCTGGCATGACCTTCGCGCCGGGCACACCGGGCAACGGCCTGTTGTCGGGCACGCCCGCAGTGGGGGGCGCCGGAACGTACGCGATCACGTTCACGGCCAGCAACGGTACCGCCCCGAATGCGGTCCAAAATTTCACGCTAACGGTTAACCCGGCCAGCACCACGACGGCGCTGACTTCCGCCACTAATCCAAGCGTCTTCGGTCAATCGGTCACCTTCACCGCAACCGTCACGCCACAAGGCACTGGCGTGCCCGCTGGCACCGTCACCTTTAACGATGGTGCGACCGCGATTTGCTCCAACGTTGCACTCGACGGCAGCGCGCAAGCCACCTGCACCACGTCGTCGCTAAGCACGGCGTCGCACTTGATGACGGCGGTTTACGCCGGTAACGCGAGCTTCACCACCAGCACCTCAGTGGCCGTGAGCCAGATTGTCAACAAAGGCAACACAACCACCGCCGTCACCAGCTCTGCCAACCCATCGAACTTTGCGCAATCGGTCACCCTCTCGGCAACGGTCAGCGCGACGGCACCCGCCGCTGGCGCTCCGTCCGGCAACGTCACCTTCAAAGACGGCGCAACCACCGTGTGCGGCCCAGTCGCTTTGGTCGCTGCCGCCGCAACCTGCGCGACTTCGACGCTCACCGTCGGCAGCCACAGCATCACGGTTGACTACCTAGGCGACGCCAACTTCAACACCAGCTCCAGCGCTGCG
>DAINAJ010000017.1:0-6143 GCA_036733505.1 Casimicrobium sp.
ACGGCGGCAGCTTCGTCTCTGCGGGTGCCGATCTCGATGCCAACGGCCGCTTCGCGATCGATGATCCCGAGTTCTACGTCGAGCATTTCAATCTTACGCAACGTGTCTTCCACTTCGGGTGGCGTCGCGTGTTGGCTCACGGCCACGCGCGCGCAACTCGTATCTAGAAGACTGACCGCCTTGTCCGGCAATTGTCGGGCGGGAATGTATCGGTGCGAGAGATTGACCGCAGACGCGATGGCCTCGTCCAGCAAGAGTACTTTGTGGTGTTTTTCAAGCACGCTTGCAACGCCGCGCAACATAGCGACGGCCTTTGCCTCATCGGGCTCAGGTACTTGCACGACTTGAAAGCGGCGCGTCAACGCCGGGTCTTTTTCAATGTACTTCTTGTACTCGGCCCATGTTGTCGCGCCGATTGTGCGCAGTGTGCCGCGCGCCAGCGCAGGCTTCAGCAAGTTAGCCGCATCGCCCGTGCCGGCGGCACCGCCAGCACCGACCAGCGTGTGTACTTCATCGACAAATAAGATGATTGGCTTCGGGCTGGCTTGAACTTCGTCGATTACTTGGCGAAGGCGCTGCTCAAACTCGCCCTTCATACTCGCACCGGCTTGCAGCAAACCAATATCGAGCGTAAGAAGCGACACGTCTTTCAACTGCGGCGGTACGTCGCCCTTGGCGAGACGAAGCGCAAAACCCTCCACAACGGCCGTTTTGCCGACGCCGGCTTCGCCCGTGAGAATCGGGTTGTTTTGGCGACGGCGCATCAAAATGTCGACGATCTGACGAATTTCTTCGTCGCGACCTGTCACTGGGTCGAGCTCGCCCTTCTTGGCCTTTTCGGTCAGGTCGATGGCGTATTTCTTGAGAGCCTCTTGCTTGCCCATTTGTGCCGGTGCCATCGCGCCACTGGCTTCTCCAGGCTCACCACCCAAGCCGCTGCCGTCGCTGGCCGCCAAGGCTTCTTCCGGTGAACCCTTGACAATGTCGGGCAATTTTTCCGAAAGCGCATCGATACCGAGTTTTTCGAACTCCTTCGAAATTCCGTAGAGGATGTTGCGCAGGCCCATCGTCTTGACGAGACCCACCATGATGTAGCCGCTACGGACTTGTGCATCGCCGTATTTCAGCGTGCCGTAGACCCACGCGCGCTCCACGGCACTCTCAATGTGTTCCGAAAGGTCCGAAATCGCTGTAGCACCGCGCGGTAATCGATCCAGCGCCTTCGTAAGGTCGGCAGCGAGCTTCGACGAATCCACTTCAAAGTAACGGACGATGCGATGGACATCGCTGTCGTTATTACTCAGGATCTGATGCATCCAGTGCACTAACTCGACATAGGGATTTCCGCGCAGTTTGCAGAAAACCGTTGCCCCCTCAATGGCCTTGTAGAGCAGTGGATTGAGCTTCCCGAACAGCGCTGTACGACTAATTTCCGACATGATGCTTCCCCTAATCGATCTGTGTGATGGCGAGCAGTCCTAGACGGCCCGAAGGTTAGTTAATCTCTCCGCATCGAGAATGACGTCATCGGCGTCCGAATTGCGACGTCCCGGCGGCATGCCAAGCCAGCTCGTCCAGCCGAGCTTGCCGTACATGCCCAATCGTGCCGCTGGAACTTCTTCTCGTTTGAGCACCATTTGGGCGTCCCAAGCTAGCTCGACACCGACGTAGTTGCGCACCCAATCGCGTGACTGAACAAAACGCGTGCCGCCGGGCAAGTAGCGCTCAAACTCGGCAAGCGACATAGGTCCGATACGTAGACGAAATTTGTGTTGAACGTCAGGCACGCGAACACCTGCAATCGCGCCTTGGCCAAGTCGATTCGAGGACGTACCCAATTCAATGCGCTGCAGCCCGCCGTCGCCAGCGCTCGCAACCGAAGCCAATCGCGTTCGATCTGATTCGGCCAAGCGTAGCCACTGAACGCAGTACTCCTGCATGACAACTTTGATGCGAAGCAATGCCCCCAACGCGCGCACCAATCCCTCGGGATTGCGCGTCTGGCGAACCAAGTGCCCGGCGTGATGCAGTTTTAGGTGATCAGGCACGGCATCGCGGTTTTTTAGTGATGGTTGACCCAGTCCAACCAAGCTTGAAGCGTAACGACCGAAGTTGTCGCGCCACGGGTTGTCTAGACTGGTTACCGCCTGACAGTCTGCCCACGCACGATACGAAAGCAGGATCATGCGATGCTGGAAGATGTCGCAGAATCGCGCGATCGTCTCGTCTTTGTAATGAAGGATTCGTTCTTGTACGAATTCGGTTAAGTGTTGGGGTAGCGCCCCATTCGGGCCAAATAGCCCAAAGTGATGCACCGATAGCCGACCAAGCCCCTTTGCCGCAACGCCTTCTTTGTATTGATACAGCGTAGAAGGGGCGAATATCAATGACGGATGCTGAGTAAGTCGTATCGGCTCGTCTCTTGGCCGGGGTGCACGACCAAGTGCCACGTGTCCGTCGGTGTAGGCATCAATGTGCCGCAACGCATAATAGAAATCGAACCGCGTCGCGTCTGCGGATAGTCCTGAGAACAGGCGTAACAGTCGGGCGTCGGGCGCGACGCTCCGGTGCTCGGATGCGGCAAGGTCGCTCATGCGGTCGGTCGACGGCCAATGCGCGGCTTCCACGTCGAAATGAGCCCGCGCTGAATCGTTCGCAACGAGAATTCCGTAAACGAATTGACGCCGACATGACGCGAGAAAAACTGCTCAAGTACGGCGCCGAGCAACCACGGACTGACCCCGGCAAACGGCAATTCATCGACTTCAAGTTCAAGCGCGACGCCGCGGCCAAACACAATCGGACCGCGATTCGGAACGCGCCGGTTGACGGCATTTACTGCCATCTTTTGGATGCCACCGACCTGCGTGTCCGCGCCAGCAACGCCAACGCGCGTGTACAGCGCAAGCAGTTCACGCAAAGCGCTCGCGCCCTGCTCGGCATCAAGATCAGTCAGCGTGAGGTAGTTCAGGCTGAGGTGCGAAATGAGCCGCCACGTCATTTCTCGTTCCGCCAACGCAGGCGACGGTCGCGTGGGACTGACGATGAACTTGATGGCGTCGATCGGCGCGGATGCAACAAGCGTTAGATCGGAGTCGGAATTGCCGACAGGCGTCAGCAACGGTAAATCACGATTGGTACACAGCGCATCCACAGTGATCTGCCGCAGCTCCGCCGAGAACGGAGATTCCTTCGCGTCTACAAGCGACAAGAAACACTCTGAGCCGATGTAGCCAGTACGCGGCCCGTGTCGGCGCGAATGGTCAGAGAGCATGCGCGGTTCTCGCCGCACTGAAAAATAAGCGCCCGCGCCACGTCGATCAACGTCCGCAGATGCGTAAAACGGATGGAAAACCATTTCCCGGTCAGACTCGGCATGATGCCCAGTCACTCGTTGAATACTGTGAATCTCAAAATCGAGCGGGCGCGTGCGCTCAATAACAGCGTGGTACTCGAACCGAGTTGATGTAACGGGAATGCGGTCTGAAGTCCGCTGAAAAAGATTTATCACCGGCGAGCAATACAGCGCGAAATTTGCCGCGTCGATAATCGCTTCCAGAGAAGCATTCGCCTGCTTCAGCAGTACGACGACCTCAAACTTTGAGCCGCTGATTCCCCTAAGCGATCGCTGCAAGTCGTTCAAGGAAAAAAATCGAAAGCGTTCCGGGAAAGCAAAATATTCATGCAGCAGTCGATGCCCGTCAAAGGCGCGCGACTCAACGGGCAACAAAGCCTGATCCGTCGTGAAACCTTCCGGTTGCAGAGCCTCCGGCGGATACGGCGTGAGGTTTCTAATGGGCAAACCACCAGCATGGACGAGCATTCCAATGCATTGGGTATGCAGTAGCTCTTGCAGTTTTGACGCAGTGTCTGCCGCGCCGTTGATAAAAATGGGGAGCGAATCTAGTTTGAGCGAAGCGACATCAACGTGATTCGTGGTCTCAAATGTTAGGCGTAGCGCGCCTCGTACGGGTGCTCCCCAGCGGAAACCAGATATCGGAAGGTCGGGCGGAGCAGCAGTAAGTCTTACTTCACTCAGACGCAGAGGCCAGATGTGGACATCATGCGCCGTCCTAAATTCGCACGCTGTCTGTTCTTGGGCAGGTAAGCGCGCGCGGAGTCGAGATTGGCGGGGGAGCAAGTGGCCGTCGGGCGACCCGCCTTCGGACTTCGAGGGTTCGAATTGGACGACGCCCATGGCAGGCGTGGGCGAGAGATAACCCGGACACACCAAATCGAGCAACCGCTGCGAAAAGCGCGGAAACTCTGCGTCCATTTTGAGCTGAATTCGCGCCGACATGAAGGCGAAACCTTCAAGTAAGCGCTCGACGTAAGGGTCAGAAACTTCGAGGCCGCGCATTCCCAAGCGGGCTGCAACCTTGGGAAATTGCTCGGCGAATTCGGCCCCCTGCTCTCGCACGTAGGAGAGCTCTCGGTTGTAATAATCTAGGAGCCGGGGATCCACCTAACTGGCTCCGGTCGTGAGTTGATCAACGAGTTTTACGTAGCCGGTTTCGAGATCAAGCTGCGTTCGAATCAATAGCTCAACGGGAAGCGGAATGGACCACAATTCACCGCGAACTTCAAATTGCAACAGGTTGTGATGGCCCAGCATATCAGTCGGAGCGATCGCGGTTATCCTTAGTGAATCCGGCAGGATCCGGGGCTCAAAAAAGATCACCGCTTCTTGAATTTGTCGCTCCAATTCCCGCCAATCAGTGGACGAAAAGTTTTTTCCCGAAAGTACGGGTATCCCGAAGTTGATGACGGATTTTTTTACCTGTGGGTAGTCATCAAGCTGAGTATCCGTGTGATGAGACGTCGTATTGAGCAGCCAGCTTAAATCGCGAAGCACCGTACGCTTTAGCCGCCCCTTCGACACCACAGAGAACTGAAGCGTTTCCTGAAGTTTTTCAGGCTCATCATCAACCAATCGGTCCAACAGCGCAGGCTGCAGGCGATCACTCGTGTTTCTAAGAATTGTGCGTTCGTCCATGACTCGAAGTTATGTAGTCACACCCGAACAACAATGTTCAATGTTTGCGGAAGATCGGGGTAAACAACAATCACCTTATCACACGCCGATGGTCTTTGGGAGGCGGCGAGAGCAATTTTCACTCACGCTTTGTTTCCTCCATCAGACGACGCAACGACAAACGTTATCTGCCGAGTATCAAGAATGGCATGTTCAGCCACGTCGCTCGTCCACACACGCTGCCCTAGCCCAAACCAGATGTCGGGTGAATTTTCGGTCCACTCTGTGGCGCGCGCAAGTTTGAGTGCGTCAGCATTCCCATTTTCGAGCACGCTGGTACCAGGGTAGCGCGTCGGGATGAGCGCTGGAACCCTGCCCTCATTCGGCAGCAGCAACTCTGCGGGAGCCCACACCATATCTCGTAAATCAACGGGACGTTCGATCAATATGCCTTTACAGGACTCGAAAGGCAGCCAGTAGTACTGCCCATTCGCGATTACTTCGCAGACCGGCCCCAGCCTCGAGTCGCCATCCGTTAGCCATTCGCACGAAACGCCATCAATAGTGCACGCAATGGGCTCGGCCTCGTCCATCGCCTTCGAGCGCAGCTGTGCCGCGCCGTGGGCGTCACCGGCGCCGTCACGCTTTAGCGCCTCAATGAGCGAGCCAATCCACGCGGGCGGGGTTCCCATAACCTGGGGCGTACGTTGACCAGCAAACACTTGTTGCCGGAACAATTCGCAACGAATGGCCTCTCTGTAGGTTTGCGCCATCGGTATCGCTAACGCGTCGAGCTGAGCGCACAGTTGCAGTTGCGCCAAAGCCCGCTGCCAGTTGCCCATGACACAAAGCAATTGGAACAGATGTATCCGCAATTTGGCCGAACTGGCGTCACGTTTAATTCGTGACTGCAGTTCTTGTAGTTGTTCGTCCAGCGTCCCCGTAAGCGGATCCATATTGCTCTGCCAATTCGTTATCGCGCCAAACAACAACGCGCCGAACCTTCAACCGCGAGGGCATCAAGTCGGCGCGCCAAACAAATCTGCCGTTACCAACACCTGATAGCGGCTTTGCATCTCGTTTGCCGAAAAAACTTCGGCAAACGGAGGCATTACACAGCCTTATTGGACTTCTGATCCCATTCGGCGTTCGTCGATGTTCCTTGACC
>DAINAJ010000017.1:6243-22499 GCA_036733505.1 Casimicrobium sp.
TGCAGGTGATTTCAACGTAATTCCAGCTCTTACCATTGCCACCCATTTTGGTGGCGTGAATCTTTGCGTCACTGTAGTGCTTGTGGTCCGCGCACGCTTTCATGAGCGCCGGAATAGCCTTTTCCATATGACACGTGATCGTGATGTCGTTGTACGACACCGTACCGAGGCCGGCGCCACCGCCGTAACCCGCGGTACCGGATGATTGAAGTCCTTCGCTGTAAGACTCAACGTCGATCCAGCCTTTGTGATTTTCTTCGGCGCATTCACCAGCAACGTCGCCGACTTTCAGAAATAAATTACCAGCCATGATGGTCTCCTAAAAAATTGATTCTGTGACTTTGAAAGAGGCACTTCATTCATTTGAAGTCCTTACTGCAATAGACGAAGCGTTGCGGCGTTAAGCGACATTGCTTCAGAATTTTTCACGTATTGACTACGCCGCGCCAGCTTTAGCGGATGGCAACTTCGATACCAAACGCAACGACACCGTCAAACCCTCAAGTTGGTAATGCGGGCGCAGGAAGAACTTCGAGGTGTAGTACCCAGGATTTCCCTCAACCTCTTCCACGACAACCTCTGCGGCCGCAAGAGGTTTACGAGCCTTTGTTTCCTGCGTGGAACTAGCTGGATCACCGTCTACGTAGTGCAATATCCATTCGTTAAGCCACTTCTGCATATCATCCCGCTCACGGAACGAGCCGATTTTGTCGCGAACGATACATTTCAGATAGTGTGCGAAGCGACAGCAGGCGAACATGTACGGCAAGCGAGCCGCTAAATTAGCATTCGCCGTCGCGTCAGAGTCGTAATACTCGGCGGGTTTGTTCAACGATTGCGCGCCGATGAACGCTGCGACGTCGGTATTCTTACGATGCACCAATGGCATGAAACCATTCTTCGCAAGCTCCGCTTCGCGGCGGTCACTAATGGCGATTTCCGTGGGGCATTTCAAGTCGACGCCGCCATCATCGGTGGGAAAGCAGTGCGCTGGCAAATCTGTGACGACGCCACCGGACTCTACGCCGCGAATTGACGTGCACCAGCCGTACTCTTTGAATGAACGATTGATGTTCGCCGCCATCGCGTATGCGGAGTTCGACCACGTGTACTTCGCGTGCGAACCACCGTCCGTGTCTTCCTCAAATGCAAATTCTTCAACGGGATTTGTCGTAGCGCCGTATGGCATGCGAGACAAATACCGTGGCATCGCTAAACCAACGTATTTCGAGTCATCTGAATCGCGAAGTCCGCGCCAAGCGGCGTACTCAGTGTTGCTGAAAATTTTGGTCAAATCGCGCGGATTGGACAGTTCTTGCCACGAGTTCATCTGCATGATTGCGGGCGAAGCTCCCGCAATAAATGGGGCGTGCGCCGCGGCGGCGACACGAGCCATTTCGCCAAGCAGTTCAACATCAGGCGCGCTATGGTCGAAATGGTAATCGCCCACCAAGCAGCCGTAAGGCTCACCGCCAAATTGACCGTATTCCTCTTCGTAGAGCTTTTTGAAGATCGGACTTTGATCCCAACCCGTCCCTTTGTAGCGACGCATCGTTTTGCGCAAGTCATTCTTCGAGATATTCATCACGCGAATTTTGAGCATCTCATCGGGGTCTGAGTTGTCGACCAAATACTTTAGTCCGCGCCACGAGCCCTCAAGTTTCTGAAAGTCTTCGTGATGAAGGATCAAGTTCATCTGATCAGACAGTTTCTTGTCGATGGCGGCGATCAGTCCTTCAATAGTACGGAACGCGTCCGTTGAGATAGTGTTGCTGTGAACCAACGCCTGCTGGGCCAGCGTCTGTACAGCTGACTCGATCGCACCACGCGCCTCGTCAGTCTTTGGTTTGAATTCCTTGTTGAGCAATGATGCGAATTCGTTGCCCTGAAATTCCACATTCGCCAATGCGGATGCGCTTTGATTTTCGGTAGCCATAATGTGGGTTCCTATCTATGAAATCGGCGTTAAGCGCTTGGGGTGTCGTTTGGCTTTGGTGCCGAGGACAACGAGTTCATCAACGCCGGATCCTGCAAGACTTTTGAAAGCAACTCTTCAGCGCCAGATTTACCGTCCATGTACGACAACAAATTGTGGAGCTGTGTGCGCGCTTCGAGAAGTTGGTTCAGCGCGCCCACTTTCTTGGCAACCGCAGCAGGCGAGAAATCGTCCATGTTTTCAAAACTGACGTCCACCGACATGTAGCCTTCGCCCGAAAGTGTGTTCGGCACGGTGAACGCCACACGAGGCTTGATCGCCTTCATCCGCGCGTCGAAATTATCAAAGTCAATCTCGGTGAATTTTCGATCAGCGATCTCTGGCAACGGCTCTTCTGACTTACCCGACAGATCCGCCATCACCCCCATCACGAACGGGATCTGAACCTTTTTTTCCGAGCCGTAGACTTCGACGTCGTATTCGATCTGCACGCGCGGAGCGCGATTTTTGGCGATCCATTTTTGACCACTTTTTTTCGCTGCCATGATGTATTACTCCTTGATGAAAAGAAAAGAGAAGAACCGTACGGGTTGGACTAGAAATCCTGCCGCTGCTGCGCACCGGTGAGCATTTCGAGATGAGAAATAGAATCGGGCGAGAGCTCGCGCATGATGTCAAGAAACTGCATATTCAGCATGCGCTGCGCACGTCGAGCGAACAGCGAGGCGGGGTTGCTGGGTTCGTGGCGGTCGAGATACTCACAAACTCGATCTAGCGCTCGCCGACAGTCCTCACGGCTTTGAATCGTGCCAGGCGCAGATGCTTGTGCTTGACCGTTTGAACCAATGCCAGCTGAAGGGGTGCCTTCGTTGTTTCCATCCTCAGGTAAAGAACCCGCGCTTTGAGACTGCATCCGTTCTATGCCCCGCACAACGGGCTTCAGGACATTCTCTAGCCGTTCGAAATCGGGAGTGTCGCCAGACGCAACTTTTTCTTCGATCAAAGAACGTAGTGCCAAAAACGAGCTATATGCCACAGGGATTTCAGCGATGTCGGTGTTGCCGGCTGCCAATGCGTCGCTCAGCATGGATTCGATTTGCGCTTGAGAATATTGCGCGTCACCCACTTGCGCGAAAGCGAGTTCCGCTTCCCGATACGATACGGTGAGCGGCTGTTTGATCAACACCGAGGCTCGCAGCGCCTGCACCAATCGATCTTCACCTGAAAACTCCGAACCAGAAAACGCCGCGATCGCATTCATGCGAAGGTAAGGGTCAGAGTCACCGTCCACCACTACGCGAGGATGCACGTCGTCCCAGTACCGCTCGCAAAGGGAAAGCATCAGCTTCAAACCGGCCGAAAAAGCCGCGACGCCGTGGAGGCGAGTATTGGCCAAAGCGAGCCACGCGACAATCCGCAGATCCCTCGTGCGCCCTAGCAGTGCCCGTGCAAGTGAGTCCACTTCGCGCCAGTCGGGATCCACGGCGGGAATGACAGTGTCACCAAACTGCTGCTCGGGTTTCCCCGCAACTGCTTGCGACAAAGCCAGAAAATCATTGTCGTATTCACAATCAGGCCCGCACGGACTGTCTCCAGCTAGAGCTTCTGCAAAATGATCAAAATCAGCCAATGTGTCCCCGCTGTTTAAGTCGCTTACCAATAACGGTTCATCAAAGTACGTACGCCTAGGTCAGGTCCGTTTGGTTGCCAGGCGCATGGACTTTACTTCCCGAACGCCTTGCCCTCAAGACTACAACTGTATCCAGCGCTACACAAGGTGGTGCGACTTCGCTCCGCGTTACAGCCGGTTACAGAGAACGGACTCCTCACCATTACATAAACGAAAAGCGCCGCGAAAACATGTCACGCCGGTTGCAAACTCATCGGAGGCATCGTTTTATCGTCGTCCTCGGCCGCCGTCGCTTGGCTCGCGATGCACCGAATGAGCAACGCGCTAAAGTTGTCATGGCCGGGCGCCATTCGCCCGCGCACCGCCGCTACAAGATGATCGCGCCACTGCGCTGCGCTTTCGCTCATGGCATGCAATCGGCCCAATGTCTCCTCGTCAACTAGCTCCCACACTCCATCGCTGCAGAGCAAGATACCGTCTCCGGGAGACAAATCAATCGCGGATTCGGTTACGTAGGGATCAATCGCTTCTTCGTTCGCCCCGAGCGAGGCGTACAGAACGTTTCGCTTTGGGTGTACGCGAAGTTTTTCGGCAGGATAGAGGCCTGCGTCAATGAATCGTTGTACGAGACTATGGTCGTAAGACTGCGCTACCACGCTTTCCTTGCGGAAGACGTAACAACGTGAATCGCCGAGATTACCGATTAGCGCATGACGCAATCGATAGTCCACCAAGAATGCGACGAAGGTTGACGCCATTCTTGCTAAACGCGTTTCTTCCAGTTGCCTACCGCGAACGGCCTGATCCGCACTGATCATGCAACGCCTCAGCGTGTCCGGGCTGAACGCCGGCAGTCGCATAAATTCACTCCGCGCCGCAGCAATCGCTGTTCTCGCGGCAACGTCTCCACCGCCTTGCCCCCCGGCGCCGTCAGCCAACATAAACAAGCGAACCGCCCCGAACGCGTCGCTATCGCCGACGGCATCCTCGTTGTAGTCACGACCGCCATCGTGAGAGAAACTGGCCGATTCCAGCCGAAGCTCTTCTGAAGTGCTCATTACCGTTCTCCCCCTAATTCCGATGACTCGCCCTTAATGCGCGCCGTTTCCCGTTCATAGGCCAGCACAAAAGCCCGGCCAAAAATGCTTTGAAAGTCGTCTTCCGCCTCGCGCCGAATCTGCAGATAGCGCTCAAGATACATGTCCCACAGTTTTGCTTTGCGTGCAGATGGCATCAAACTCTCCAACACTGATCCCTTGGTGAGTTTTTCACCTAAGACGGCGGGATCAAACTTGCCCAGCACTTCAGTGAGCGCGGCGCGAGTGCCCGCAATGACGCCGACCTCGTGCGCGCGTAGGTCGTCAAATGCGTCCCGCATCGCAACATCTGCGCGCATGAAGCCCGGCATTTTTTTCCCTAAAAGTTGCAACAAAGCAGCATCGGCATTAGGCAAAAATTTCAGCGGATTATTCGCCTGTACCGAAATGATCGTCACGCTAGCCTGCACTTCTCGTTTTGTCGCGGCGCGCGCAGCGAGCATATCAACCGCGCCGGCGGTGGCGCTACGTAGCAGGCTGCCAATCGTCGCCATGATTTCCGGAGTCAAACCATGCGGCAGCGCGGAAGGAGCCAGTGATGCTCCTCGTAGAAAAGCTTCGGTAAGCGCGTCCGGAGACGATGTGGTGCCTTGAGCCGACGCTTCAGACTGTCGAGCCACGGGAGACGCAGATGCCGCAAACAGGTTACCCGGAATGTTGGCGAACGACGAAGAATCCGCCGTAGCAGCTTGCGGAGTCGCGGGCAAGACAGGACCGGGAGGCCGGAACGCGGCACCCACTTCAGCCGAATCATCGCGCATGGGATGAGGCGGATAAGCTGACGACACTGATCCGGCGGCGTCAAGCATCGCTAGGGGATCGTTGCCCAACGGGTCTGACGCAATCAATCGATCAATACCGTGCTCAACCTGACCAAATGATCCCAAGCCGCCCAACAGGGACGAGGAGTTGGCGCCGCCGAACGCAGGCGTGGCGCCTGCAGCGTCCTGAAAAAGTGAATCGATAGACGGCGTGGCGTTTGCGGAGCCCACTACGCTAGCCGGGGTCGCGCCACCACCGAGCAACGTAGACAGCGGATCCGCCGCATTTCGGTCGCTGCTCGATGGCAGGGCGAAAGGATTAAAGTCCTCGGGAATGAGTGATGGCGCCACACCGCTGGAGCTAGATCGCTCAGCAAATGCCTGACGCGACGAATCAGCAGTTGATCGCGCCGTTGGCGCTCCGAACGCGGCCAGGGGATCAGCGCTAATTCCTGATTCGCCAGATGGTCCGTGGTCCACCCTTGACGTTTGCCGCACGGGTTGCGGGTCCTGCGCCCAAGCGCTCATCACCGGCGCAGGCGGGGGCGACCCAATTCCAGACAACAAGTCGGCAAACGGGTCCGCAGCACTGGTAGGCGGAACATTGGGTCTAACCGTTTCCGAAGACGACAGCGCAACGGTCAACGTTGGAGAGGGCGGCGGAATAGACGGCACCGGCTGAGCCGTTGCAAACGGTGCTGTAAATGTGCCACCCGACGTGTCCAGCAGACCGATTGGGGAAGCTTGCGAAGGTAACTGCCGTCCGCCATCGACCGGCGGGAACAGACTGTCTAAATTAATTTCATCGGGAGCGATTGGTATGGATGTCGCAGGTACAACGGGACGCGGCAGAACGGTTGCTGCGACGATGCCAGCGCCGGAGCCCTCAACCGCCGTAGCGTGCGTGAGTGAACCCATCGATGGCAAGATCGCGCCGGACACTTTCGCCCGCAATACATACGGACCAATTTCGACCAGTGCGCCATCGGGAATCGGGCGTGATTCTCCGCAATCAATTTGCTGCTCGCCGATGGCGATGGGTAGAGAGCTACTCGAGTTGGCGAGTGTCGGCACACCATGCACAAATGCGACGGTCGCGTGCAATCGCGAAACTCGTCGATGCTTATCCGGGAGCGAAAGCGTGCTCGACTCATCCCGACCGATGCTGCCGCCCGACTCATCGAATACGCTGGAAAGCGAATACGGCAACGGCGATCCGTCGAGGGAAACAACCTGAAGTGTGAGTTCTGGCATAGCCGTATTCTTTGGTTTCGACAGGAATAATCGACTAGCGCACCTAGCGGCCAAGCACTACTTTTCTTGCGCGTTCGAATTCAGGCTGCCAGAGCGGATGACCACGTTCAGCTGGAGCAAGATCGAAGGATGAATCGGCCCGCAAAGCTCGCTCAAAAGTTTGACGACACAGCGTTCTTGCGTTCGACGAGCACTGGGAAAACGCGAGAGTTTTTAGCGCGCGTAGTTGTTGCGCAGCGTCCAAACTACCGTCATTTGATAACGGCGTTAGCTGGCGAATGGCGGAAGCAAACTCACCGCGCTCATAGGCAGCGATCGCGGTTCCGAGGGCCTTTTCGGCGATGCTGGGGTCGACCGCTGGCGGCGAAGACGCACCTGGGGTCGAGGTCGTCGGCGCCGAGGATGGGGCCGTGCTCACAGGCGCAGCCGTTGCCGTCGACGTAGGCGCTGGGTAGTCTTTCGTCGCTGGAGGCGGCGTCGCGCAACCACTGAGCATTAATGCGCCAAATGACAGTGAAAAGACGATCGACTTGTTATTCATTTTTTCTCCTAAGAAACGCACTTGACAAAGCTGACTACTAAAAATTGTGTTGCACAGTCACCGACTTGCCAGCGATTACGTCAACCGTCTTGGTGACAGCGGCACCCGCAGGGTTCGTAATTTCAATTTCATGCCTGCCAGGAGCAAGCTTGAGCTGCATTGTGGGTGGCGACGACACCTTGGCGGCACCGTCAACGGATACATATCCCCAAGGTTTGATTCGCAAGTCCACTCGCCCCGTGACGGCCGCTGCCGCCTGCGGGGCATCTGTTGCAGTATCCTTTGCTTTGCGGTCTGCGGCCACAGAGGGTGGTGTCACGGCGATTGACGGCGATTCCACCTTCGGAGAATCGACAGCCACCGAAGCAGGTACCGACTGCGGCGAAGTTGGCGGCGGTGAGGCTTCAGGCGCAGTGGCGACAGGAACTTTGGCTGGTTCTTCTTGCTTGGTGGCCTCGGTAGGCGCCGAAACCGTTGGCGTAGCCGCCGTGGTTGCGCCCTGTTTTGCCCCGCCACGGTTAATCATCAGGTAAGCAGCTGAGGCAACGACAGCCAAAACGGCGACGCCGACCATTACCAATGGCAATCCACCTCGCTTTTGCGCATCCTGGCTGGTAGCAGCAGAATTGGTTGCTACAGGTTTTGCCGCGCCGCCCCGTGCGTCGCCGCTCCCCGAGGATGGCATGACAACTTTTTTCGGGATGACGCCTGCTTTTGGTTGTGTGGCGGGCACGGCGGTGCCAAGCAGGCTAGCCAGCGGGTCCGTGGTATTGGTGCTCGCCGCCATGCCGCGCAAAGGGTCGACCGATGCACCTGCCAAAGCGACTGACGCGGAATCGGCGCTCCGGTCGGCACTCGTCGCGTTGGAAGGTGATGCGGCTGGCGGTGGCGTAGACCCGACCGCAGCAGTTACCGGCGCAGGGCGCGCAAGAATAACAGTGGAGCTTACCGGCGTGGTTACCCAACCTAACGCTGCGCGCAATTCATCGATCGACTGGTATCGATTCTCCGGCATGACCGCCAAGCACTTCATCACAACGTCGCAAAGATTTTGTGAGAACTGGCCTTTCGCGACCGCGCCCACCGGTTTGAGTGGGTCGTTCATCATGCGAGATATTGCTTGAACGGGAACCTTACCGCTCATCGCGTGGTACAGCAGCCCGCCAATGGCGTAAACGTCGGTCCACGCACCCTGAGCCATTGAACCGTCGTCTGAGTATTGCTCGATAGGCGCATAGCCAGGCTTCAAAACCGTCGTCAGCGCGCGAGTCATACCACCAATGATTCGACGTGCAGCGCCAAAATCCATCAGCACAGATCGGCCGTTCGGCAAAACCAATATGTTGTCTGGCGCGATGTCTCGGTGGTAACACTTCTCGTTATGGAGTTCTTGAAGCGCCAGCAAAATCGGGTCAAGCGTCTCACACAGCCATTGCTCGGTAACGATTTCTGGATTTGTCCGAACCATCTCCCGAAGAGTCACTCCGCGGTAGTAACGCATGGCCATGTACGCCGTGCCGTTAGCTTCCCAGAAGCGAAAAACCTCGACGAGCCCTGGATGCGAAAACTTTGCAAGCATGCGCGCTTCGTTGATGAAGCTGGAGAGGCCCGCTGCAAATGTGCTGCCATGCGCCTCCGAACGCACCTCAACCCCGCCAGCACTATTGCGACTCGCAAACGCGGAGGGCAGATACTCCTTAACCGCAACAATTCGATCCAAGCTAGAGTCACGTGCGCTGTAGACGATACCGAACCCGCCCTCGCCGACGACGCCAGTGATTTCAAATTCGCCTAATCGCGTGCCTGCCGGTAATGCACTCGAAGCGGTAACAGTGGGTGCTGTCATGAGAATGTCTCGCTGGATGAGGTGATCGACGCGAAGCGCCGAAACGTCATTTAAAGGTGTGGGTGATTGTCACGGGCGCGTCGCCAGTGACGTCAATCGTACGCGTCACCGACACGGACGGAGAGAAAACGATATCAATCGTGTGCTTGCCAATTGGCAATTTGAGCTCGGTTGTTGGCGGGGAGACCGCACGCGCGAAGCCGTTTACATCAATGCGGCCACGAGGCTTAATGTCAAACTTGACGACACCCTCTGCGATTGGCATTGTCGGTTCCGTGGACGGAACAACTTGAGTCTGAGAGGCTATTGGCGGTTTTGGCTCTTGCTTAGTTGGCTGCGAATCAGAAGGTTGAGCGCTAACGACAGGGGAATCAGATGTCGCCGTTCGGGCTGGCGCGCGAAGCGTGAGTCCTGCCGCGACCAAGCTAATCAGCACCACGGCGCCCAAACCAAAGAACCAGAGTCTGCCCGATTTGGCCGACTTTCCGGCCGCGATGGGACTAGTCATGTGTCGCTCTGTGGGCGCGCCCGTGGGCAAGCTCGCAGCAGTCTCGGCTTTACCTACCACTGGGTTCAGGTGCGGCTCTCCATCCCGGTTCGCCGCATCCGGATCCAGCCACACCTGGGCATTCTGAACCGTAATCACTCGCGGAAGTGCGCCGATGTTCCAACCCAAAGCCTCTCGAAATTCGGTCACCGTTTGGAATCGATTCGTGACATGCACGCTCATCGCTTTGCTTACGGCGTCAGAGAAGCGCTGGGAAAATTTTTCGCCCGTCACTTGGTTTACCGTCTGCAACGGATCAGACAGCATTCTCGATACCGCCTGCAATGGAGCTTTCCCTGTCGCTAAGTGATACAACACTCCGCCAAGCGCGTAAACATCTGTCCACGCCCCCTGTTTCATCGTTCCATCGTCACTGTACTGCTCGATCGGTGCGTATCCTGGCTTTAATACTGTGGTGAGCGCTTGAGTTCCGTCGCTAACGATGCGTCGGGCAGATCCAAAGTCAAGCAGTACAGGTCTACCATCTGCCAGCATGATGTTGTCGGGAGCGATGTCACGATGAAAAACCTGTTCCCGATGCAGCATCTCAAGCGCGTCGAAAATTGGGCCCATGGTCTGAGCAACCGCATTCTCATCAAATTGCTTAATTCCCTCCGAAAGCACTTGCCGCAGGGTTTCGCCCTTGTAGAAGCGCATGGCCATGTAGGCCGTGCCGTTTTCTTCCCAAAAACGATAGACCTCGAGAAGCGCCGGGTGCGAAAACTGCGCCAGCATTTTTGCTTCGTTAATGAAGCTGCGTAAGCCTGCGTCAAACGTCGCCTTTTGGTTAGCAGCGCGCACGGCCACGCGAACTCCATCAACGCGGCCCGCGAAGGCACCAGGCATGAATTCCTTGAGCGCGACAATTCGATCTAACGAGGTATCGCGCGCCAAGTACACGATTCCAAACCCGCCCTCGCCGATGAGGCCAATAATTTCAAAATCGGCCACGCGCGTACCAACCGGAAGGCAGTTGGCATGAGTAGCTAATAAGGAAGGAGACGGAGTCGACACGCTAGGCCTCAAAATTGCGAATGGACAGAACCATAACAGCATTCATTGTGCAGTGCCAAACCACGCGGCAGCGTTGCGCCTGTAGCGCTAAAACACGAGGCCAACCTCTGCCAGCGTCTTGGATACAGCGGAGCCAACGTTGCGTGTTTTGAATGCATTCGTCGCCGCAGCGCGCCCCTCGTTGAAGGCAACCGTTGGAGCACCTTTTTCGTTGCCAAGCGAGGTAGCATCACTAATCTGCACAAGCACCACTCGGCGCTGCAAATCAATCTCGCGTATCTTCGCTCTGACATCAAAAACATAAGTCACACGCTGACAGGCAGTCGAAGTTGCCGCCCCTGCTACACAAAACGGAAACTCTTGCCTAAACGCGACAGATGCGCCTATAAAAGCCTTTGCAGCCGCCTGCCGCTCCTCCATGGCGCGGGTCGCGGCTCGCGCCTGATCCTCCCACGTCGCGATTTTTTGCCGAGCGAGCGTATGTCGAGCACATTCGTCATCAGGAAAAGAGTCGATGAAGCGTCGCACTGCCACCAAAGTTCTCGCACTATTAAATGCTGTGGCACATAGTGTTGCCCGCGAGGGTGGCGATGATGCCGAAGCGGCAGGTGAACCACCTGCATTGGACGACGCAATGGGCGAGTCGGCAGGCACTATCTCACCGCCTGCTGGCGGTAAGCCTGACGCGACGGCTTCGGCTAAAAACGTCATCGTTCCGCGACTCGTAGGTTTGCCGGATTCAAAATCCCCTTCAAAGCGATCACCGGAACCCCACCGAAATATGCCTGCGCCATGCGGCTCTCCGTCACGGACCTGTCCGGTGTACACGTCACCGGATGCGAAAAGGATGTCGCCTTGGCCGTCGGCGCGATCATTCTTCCAGTCGCCGTCGTACGACCCGCCGTCGGCAAAACGCATACGTCCGTTGCCGTCCTTACGATTGTCCTTCCAGCGCCCCTCATAGCGCTGCCCGTTGGCCCACTCTTCTACGCCTTGTCCTTCACGAACGCCGCGTACCCATTGGCCCACGTAGGAATTGCCGGACTTCTGGTTTAACGTACCGTGTCCCGTGCGTTGGCCCTCAACAAAGTCGCCGTCATAAATGTCGCCATTGGCAAATGTAAACGTGCCGCGACCGTGTTGTGTATCGTCGTTCCACAGACCCGCGTATCGTTGCCCGTCAGCCCATGTATGGGTTCCGTAACCGACTTTGCGACCGTTTTGAAGGGTCCCTTCATATCGCCGTCCATCGGAATATTCAACGCGAACTTCCCCGCTGATGACGCCAGTTCGGGGATCAACGAACACCTTGCCTCGATACACACCATCAGGTGCCCGAACCTCGCCTAACGCCTGAAGCGCATTCGCGTTTGAATTGGCAGACGGTGCAGCAGTCTTGTCGATAGCCGCTGAACCGGTGCGTAGTGCCGCCGCCGCCTCCTGATGGCGACGAATAAGGCTGGGAGGTACATCGTCGGCGCACGCATCGTTAGCACAATCACGCGTTTGGTCGGTACGTTCGAGAACACCGTCACGAAATTGGCCGCGCAGAATGTACTGCAGCTTACCGTCCGTAAACGCAAACACGTCACCGACGCCTGCGGCCCGTCCCGCGACACACTCACCGCTCCAGGAGACCGTCAATTGATCCATCGTTGGCAACTTCGAAAGTGCGCAATTGGTCTGAACGTCCCTCGCCGTCCCTGACGCAGGCACCAGTTGCCCATAAACGCATGCCGACCAGACGGCGATGAGCCAAGCACACGGCAGTGCAAATTTGCGAATCATTTGATCTTCACTCCCGCCCCGATGGTACTGCAAATTATCGCTCACGAGAAAGATGTGGTGCGCACAAAGCGTTCACGGCTACACCGTGCCAAGGCAGTCCGCCGAACAAGCTAGGCACGTATGCGGTCCGTTCGCGCAAAACAAAAAAGCCCTGATATCAGGGCTTTTACTTGCGTACTTTTATTTGTCGAATCGTGATACCAAGCAATGCTTGGCGTCCCCAAGGGGATTCGAACCCCTGTTACAACCGTGAAAGGGTCGTGTCCTAGGCCTCTAGACGATGGGGACGTAGGATCTAACAGTATTGTTTTGGTGGAGATAAGCGGGATCGAACCGCTGACCTCTTGCATGCCATGCAAGCGCTCTCCCAGCTGAGCTATACCCCCAAACAAGAATTAAATTATACACACAATCTGCCTGAATTGGCAAGCGCAACCCGCGATCATTGTGACGTCCTCCCTTGCCCGCGCTGCATACGAAGTCTCGTTGCCAGCGAACGCCACTTCGCGCTAACAATTTCATCTCTAAACAGCAGCGCGAATCGCGGCGAAACCTGCGAATACGTCCGCTCCTCGGGTATCGCCATCACTGTAGACGAGACCGAGGCGTTCGTACGTGGAATGCGCTCCACCCCACGAAGTGCTTGGCCAAGATCAGAGTTCAGTTGATCTAAATGCCCAGCGTTCGGTGCTTTGCCGAACGGACGCGACACAATCACCGCAAAAGATGCAATCAAAATTAGCGCTACGGACGGTGTAGTCGGCGCCCCAAAGCACAACACCGCCGCGCCAGCGGTCACGGCAGCGACGAGCATCTTGAGAGCGGCGCGGTATCGCATCAACTTTTCGGTTAAACCGGTTTAGCCGCTTTCAGCTTTGCGAGCATTAACCAAGTGTCGATAGCTGCATCCGGATTGAGCGACAACGACTCAATGCCTCGATCTACCAGCCAAGCTGCCAGATCGGGATGATCCGACGGGCCTTGCCCGCAAATGCCGACGTATTTTCCCTGCCGGCGGCACGCGTCAATCGCGTAACCGAGCATTTTTTTCACCGCTGGATCGCGCTCATCGAAGATAGACGCGATTTGCCCGCCTGAATCCCGATCAACAGCTAGTGTCAGCTGCGTTAAATCGTTCGATCCAATAGAGAAGCCATCGAAAAATTCGAGGAATTCGTCAGCGAGAATGGCGTTGGACGGCACTTCACACATCATGATCAGGCGAAGGCCTGCTTTACCGCGTTCGAGGCCGTGCGATGCGAGTGCATTCACCACTGCCTTCGCCTCACCAATCGTGCGGACGAACGGAATCATCACCTCGACATTGCTCAGCCCCATCGTTTCTCGTACGTAACGAAGCGCTTCGCACTCAAGTGCGAAACAATCTCGAAACTCTGGCGCAACATAACGTGACGCGCCACGGAAGCCAATCATCGGATTTTCTTCGTGTGGCTCGTAGCGATCTCCGCAAAGCAAGTTCGCGTATTCGTTGGACTTAAAGTCGCTCATCCGCACGATTACTGGGCGCGGAAAGAATGCCGCGGCAATCGTAGCGATTCCCTCAGATAACCGTTGCACAAAAAATTGCCGCGGCGAGGCATAGCCATGAATACGCGCGGAAACTTTCGCTTTCAGCTCGTCCGGCAGCGTGTCAAATTCAAGCAGAGCACGTGGGTGGATACCGATTTGTCGATTGATAATGAACTCGAGGCGAGCCAGTCCAACACCGTGATTCGGAACCTGCGAAAACTCAAACGCCAAGTCCGGATTAGCAACGTTCAACGTCACCTTAATCGGCGCTTCAGGCATGTTGTCGAGCGCAACTTCTGTGCGCTCAAAGGCTAATTTTCCCGAGTAAATTTTGCCGGTATCTCCCTCAGCGCAACTCACAGTTACCACGTCGCCAGCTGCCAACAGATCCGTCGCGTCGCCACACCCCACCACTGCTGGAATTCCAAGTTCACGCGCGATGATGGCTGCGTGGCATGTCCGGCCGCCGCGATTAGTAACGATAGCGCTCGCGCGCTTCATCACAGGCTCCCAATCCGGATCGGTCATGTCGGCGACCAACACGTCCCCCGCCTTAACGATGTCCATCTCAGCCGCGTTTCGCACAATACGCACGGTGCCTTGCCCAATTTTTTGGCCGATCGCGCGGCCACTTGCGACCACTGTACCCGACTCTTTCATGCGGTAACGCACCAGCGTACGCGTTGCCTCCTCACGCGATTTGACCGTTTCGGGGCGAGCTTGAAGAATGTAGATCTTGCCAGTCGTACCGTCTTTGCCCCACTCAATATCCATGGGCCGACCGTAGTGTTCCTCGATGGTCAGAGCGTACGTCGACAGCAATTCAACCTCGGCGTCGTTCAGAGAAAAGCGCGAACGATCGTTGGCCGAGACATCAACGATGTCGGTCGACTTGCCGGCCTTAGGTTCCGAACCAAAGATCATTTTTTGCATCTTGCTGCCCAGCGTGCGGCGCAAAATCGCGGGACGTTTAGCCCGCAAGGCAGGTTTAAACACGTAGAACTCGTCCGGGTTCACAGCGCCCTGTACGACCATTTCTCCCAAGCCATAGCTGGATGTCACGAACACTGCGTCGCGGAAACCCGACTCGGTGTCTAGGGTGAACATCACGCCGGCAGCACCCGTGTCTGAGCGCACCATTTGCTGAATGCCTGCGGAGAGCGCAACCGGAATGTCGCCGTAGCCCGTGTGCACTCGATACGCAATTGCTCGATCGTTGTAGAGACTCGCAAACACTCGGCGAACAGCGTCGAGAATCGCCGGTACACCGACAATGTTCAGATACGTTTCTTGCTGGCCGGCAAAGCTCGCGTCAGGCATATCTTCGGCTGTCGCGGAAGAGCGAACTGCCCAACTGATGGTCGCGCCAGCATCGGCTTCGAGCTGCGCAACGGCCTCGGTAATTCCAGTTTCCAGTTCCGCTGGCAGAGGGGCCGCTTCAATCCACCCTCGAATTTCTGCACCGGCCCGGTTTAGGGCGTGCACGTCGTCCACATTCAAGCCAGCAAGGCGCTGAGCAACACGTTCGGTGAGATTATTGAGCGCGAGAAAATCTCGGAACGCATCGGCACTGGTTGCAACACCGCCCGGCACCTGAACGCCTTTATCGGCGAGGTTGCCAAGCAACTCACCTAACGAAGCGTTTTTGCCGCCGAAATCCGGAACGTCCGTCATTCGGAGCTCGTCTAACCACCGTAACAATCGTGGGTTGAGCTGCGTTTTGCTGTGCACCATAAAGCCTCCGAGTGGATGAATCACTGATTCTATCCAACAACATCAAGCAGATGTTGCGGCGCACAAATCGACATCTACACGATGCTTGCGCCGCCTGCCGTATCGCCGTCATCGCCCACAGCATCGCGAAGCTTGGAGTACAGATCAGGATGGTTTCCACGCAGAAACTCAATGATCTTGATGTCTTCTTTTCGCACCGTACTAAGATCGACACCTTCAAGATGAACTAAGCGTAAAAGCTCAGTCACGGGGCGAGGCATATCTCGCCCGGCTTCGTATCTAGATCCACCGCTTTGAGTTACGCCAATTTTCTGCCAGAACTCTTCCTGATTCAGGCCGAGCTTCTGCCGAATTTCTCGTGGATTCGCGATCTTTTGAAAAAGACCCATTGTTTATCTCGCCTCCCAACAAGCGCGGCCCCGGAGTTCATCGCAACAATGAAGGGCGGCGCAAAACCATGACATACGCATAATATTGTCGCAAGTATAGTGTGGCGAGCGCGTTGTGGAACCAAGGCCACGCATTTCTATAATGTTCCAGATGAATCGTGTTGTAGATCTCCACTGTCATTCGCGTCA
>DAINAJ010000017.1:22599-24581 GCA_036733505.1 Casimicrobium sp.
GTTCCAGATGAATCGTGTTGTAGATCTCCACTGTCATTCGCGTCACTCGGATGGCACCCTAAGTGTCGGCGACCTCATTGCACTAGCCAAGTCCCGCGGCGTCTCCCTGATCTCTTTGACCGACCATGATGAAGTGGCTGGCATCACTGAGGCTCGCGAAAAAACTGCCGCCGTCGACCTTGCGTTTGTACCTGGCGTAGAAATCTCCAGCGAATGGCGCGATATGTCCATTCACATCCTGGGGCTGCGGATTGACGAGAATGAGCCGACATTAACGACCCTCCTCGCCAATATTCGCAAAACACGCAATGCCCGCGCCCAAAGGATGGGCGATGCATTTGCCGCCATGGGTTTGCCTGGGGTGCTTGCGGGCGCAGCGGCTTACGCGCAAAACCCAGAGCTTATTTCGCGCACTCACTTCGCGCGGCATTTGGTAGACACGGGTGTGTGCGGATCCATGGGCGAAGTCTTCTCGCGTTACATGAAACCGGGCAAGCCCGGCTTTGTGGCGCAGGAGTGGGTGCCAATGCAAGCTGCGATTGATTCGATCCACGCAGCCGGTGGGCGCGCGGTGCTCGCGCACCCCGCTCGATACGAAACACAATTTTTAGGCGGCCCATCCACGCTACTCAAATGTTTTGCAGACGCCGGCGGTGATGGCGTGGAAGTGGTGTGCGCGTCACACAATCCCCCTGAATGGGCACAATACGCGGCTCTCGCTCGTCGCTTCAACTTGTTGGCCTCGATCGGCAGCGATTTTCATTCACCGATGGAAAGTCGCGTCAAATTCGGCGACCTGCCTCGCCTGTCCCCTAACCTCAAGCCTGTCTGGCACGATTGGCCGGAAGCGGAATGCCTTTATGCCTAACCGTCGCACCGTATTTTTCGTCTCCGACCGCACAGGCATTACTGCCGAAGCGCTCGGAAACTCTCTTCTCACCCAATTCGATGGATTTGAGTTCAAGAAGAACACGATTCCCTTCGTTGATTCTGACGAGGCCGTAGACCGCGTTGTAACGCAGATTAACGACAGCCGCGCTGCGGACGGTAAGCGCCCGATTGTGATCAGCTCAATCGTGAATGAACGACTAAGTGCACGCATGCGCGCCGCAGACGCATGTGTGCTCGATTTCTTCCAAATTTTTATCGCCCCACTCGAGATTGAACTAGGTGCAAAAAGCTCGCACGCGGCGGGGCGATCACATGGTTTACGCAATCCGGGTGAATACTTCACGCGCATTGATGCAATCAACTTCACGCTTGCGCACGACGACGGCCAAACCACGAAAGAGCTAGATCGTGCGCAGGTGATCCTCGTGGGCGTTTCGCGATGCGGAAAGACGCCCACGTCGCTGTATCTCGGCTTGCAGTGTGGCATCCGTTGCGCGAATTTCCCGTTGACACCCGACGACTTCGAACGTGGCGCGCTTCCCGATTCGATCATCAAATATCGCGACAAACTGTTCGGATTGACGATCGCGCCTGATCGCCTGCAAGCTATTCGCACAGAGCGAAAACCAGACTCCGTGTACGCTAGCGCCAAGCAATGCAGATACGAAGTGAGCGCAGCTGAGCGCATGATGGAGAACGCGCAAGTTCCCATGCTAAACACGTCGACAAAATCAATTGAAGAGTTAGCAACGACGATTTTGTTGGAGCGCAAGCTGGATCGCCATATTTTTTAGGCGTTGCTGCCGCAGCGCGGATTTGACCCGCGACGATTCGTTAAGCGCTGGCTTCGGCGACTTTCGTCAACGGCGCAGGTTCGATCTGCGTATCCGTCCGTGGCAGGGCTTCCAACGAAGATAGCTTAACGCTACCGAGTGGCGCGTCTCGCAAGGTGAACTCGGCCGTCGCGCGCAGTCCGGTGGTGCCAGCGAGAACTTTGTCGCGGTTTTGCAATGTCAGCCCCGCTCCGATTGCCAAACAGATGTCGCGACAAATTACCAGACCAAGCCCGCTACCGCTATTTGGGTCCCCCG
>DAINAJ010000017.1:24681-26859 GCA_036733505.1 Casimicrobium sp.
CAGATGTCGCGACAAATTACCAGACCAAGCCCGCTACCGCTATTTGGGTCCCCCGATGAGAACGGTTCGAACAGTCTCGCCTCGCGTTCTTTGTCCACTCCGGGCCCCGTGTCCCAGATTGACATCCGCGCCACACGGTCGTGTACCACGATGTCGATACCGAGGGCGCCATCGGCCGGTGTGTGGCGAATCGCATTGCTGATTAGGTTGCGGAAGAGCTCACGGACCATCCAGTCATGACCGTCTACCCACACCTCGGATTTTTCGGGGGCATCAAGCGAAAAGTCCAACCGTTTATCCGCAAGTAGGGGCGAACACTCCACAGCCAAATCACGCGCGAGCCTCACCAATTCGGTTTTCGCTAGCTCCACTCCATGTGTTGCTTCATCGAGCTGCGCGACCTTTGCCAACGCAAGCATTTGGTTAGCCACACGTGTGGCGCGATCCACAGAGCGAGCCAGTTCGACGAAGGCAACTTGCGGCGGCATATCGCCGCGCTGCGCGTTCTGCACTTGCGCCTTCAACACAGCCAGCGGCGTGCGCAACTGATGCGACGCATCTCGCACGAATCGCTGTCGGTTGTCGTGCATTCGTTTCAGCCGCGCCATCACTTCATTCAACGCTTCAACAATGGGCGCGAGCTCGCGAGGTGCGGGCGTAGTGATGGGAGCCAGCGAATCATGCTCGCGCTGCAAAAGTTCGTGACGTAAGGCAGAAATCGGGCGCAAGCCACGACCAATTAACCACCATATCAAGGCGGCCAACATTATCAAGAAGATGACCTGACGATCTAGTGTCGAAATGAGTGCTTCACGCGCCAAGGCACGCCGCAATTCCAGCGTCTCGGCCACCTGCACGGTCACCATGCGATACGTTGTGCCGTCGTACACCGGTTGCAGCATAGCGGCCACTCGAACCTGCTCTCCTTCGAACTTTTCCTCGTAGAACGCTGCGAGCGCCGCATAGGGGGTTCGTTTAGGAAACACGCCGTTGTGCTTGGGCAATTCCGAATATCCCGACAAAAAATCACCGTTGAAATCACCCACGCGGTAAACGATGCGGCCACGCGTCACCGCTTCAAAGACCTCCAGCGTGGCGTACGGCAACGACGCGGATAACTTTCCGTTTTCGTATTTGACGGTGTCACCGATAGCGCGAGCAGACGCGAGCAGCGTGCGGTCGTAGGCGACGTTGATCGACTGCAATGTGTTTTGGTAGATAACCGTCGTGTCGAGCACCAAAAAACAGACCAACGCGCCTAAGATAAGCACGGCCAAACGTTTCTTGATTGACAGCTGATCCACGGTCGAGCGCGATGCCTTAGTCGGGACGTTTTTCACGAATCAGATAGCCGACGCCACGCAGCGCCACCAGCTCAACGCCGAGACCAGATATTTTCTTTCGCAACCGATACGCCACCACTTCGATGGCGTCGGGTTGCGCATCGCGCCCGTCGGAGAACACCTTCTCCCACAGCCGTTCACGCGTTACCGCGTGCGCTGGCCGTTCCAACAACGCCGACAGCATGCAAAATTCGCGCGTGGAAAGCTCGAGTGCGGCACCGTTGGCGTAGCAAACCCCAGCGGCGTCATCAAGCATGAGCGCACCAAAATCCATGCGCGCCGCGCTGCTGCCAACGTTGCCGCCAGAACCGCGACGCAGCAACGCCAGCAGACGCGCTTCCAACTCGTCGAGATCGAACGGCTTAGGCAAGTAATCGTCCGCGCCCAGCCGTAACCCCTGCACCCGATCGCCAACCGTGCCACGCGCAGTCAGCACAATCACTGGCGTGGCGAATCCCTTGGCGCGCAGGCCGCGAAGCACTTCCAGGCCATCCATTTCGGGCAGGGTCAGATCGAGCACAATCGCGGCGAAGCTCTCACTTGTCGCGCGTTCGAGAGCCGTGCGCCCGTTGGTGGCTTGCGCGACGTTGAAACCGCGCCGAGATAACGCGAGCGCCAAGGCCTGCGCCAGCGCCGGATCATCCTCCACCACCAATAGTCGCGGCTTTTCGCCTTGTGTGTTCGCCATCGTGCAAGACTCACAAATTAGGTTTATGCGCGCAATATCGATTTCTCGCGCACAACGGAAAAAAGGGTCAGCCAGCCGACAGTTCCGACCAATACCATGCAAGACTATTTTCTTGCAATGGCAACATCACTTGCGCGCAACTCTCTA
>DAINAJ010000018.1:0-18481 GCA_036733505.1 Casimicrobium sp.
TGGGCAGTTTGCCGTGCACGAGCAAGTAAGCAATTTCTTCAAACTCGCAGACGTCTGCAATATCCAAAATGTCATAGCCGCGATAGGCCAAATCGTTGCCCGTACGACCGACGGTACAGAGCGCGGTATTGCCTGCAGCCGTGCCCGACAAGGCTACGGATTTTTTGGCTTTAGGGGCTCCGGCGGGAGCGGCGGTTGCTTCTGTCATGATTTTTTCTCCGTGGGTGCGTTTGTTTTGCGCCCGAATTGATACTTACCAAAAAACACTTTTTCGACGAGGGGCGCAATCACCTTGCGCCACGCGAGCTAATCCTTGAGCAGGGCCTCTTTGGCGACTTTCCGAGCAACTTGAGTGTTGGTCACTACGAGGTTCCGATACATCGCTCCTGCCTGAGCGTGCAGTTTGTCGCTATCGCCGATTACGATCGCCTCGGGTGCAAGCGCTATCAAATGCGGCTTCGTACGGACATTCCTGTGCTGTCTGTGTACCAAAGACAGCGCTAGCGCTCCGAAGGGATGGATCTCACCCCACGATGGCTTTTGGCCAGTATCAGTCGAGCCTACAACGCCGTCGGTCAGCACCCGCCGATCCGGCAACAGGAGACGGAAGCTTGCGCCGATAGTCGGATAGTAGCGGTCGCTTGTGTGTGCGATTGCCGCGATATGTCGCACCTCCAGTACGGCGTCTGTGGAAACTTCGCCCGCATCAAACACGTAGCGTCCGAGGTACCCGTCAAAAAAACTTGGAAAGCGAATGGTTACAGCTACACCGGCGGACTCCAAGGCCTGCTTGAGTTCCGCGACAAACGGTTCGTGGGGCTTGAACGGGGCAATGCCCGCTGCCTTGTAGAAGCCCGTTGTTCGATAGTCCGCAACCCCTGCTTGAACAACTCCCGACGCAAGCGCTCCAACAGCGCCACCCGTGAACGCGCCCGCAAAACTTAACACCGCAGACATGTTCGATTCAGGCAACAATGGGGCCTCGTTCTTGTAGTCGCAGCAGAAAACCGTGACCGATCGAACTCTGCTGATCGACTGCTTGTCATCTGCAGGTGCCGTCACACAGCCTGCAAGCGACCCGACCGACAAAAGGCAAACCGCTGAACTGTACAAATTCTTCATGTTGGTTCCTGAAAATGCGAAGGTTTGTATTTCGTCGCTAGTTACGCGCAGCTTAGTTAATCTATGCGTGGGCAGAGGCTGGCCATCCTACGAAAGTCGACTTCACTTCTTCGCGGCGAACAGCGCATCCAAATGCTGCTCGAATGCGTGGTAGCCGATGCGGTCGTAGAGTTCCATGCGGGTTTGCATGGTGTCGATGACGTTCTTTTGGTGGCCGTCTCTGCGGATCGCTTGGTAGACGTTTTCGGCGGCTTTGTTCGCCGCGCGGAATGCTGAGAGCGGGTAGAGCACGATGCCGCAGCCAGCGCTCTTGAGTTCTTCAACAGTGAACAACGGCGTTTGGCCGAATTCGGTGATGTTGGCAAGGACTGGAACCTTGACCGCGTCAACGAAGTGTCGATACGTCGGCAGGTCATACGCGGCTTCGGCGAAGATCGCGTCAGCGCCGGCTTCCACGCACTTGATGGCGCGTTCAATCGCGGCATCCACACCGTGCACTTGGATCGCGTCAGTGCGGGCGATCAGGAAGAAGTCCGGATCGGTTTTGGCGTCGGCTGCGGCCTTCACGCGGTCGACCATTTCTTCGGTGGTCACGATTTCTTTGCCCGGGCGGTGACCGCAGCGCTTCGCGCCGACTTGGTCCTCAATGTGGCACGCGGCAGCGCCGAATTTGATCAAGGACTTGACGGTGCGAGCGATGTTGAAAGCGCTTGGGCCGAAGCCGGTGTCGATGTCCACCATGAGCGGTACGTCGCACACATCGGTGATGCGGCGCACGTCGGTGAGGACGTCGTCGAGATTGTTGATGCCCAAGTCCGGCAGACCGAGCGAACCCGCCGCGACGCCGCCGCCTGAGAGATAAATCGCTTTGAACCCAGCGCGCTTGGCGAGCAAGGCGTGGTGCGCTGTCGTCGCGCCGATCACTTGCAAGGGGGATTCTGCTTTGAGGGCGGCGCGGAATGCGGCCCCGGATGATTGGACGGACATCAGCTTTTTCCTTTTAGCGACTGCTAGACGGCGCTTGCAGCCTGATTCAATGACTTATCGACTAACCAATTTTTTAGCCTGAAACGACCGCTGGGCAGTCGCTCAGGCTAAAAAGCTGTATCACTACGTCCGGATCAAACACCGTTCAATTGCGCAATTTGTAGGCGCGGACTTGGCCGCGCTTCCTCGTCGCACCACGCAAAGCCTACCCAACCAAGCGACGCCAAGTCGTCGCCTACACATGCGACGCCAAGTCGTCATCTCCACACGCGGCGCAAAACGTCACGCCTTGATCAATGTCTCGTTTGGCAAGCCCACGCTTGTTGTCGGGCGCACCGCGCGCGACTGTGGGCTTGCAAAACGGCGCTGCTGTGCAACGCTGTCTGCGGTTGTCGTAGGCAAACGCCCGCGAGGGCGTTTGCACGTCACAATTAGCCGAGCAAGTGCGCGACTGCGTCGCGCTCGTCGGTCAGTTCTTTCAATGTTTTGTCCATACGTGCGCGGCTCGCGGCGTCGATGTCGAGGCCGGTCACGCGCGTGTACTCGCCGTTGGCGCAGGTCACGGCAACACCGTACTGGATGCCTTCAGGAATGCCGTAGGTGCCGTCCGACGGAATGCCCATCGTGACCCATTCGCCATTGGTGCCGAGGGCCCAGTCGCGCATGTGATCAATCGCTGCGTTCGCAGCAGACGCTGCCGACGACACGCCACGCGCGTCGATGATCGCTGCGCCGCGCTTGCCAACGGTTGGGATGAACACGTCGTTGTTCCATGCGTCGTCGATCATGCCGGAGATGGCTTTGCCATTGGCGTTGGCGAAGCGAACATCCGGGTACATCGTGGGCGAATGGTTGCCCCACACGACGAGCTTCTTGATGTCAGCGACTTTGACGCCTGTCTTAGCGGCCAACTGCGACAGCGCGCGGTTGTGGTCGAGGCGAAGCATCGACGTGAAATTTTTCGCGGGCAGATCAGGGGCCGATTTTTGCGCGATGTAGGCATTGGTGTTGGCGGGATTGCCGACGACCAAAACGCGAACGTTGCGGCTGGCAACGGCGTTGAGTGCTTTGCCTTGCGCAGTGAAGATCGCAGCGTTGGCTTGCAACAGATCCGCGCGCTCCATGCCAGGTCCGCGTGGGCGAGCGCCGACGAGCAGGGCGTAGTCGGTGGCTTTAAACGCGGTCATTGGGTCGCTGTGGGCTTCCATGCCGGCGAGCAACGGGAACGCGCAGTCATCAAGCTCCATCATTACGCCCTTGAGCGCCTTTTGTGGGCCTTCGACCGGCACTTCTAGGAGTTGCAGGATGACCGGCTGGTCTTTACCGAGCATTTCGCCAGAAGCGATGCGGAACAGGAGGGCGTAACCAATTTGGCCAGCGGCTCCGGTGACGGCGACACGAACGGGGGCTTTCATGATGTTTCCTTTGCTGTGAGACTGAGAGGCTGAGTGAGAATCGGGACAGGTGTCAACTTCGAATTTCGCGGTCTTATATAAGACGCTAATCAACTAGGCTGACTCAACCCTGAATTCTCGCGCAATCCGCCAATTTTTGCTGCGAAAATGTTGCGCTGCCGTAAATTGCGCTTCCCGACACCCCGCGAACTTCAACTTGGGGGAAATTATGGCGCGAATTGACGCGTGCGTCAATAGCTCTTATGTCTTATATAAGACATAAGACCATAGATTGCAATTCTTCTGAAGATGGGTAACAATTGCGGCCATGAGTGACGTCGCCCTCGCCCCGAACGAAGTAAATCCGGCCCCGGAGACGCCGTCATTTCAGCCGCTTTATCAACAGATAAAGACGCTCCTGACGCAGCGCCTCGAGTCGGGCGAATGGCGCCCCGGCGCCGCGATCCCAAGCGAGCAGGATTTGGCCGGGCAGTTCAGTGTGAGCCAAGGAACGGTGCGCAAAGCCATCGACGAACTCGCGGGCGAAAATTTGGTGATCCGCCGTCAAGGCAAGGGCACTTTTGTTGCGACGCACACTGAAACGCAAAGCTCGATGTTTCGCTTTCTGCGTATGCGCCGCAACGACGGGCAAGACGAATACCCAGCGAGCGAGCTTTTGGACGTGAAACGCGGCCGTGTAAGCGCCGAAGTTGCGCGCGCGCTCGACATCAAACCGGGCGACGCCATTCTGATTTTGCGCCGATTGCTGCGCTACGGCGGAGAGCCGACCGTGCTCGACGAGATCACGCTGCCTGCGTCGCTCTTCAAAGGATTAACCAAAGAGCGCTTCGATGCCTACGAGGGCTCGATGTATGGTTTTTTCGAAACCGAATTTGGTGTGCGCATGCTGCGCGCCGAAGAGCAAGTCAAGGCCGTCGCCGCCGACCCGACGACGGCCGAAGCGCTGCGCGTCGGCATGGGCTCGCCGGTGCTCTGTGTCGAGCGCATTGCATATACGTACGGCGACAAGCCGGTGGAATTTCGACGTGGCCTGTGCACAACGCGCAGCCACCACTACTCAAATATTCTCAGTTAACTTTTCACGACTTATGGAGTGCATTTAATGGCAGACACCCCCCTCGCCAAGTCACGAACCAGACCGGTGTATCGCAACATCGGGTTCGGCGAACTTAGCAATTACCGATTGCCTATTCCTGGCATTGCATCGATCGTGCATCGCGTGACGGGCATTGCGCTCTTCGTGGCGCTGTTGTTCTTGTTGGCCATGCTGCAAATGAGCCTTAAATCCGAAGCCGGGTTTGAAGTATTCCGCACCATCATCTGGGGCAATATCCTTGGCAAGATTGTGCTGAGTGGCCTGCTATTTGCGGTGATTTATCACATGGTTGCAGGCTTTCGCCACATGATTCAAGACGCGAATAAGTGGCTCGATTTGCCAACGGCGCGATCTACAGCATTCGCGGTATTTGGTATCAGCGTTGTACTGACGGCGCTGGTTGTGTGGAGGCTTTGCTAATGGCTACGTCGTCGAAATTCATTTCAGAATGGTGGCTGCAACGCGTCAGCGCTGTGGTTGTCGCTTCCTACGTGCTGCTCGTCCTGGCCTTACTGCTGGTTAACGGCACGCCGAATGCGGCACAGTGGCAGGCACTTTTTGGCAACGTGGGCTTCAAGCTCGCGACGCTGCTTGCACTGATTGCTACCGCGTATCACGGCCTCGTCGGCGCGATGCACGTGTGGCCCGATTACGTCAAGAGCCGTGCGGTTCTGGCGGTCTTAAACGCGTACTCCTGGATTGCGGCGGCGGCTATTGTGCTGTGGGCTGTTTACATCCTTTTCGGCATGAAATAGAGGCACACAGAGAATGGCTCTTTCAGTTCACAAATACGACGCAGTGGTGATCGGTGCCGGTGGTGCCGGTATGCGCTGCTCCCTGCAACTTGCTCGCGCGGGTCTGCGCGTGGCGGTGCTCTCCAAAGTATTCCCAACGCGTTCGCACACAGTCGCTGCACAAGGCGGTATTGGCGCGTCCCTTGGCAACATGGACGAGGACAACTGGCATTACCACTTCTACGATACGGTGAAGGGCTCCGACTGGCTCGGCGACCAAGACGCCATCGAGTTTATGTGCCGCGAGGCTCCGAAGGTTGTCTATGAGCTCGAACACATGGGCATGCCGTTCGACCGCAACCCAGACGGTACGATTTACCAGCGTCCGTTCGGTGGTCACAGCGCGAAGTACGGCGAAAAGCCAGTACCCCGCGCTTGCGCCGCCGCAGATCGCACCGGTCACGCGATGCTGCACACGCTCTATCAGCAGAACGTAAAGAGCAACACGACGTTCTTCGTCGAATGGATGGCGCTGGACATTATTCGTGATGCCGAAGGCGACGTCGTTGGCGTAACTGCCCTTGAAATGGAAACCGGCGAAGTGTCGATTTTCCACGCCAAGTGTGTGTTGTTCGCTACCGGGGGCGCGGGCCGAATTTTCGCCGCGTCGACCAATGCCTTCATCAACACCGGCGACGGTTTGGGCATGGCCGCTCGCGCCGGCATTCCACTCGAAGACATGGAGTTCTGGCAGTTCCACCCAACTGGCGTACACAACGCGGGCGTGTTGCTGACCGAAGGCTGCCGTGGCGAGGGCGCGATCCTTCGCAACAAAGACGGCGAGCGCTTCATGGAGCGCTACGCTCCGAAGCTTAAAGATCTCGCGCCGCGTGACTTCGTGTCGCGTTGCATGGATCAAGAAATCAAAGAAGGCCGCGGCTGTGGTCCGAACGGCGATTACATCGCGCTTGATCTGACGCACCTTGGTGGCGAGACCATCATGAAGCGTCTTCCATCGGTGCACGAAATCGGCAAGAACTTTGCTAACGTCGACGTGATTAAAGAGGCGATTCCGGTCGTGCCGACGATTCACTACCAAATGGGCGGCATTCCGACCAACATCAACGGCCAAGTCGTGGTGCCAAAAGACGGTAACCCGAATTCGATCATCAATGGACTTTACGCGATCGGCGAATGCTCGTGCGTTTCGGTGCACGGCGCGAATCGTCTCGGGACGAATTCGCTGCTTGATCTGCTCGTGTTCGGTCGTGCAGCAGGCAATCACTTGATCCAGACAGCGCTTTCGAGCAAGGCATTCAAGCCGTTGCCAGCAAACGCTGCCGACTACTCGCTAGCGCGAATCGCCAAGCTCGACAACTCGAACAGTGGCGAATACCCGCAAGACGTTGCCAACGACTTGCGCAAGGCAATGCAACAACACGCTGGTGTGTTCCGCACACAAAAGACGATGGACGAGGGCGTTGTTAAAGTGCTCGCTATCGCTGAACGAGCTGAGACCCTGTCGCTCAAAGACAAGTCCAAAGTCTTCAACACTGCACGCATCGAAGCGCTGGAAGTAGCCAACCTCATGGAAGCGGCCAAGGCCACTATGACGTCCGCTGCTGCCCGCAAAGAAAGCCGCGGCGCACACACTGTGGACGACTACGGTGACTGCGAGAAGTATCCATTGGGTCGTAACGACGATGAATGGTTGAAGCACACCTTGTGGTTCAGCGAAGGCAATCGTCTCGACTACAAACCTGTGAACATGAAACCGCTCACCGTGGATTCGATTCCGCTGGCGAAGCGCACGTTCTAAAAACGTAGGGCGGGCGTGACCCGCCTCGCTTTCCACAAATGGCCGGCGGGCACTGCCCGCCCTACGATTTGATTAGGTAGTTCCCATGTCTGACAAACGAATTTTCGAAATCTATCGCTACAACCCCGACGTTGACGCGAAGCCGTACATGCAGACCTTCGAGATTGAACTCGACGGCAGCGAGCGCATGTTGCTCGACGCGCTGATGAAGCTCAAGAAGATGGATGATTCCATTAGCTATCGCCGCTCGTGCCGCGAGGGCGTCTGCGGCTCCGATGCGATGAACATCAACGGAAAGAACGGTTTGGCGTGCCTGACCAATATGCTCACGTTGCCGCAAAAAATCACGCTACGTCCACTGCCCGGTTTGCCCGTGGTTCGTGATTTGATCGTGGACATGAGTCAGTTCTTCAAACAGTATCACTCGATCAAACCGTACATCGTGAACGAAACGGTTGCGCCTGAAAAAGAGCGTCTGCAATCGCAAGAAGATCGCGAAGAATTGAACGGCCTCTACGAATGCATCCTATGTGCGTGCTGCTCAACGAGCTGCCCAAGCTTCTGGTGGAACCCCGATAAATTCGTCGGCCCCGCTGGCCTGCTGGCCGCCTATCGCTTCGTTGCAGACAGTCGCGATCAAGCCACCACCGAGCGCTTGGACAACCTGGAAGACCCGTACCGTTTGTTCCGTTGCCATACGATCATGAACTGCGTTGACGTTTGCCCGAAAGGCCTGAACCCAACCAAGGCTATCGGCAAGCTCAAAGAAAAACTCGTCAATCGCGCGGCTTAATCGGCGGTATTGCGCCGACCCGACCCCCATGCTTACCGATCTCGAACACTCCAAACTGCGCTGGCGCTGCCGTCGCGGTTTTCTTGAGAATGATTTGATTCTGACGCGTTTGCTTGAACGTCGTAACGGCGATTTTTCTGCCGACGAGCACACACAGCTTTTGGCGCTCATCGCGCTGGACGACAACGACCTCTGGGAAATCATTGCGGGTCGCTCCAATACTTTTCCCGAAGGCACGGACGAGATGGTCGCAACGCTGCGTCAGACACGCGTCAACCAATAGCTTTACTTTTGCAACTTGCCGTAATTCACCCTAAACAAAAACTCGGAGTTTGAAATGACCGCCTCCTCGACAGCAACACTGACCTTCAGCGACGGCTCGCCTAGCGTTGAATTTCCCGTCCTCAAGGGCTCTGTGGGACCGGATGTCATCGACATCAAATCACTCTACGGCAAGACGGGCAAGTTCACCTATGACCCCGGTTTTATGTCTACGGCGGCATGCCGCTCGGCCATCACATACATTGATGGCGACAAGGGCGAGCTCCTCTATCGCGGTTATCCCATCGAGCAGATTGCGACCAACTGCGACTACCTCGAAACCTGTTATTTGCTGCTTAACGGCGACCTGCCAAACGTCGAACAAAAGAATAAGTTTGTGGACAACGTGTCGCACCACACGATGGTGCACGAGCAGATGCAGTTCTTCCTGCGTGGCTTCCGTCGTGATGCGCATCCGATGGCGATCATGACTGGCCTCGTCGGCGCGATGTCCGCGTTCTACCATGACACGCTCGACATCAATAACCCTGAGCACCGTCACATCGCGGCGATCCGATTGATCGCCAAGATGCCAACGCTCGTCGCGATGACGCATAAGTATTCGGCCGGTCAACCGATGATCTATCCGCAGAACGATCTGTCGTACAGCGCAAACTTCATGCGCATGATGTTCGCCACACCATGCGAAGAATACAAAGTGAACGACGTGCTCGTTCGCGCGCTGGATCGCATCTTCATCCTGCATGCGGATCACGAGCAAAACGCATCGACCTCTACTGTTCGCTTGTGCGGCTCGTCCGGCACAAATCCGTACGCAGCAATCGCTGCCGGCGTAGCTTGCCTGTGGGGCCCTGCGCACGGTGGAGCAAACGAAGCGGCGCTTTCGATGCTCCTCGACATTCAAAAGAATGGTGGCGTAGAGAAAATCGGTGAGTTCATCACGGCCGTTAAAGATAAAAATTCGAACGTCCGCCTGATGGGCTTCGGTCATCGCGTTTACAAGAATTACGATCCACGCGCCAAACTCATGCGTGAGACCTGCTACGAAGTGCTCGGTGAACTCGGTCTGCAGAACGACCCGTTGTTCAAGCTTGCGATGGAGCTGGAGCGCATCGCGTTGTCGGACGAATACTTCGTTTCGCGCAAGCTCTACCCGAACGTTGATTTCTATTCGGGCATCGTGCAGCGCGCATTGGGCATCCCCACAGCGCTGTTCACTGCAATCTTCTCGCTTGCACGTACTGTTGGCTGGATCGCGCAATTGAACGAAATGCTGGCCGATCCGGATCAAAAAATTGGTCGTCCGCGTCAGCTCTTCACGGGCTCAGCCTCGCGTGATGTGGTGCCATTGCATCAGCGTTAATCTGTAAGTGAGCGGCGGAGCTTGAGCAGATAACAACCTGCTCATTGCTCGCGTTGCTCGCGCTTCACTTTTCACTGCTCAACACAGGAACGGAGTTCCCATCATGATGGAACAACTGCAACAGACCTCCACTATCTTCGGCGGCAATATGCCTTACATCGAAGAGCAGTACGAGCACTATCTCGCCGATCCTGCGTCGGTCGATCAAAAATGGCGCGACTACTTCGACGCGATGCGCGCGGGCTCTGCTGACGTGGCGCATCAGCCTGTGATCGATGCGTTTGCCGCGATGGCACGTTCGCGCAAGGCGGCAGTCGCAAGCATCGACGCGACACTGATGGACAAGCAACTTGGCGTGATGAAGTTAATTCACGCGTACCGCTTCGTCGGCGGCCGCATTGCTGACATTGATCCTCTGAAGCGCCAAGACGTGCCGTTCATCAAAGAATTGGACCACAAGCACTACGGCCTCGCCGATAGCGACATGGAGACCGAATTCTCGACCGGAATTCTGGGAATCAACGGTCAGAATCGCGCCAAACTCAAAGACATCATCGCCACGTTGCGCGGCATCTACTGCAGCACGGTCGCGGTTGAGTACATGTACATGGCCAACGAAGACGAGCGTGAATGGTTGCGCAATCGAATCGAAACGTCGCGCCTCAAGCCAACTTACACCACAGAACAAAAGCGACACATTCTTGAGCGCCTGACTGCCGCTGAAGGCCTTGAGCGTTACCTTCATACCAAGTACATGGGCCAGAAGCGCTTCTCCGGTGAGGGTGGCGACACGATCATCCCTGTGCTCGATCATTTGCTGCAGCGCGCTGGTGCGTCCGGTGTGCAAGAGACCGTGATTGGCATGGCTCACCGCGGTCGTCTTGGTGTTTTGGTGAATACCTTCGGCAAGCTGCCGAAAGATCTGTTCGCAGAATTTGAAGGTAAGTACGACACAGCCCTTTCCGCTGGCGACGTGAAATATCACAAGGGTTTCTCGAGCGACATCACGACGCCGGGCGGCCCGATGCACATCACGCTCGCGTTCAACCCGTCGCACTTAGAAATCGTCAATCCTGTAGTGGTCGGGTCGGTACGCGCACGTCAACACCGCCGTGGCGACAAAGCGGGCAAAGAAGTGCTCGGTATCCTGTTGCACGGTGATGCAGCGGTTGCCGGTCAGGGCGTAAATCAGGAAACGCTCGGTTTATCGCAGACCCGTCACTACGGCACGGGTGGCACGATTCACGTGGTGATTAACAACCAAATTGGCTTTACCACGAGCGACCCGCGCGACTACCGCTCAACGCTTTATTGCACCGACATCGCCAAGATGGCGGAAGTGCCGATTTTCCATGTGAACGCAGACGATCCAGAAGCTTGCTTGCTGATCGCTGAAATCGCGATGGACTACCGCACGATTTTCCACAAAGATGTGTTCATCGATCTGGTCTGCTTCCGTCGCCTCGGGCACAACGAGCAAGACGAGCCGATGGTGACGCAGCCCCTGATGTACAAGAAAATTCATCAGCATCCGGGTACCCGCAAGCTCTACGCAGACCAACTCGAAGCGCAGGGTGTGATTAAGCCTGGTGAAGGTGATCAGTACGTCACGGCGTTCCGCGACGCGATGGACAAAGGCACGCACACCAACAAAACAATTCTTGCAAACTACGTCGCACCGTTCCAGCAGGATTGGGCGAAGTTTGTAGGCCGCACTTGGACCGACGCAGCTGACACCACGGTGCCGCTCGCAACCGTCAAGGCGCTCGCTAAAAAGCTCACCACGATGCCTGAAGGATTCGTGTTGCATCCGCGCGTTGAAAAAATGATCAACGACCGCAAAGCAATGGGCGAAGGCAAGCAATCTCTTGATTGGGGCATGGCTGAAAACTTAGCCTATGCAACGCTCGTAAACGAAGGCGTTGGAATTCGTTTGTCTGGTGAAGATTGCGGTCGAGGCACCTTCTCGCATCGCCATGCGGTGTTCCACGATCAAGACCGCGAAAAGTGGGACAGTGGCAGCTACACGCCGTTGCAACACATCGCGCCTAAGCAAGGTGACTTCACTGTCATCGATTCGATTCTCTCGGAAGAAGCTGTGCTCGGCTTCGAATATGGGTATGCGACTTCAGAGCCAAATCAGCTTGTGATTTGGGAAGCACAGTTCGGCGATTTCGCCAACGGCGCACAGGTCGTGATCGACCAATTCATCAGCTCCGGCGAAGTGAAGTGGGGGCGCGTATGTGGCCTCACGTTGCTGCTGCCACACGGATATGAAGGTCAGGGGCCGGAGCACTCATCGGCTCGTCCGGAGCGCTTCTTGCAGCTGTGCGCCGAGCACAACATGCAAGTCGTTGTGCCGTCAACGCCTGCACAGTGCTACCACATGCTGCGTCGCCAAATGAAGCGCGACTGGAGAAAGCCACTCATCGTAATGACGCCGAAGTCATTGCTTCGCCACAAGGAAGCTGTGAGCACGCTCGAAGAACTGGCCGAAGGCACCTTCCAAACGGTGATCGGCGAGACCGACAAAATCGTCGCCAAGAACGTTAAGCGCGTCATCGTGTGTTCGGGCAAGGTCTACTACGAGTTGCTCGCGCATCGTCGTGAGCAAGACATCAAGGACGTTGCCATCATTCGCTTGGAACAGCAGTATCCGTTCCCGCATGATGACTTCAAAGCGCAGCTCAAGAAGTTCCCGAACGCGCACGAAATCGTGTGGTGCCAAGAAGAGCCGCAAAACCAAGGTGCGTGGTACCGACTCATGGCGTACTTCCGTGCGGACGTGAAACCGGAGCAAGTGCTTCTGTACGCAGGTCGCTCGGTCAGCGCGTCGCCGGCCGTGGGCTATTTGTCGAAGCACAACGCGCAGCAGAAAGAGCTAGTCGAAAGTGCTTTCAGCTCGAAGCTCGGCACTGGCCAAATGATGACGAATCTTTGATTCGTTGGTGAGCGGTGAGTGGTGAGCAGTGAGCAGTTTCAGCTCGGGATGGACCCGGCGACTCCACAAATCACCCACTGCTCACTGTTCACGACTCACTGCTCACCATTCACGGAGTGAATAAGAAATGTTGATCGAAGTAAAAGTCCCCCAACTCGCAGAAGGCACCCCCGAAGGCACACTCGCCGGATGGCATGCCAAAGCCGGCGATGCGGTCAAACGCGACCAAAATCTTTGCGATATCGAAACCGATAAAGTCGTTCTCGAAACGCCTGCGCAAGGCGACGGCGTGCTCGTTGAAATTTGTATTCAAGCCGGCGCCACAGTCACCTCGGGCGTTGTGCTCGGCGTGATTGATACTGAGGCGAAGGCCGGTGCTGCAGCGCCTGCTGCCGTGGCCGCTGCCCCAGCAGCCCCTGCTGCTGCATCCGCACCAGGCGCACTCCCCGCTGCGAAGAAGATGATGGCTGAAGCGGGTATTGACGCCGCCAGCGTTCAAGGCACGGGGCGCGGCGACCGTATCACCAAGGGCGACGTAATCGCTGCGGTCGAGTCAAAGTCTGCTCCAGCTGCTCCAGCTGCTCCAGCTGCTGCACCTACCGCCGCCGCGCCAAAAGCTGCGCCAGTGTTCGCACCCGCCGTGAACGTTCCACTCGGCAATCGCCCGGAGCAGCGCGTGCCGATGACGCGCCTTCGCATGCGCGTGGCCGAACGTCTCGTGCAAAGCCAATCCACCGCTGCCATCTTGACCACGTTCAACGAGGTCAACATGAAGCCGGTGATTGATCTGCGTAACACGTACAAAGACAAGTTCGAGAAAGTCCACGGCGTCAAGCTTGGTTTCATGAGCTTCTTTGTCAAAGCTGCCGTGCACGCGTTGAAGAGCTATCCGGTTGTCAATGCGTCAATCGACGGCAACGACATCGTCTATCACGGCTATTACGACATCGGCATCGCCGTCGGTTCACCGCGCGGCCTCGTCGTACCAATCCTTCGTGACTGCGATCAGATGAGCATCGCTGACATCGAAAAGAAAATCGCGGACTACGGCAAGCGCGCAGGCGAAGGCAAGCTCGGCATCGAGGAATTGACCGGCGGCACGTTCACCATTTCGAATGGTGGCACCTTCGGCTCTATGCTCTCCACTCCGATCATCAACCCGCCACAAAGCGCGATTCTGGGCGTACACGCCACGAAAGACCGCGCCGTGGTCGAAGGCGGCCAGATCGTGATTCGTCCGATGAACTATCTCGCCATGAGCTACGACCATCGCATTATCGACGGCCGTGAGGCCGTGTTGACGCTCGTGGCGATGAAGGATGCGTTGGAAGATCCGGCTCGGTTGTTGTTGGATCTTTAATGTTCTCAGACACGCCCACGTCGGTTCGCGTTTGGCAGGTTCTGTTTGCGCTGATAGCGCTTTCGAATCTGCCAGGCGTTTTTGCGTCGGTGGATTCGTCGCTAGTTGGCTGGATGGGCTTTGTTGGGTTCGGACTGTTCTCGGTATCGTACGAGTTCAGGCACCGCCGCGTGGTCGCTGCACAAAAAGGCGACGTTCAAAGCATGAATGTCTCTGAGAAGGTCACGATGTTTGTTGGCGGTTCGCTAATCATTATTCGGCTTGTTAAGCGCTTGATGGAGTAGCGAGTGACGCAACGCAGCCCGGATCAGCGCGGCGCGTCCGGGGCTCACCGTCGGAACCGCGTCTTCAATTTGCCTTGACGCGCTTCGCTTCTCAAGGCTACGTATGAACGAATCGCCACGGATGGCGACAGGAAAACAAAATGGATCAATTTGACGTTGTTGTGATTGGTGGCGGCCCAGGCGGCTATGTGGCGGCGATTCGCGCTGCGCAGTTGGGCTTTAAGGTCGCGTGTGTCGACGACTGGAAGAACGCGGCGGGTAAACCTGCGCCGGGCGGTACGTGTACCAACGTCGGCTGCATTCCGTCGAAGGCGTTGCTGCAATCGTCGGAGCATTTCGATCATGCGCAACATCATTTCGCTGAGCACGGCATCACGGCCACGGGCGTGAAAATGGACGTGGCGAAAATGATCGCGCGCAAAGACACCGTTGTGAAGCAAAACAACGACGGCATCTTGTATTTGTTCAAGAAAAACAAGGTCACGTTCTTCCACGGTCGCGCATCGTTCGCAGGCGCCGCGAAAGACGGCGTGTATCAAATCGACGTGACCGAGCCTGCCAAGACTTCAATCGCCGGCAAACACGTCATCATCGCCACCGGCTCCAACGCGCGCGCGTTGCCCGGTGCCGCGTTCGACGAAAAACTCATCCTCTCGAACGACGGTGCGTTGCGTATCGGCGAAACGCCGAAATCGCTCGGCGTGATCGGTGCGGGTGTGATCGGCCTTGAAATGGGCTCGGTGTGGCGTCGCTTAGGTAGCGACGTGACGGTGCTCGAAGGCCTGCCAGCCTTCCTCGGTGCGGTCGACGAACAAGTCGCCAAAGAAGCGCAAAAACTCTTCACCAAACAGGGTTTGAAAATTAACCTCGGCGTAAAAGTCGGCGCGATCAAAACTGGCAAAAACAATGTGACCGTGGAATACACGACGGCGGAAGGCAAAGCGGAGAGCGCAACGTTTGATCGCCTGATCGTGTCGATCGGTCGCACGCCAAACACCAACGGGCTGAATGCAGATGCAGCCGGCGTGAAGCTCGATGAGCGTGGTTTCATTACGGTCGATGGCGATTGCAAAACCAGCGCGCCGAACGTCTGGGCAGTGGGCGACGTGGTGCGTGGTCCGATGCTCGCGCACAAGGCGGAGGAAGAGGGCGTGGCCGTCGCAGAGCGCCTCGCGGGTCAGCATCCGCACATCGATTTCAACTGCATCCCGTGGGTGATCTACACGTCGCCAGAGATCGCATGGGTCGGACAAACCGAGCAGCAATTGAAGGCGGCGGGCGTGGCCTACAAAGCCGGCAGCTTCCCGTTCATGGCCAATGGTCGTGCGCGCGCGTTGGGCAATACCGACGGTTTCGTGAAGATCATCGCAGACGCGAAGACCGACAAAGTGCTCGGTATGCATGTGATCGGCCCGATGGCGTCTGAGCTGGTCGCTGAAGGCGTGATGGCAATGGAGTTCGGCGCATCGTCGGAAGACATCGCGCGCATTTGCCACGCGCATCCGACGCTCTCAGAAGCCACTAAAGAGGCGGCGCTCGCCGTCGATAAGCGGACGTTGAATATGTAGAGTGACGTGGCGTGTTTATTCGCCAGCTTTCGGTCCGGATTCCCGCCTTCGCGGGAATGACAGATGTTGTCGTCCCCGCGAAGGCGGGGACCCAGACCAAGGAGGCGCCGGAATGAACTGCGCCGTTCATCTGCTAGCCAGCCAACGCAACGGCACGCGCTATACCGGCGTCACGTCCGATTTAGTCAAACGCGTTTATGAGCACAAACACGATCTCGCCGACGGCTTCACGAGGCGATATGGTGTCAAAATGCTTGTTTGGTACGAGTTGACGACCGACATCGGGTCGGCGATCCAACGCGAAAAGCAAATCAAGAAATGGAATCGACTTTGGAAGTTGCGTTTGGTCGATCAAAACAATCCAGAGTGGCGCGATCTTTATTCACACATCGTGGGATAGGTCTGCGTGAGCGTAGGCTAGATAAACGCGTCGTCGTCCCCGCGAAGGCGGGGACCCAGACCGACGGCACATCGTACGCACATGGTCACGTCGTTTGCCGTCAGGTCTGGATTCCCGCCTTCGCGGGAATGACAGAGCTAGGGAGTCGCTGGTGATCACCACCCTCCAAAAACTTTGCACCGAACGCGGCATTACGCTCGATAGCGCGCAACAAAACGCTGCGGGGCGTCTCGCCCGGCTGAATGACGAGTTGCATGCGTTTCGCAACAAGCGCGCATCGATGATTGGCCGCGTTTTTTCGCGACCGGTGGTGCCGACCGGTGTGTACTTTTACGGTGGCGTGGGGCGCGGCAAGAGCTTTTTGATGGATTCGTTTTACGGCGCGACGAAGGTGCGCCGCAAAACGCGCGTGCACTTTCATGCCTTCATGCGCAGCGTGCACGCCGAACTGCGCACACTCAAGCACGAGGCCGATCCGTTGGTTGTGGTCGCGGAGCGGCTTGCAGAGAAATATCGCCTGATTTGTTTCGACGAGTTTCACGTGAGCGACATCGCCGACGCGATGATTCTTGGACGTTTGCTTTCGAACTGTTTCGACAACGGCATCGTGTTTGTGATGACCTCGAACTATCCACCGGACAAGCTCTATCCCGAAGGTTTGCAGCGACAAAACTTTTTGCCGACCATTGCGCTTATCAAAGAAAAGATGGACGTGGTGGAAGTGGATAGCGGGATCGATTACCGCCGCCGCACACTCGAGCAAGACAGTGTTTATCACACGCCACTGGGCGCTGACACGGATGCGAAGCTCGCGGCCACATTCGCACGCCTTGCGACCGCCAAAGTATCTACGGACAAAACCATCACGTTACTCGGCCGCGAGATCCCAGTTCGCCGGCGCGCAGAAGGCGTGATCTGGTTTGATTTTTTTGCGTTGTGCGAAACACCGCGCTCGCAAAACGATTACCTCGAATTAGCCGAAGCGCACCACACCGTGATTCTCTCGAACGTTCCGATGCTCGGAGCGAAAGACAGCAATGTGATCCGACGCTTCACCTTGCTCGTTGACGTGCTCTACGACCACCGCGTGAAGCTGGTGATGAGCGCTGCTGCGCCGCTCACGGAAATTTCGCGTGTGGATGACTCGATCAAAGACTCCGATACGCGGCGTGTGCTGACGGAGTTCGCGCGCACCACGTCGCGCCTGACTGAAATGCAAAGCGCGGAATACATGGGCGAGGCGCACTTGCCGTCGTTGATGCGGTAGTCGCAAGGCGGCGTTTGCGAATGGCGCTGGTCATTTGCCCACTTTGCGTGAAGTATGGCTTTATGGCGCGAACGACAGCTGGGTGGTCGTTTCCGCTTACTTTACAGTTAAGTCGACAATAAGGTAAAAACGCCTGAAACGACCGCCCGCAGGTCGCTGGCGCTAAAAAGCTGTTACCCCATCAACGCGACGGTAATCCAATACGAAATCAATCCGACAGCGATGGAGAGCAGCCCCACCATGCGTAGCTGCCCGTCGTTCAAGTTCGCCGCGCGGTTCATCGTCTCCCGCCACACTTTCGGCGCGATAAATGGAAGCAAGCCTTCGATCACAAGGACGAGGCAAAGGGCGGCGAAGAAATCCACGTTTATTTGGAAAAGTGAGCAGTGAACAGTGAAAAGTGAGCAGCGTCGTGGAGCGGCTTTTACTGTTCACCGTTCACTATTCACCGCTCACCTTCACCAAAAAGCTACTTCGCTTTCGCTCCGTTCTTCAAGAACTTGAAGAAGTCCGCGCTGGGGTCCAGCACCATCACGTCGCTCTTGTTCTTGAACGTGGCTTTGTACGCTTCAAGGCTGCGGTAGAACGAATAGAACTCTGCGTTCTGGCCGTACGCCGCGCTGTAAATCGCCGTCGCTTTCGCGTCGCCCGAACCCTGCATTTCCTGCGCTTTTTTGTACGCCTCGGCGAGGATCACTTGTGCCTGCTTATCGGCGTCGGCCTTGATGCGTTCGCTCTCCGCGCCGCCGTTGGAGCGGAACTCAGCGGCTACGCGTTGACGCTCAGAACGCATACGATCGAACACGCGCGTCGAAACCGACTCATCAAAGTCCACGCGCTTGAGGCGCACGTCGATGATTTTCACGCCGATTTTCTTCGCATCGACTTCTGCCGCATCGCGCACAGTCGCCATGATTTTTTCGCGATCACCCGAAATCACTTCAAGCAACGTACGACGACCAAATTCTTCGCGCAACAACGACGTCACCGTTTGTCCAATGCGACGTTCGGCTTGTTTCTCTTCGCCCGCCACCGTACGGTAGAACTCGC
>DAINAJ010000018.1:18581-26736 GCA_036733505.1 Casimicrobium sp.
CCAATGCGACGTTCGGCTTGTTTCTCTTCGCCCGCCACCGTACGGTAGAACTCGCGCGCGTCGGCAATCTGCCATTTCACGAACGAATCCACCTGCACCGGCTGGTTTTCTTTCGTGTTGAAACGCTCGGGCTCTACGCTATCGAGCGTGAGAATTTGTTTGCTGAATTTGGTAACCGATTGAATGAACGGTAGTTTCCAGTTCAGACCCGGTTGGTCTTTTACTGAAACCACTTCGCCCAGCTGGCGCACCATTGCGTATTCGCGCTCGTCGACCGTGAACATGGTTTGCGAAAACGCGAAAATCGCAACGAGGAACGCGGTGAGAACGGGAGCAATTTTGTTCATGATTTTGTCCTCGTCTAGTTGCGTGATTCGCGGGCACTGCGCGAGCTGTCCCGCGCACTGTTGCGCGCGTTCGCAGACCCAGGTGATTCGGTAGCGGCGGCCGGATCAGGCAGCAGCGGTCGCGTGGCTTCGGGCACCGCCGCAGCCGACGAGCCGCTCGCCGCAGCTCGCGTACTCTCCATGAGTTTGTCGAGCGGCAAATAAAGCAAGCTCTGGCCTTGACGTTGATCTACGAGCACTTTGCTCGTGTTGCTCAACACTGACTGCATCATGTCGATGTAGAGTCGCTCACGCGTAACGGCCGGTGCTTTTGCATACTCACCAACAACGGACGTGAAGCGCGCTGCGTCGCCCTGCGCGCGCGTCAACACACTCTGCTCGTAACCCGAGGCTTCTTCAAGCAAGCGCGACGCTTTACCGCGCGCTTCTGGGATTACGCGGTTGGCGTAGGCCTGACCTTCGTTGATCTGACGATCACGATCTTGCTGAGCCTTCACAACGTCTTGGAACGCCTCGTTGACGGCTTCTGGTGCCGCGACGGCTTGAAGATTGAGCTTACTGATGGTGATGCCCGTGCCGTAGCGCGTGAGCAGTTCTTGCATCAGCGTTTGTGTTGCACCGGCGAATTCTTCACGACCTTGGTTAAGCAAAAAATCCATCTTGCGTTTGCCGACGACTTCGCGCATCGCGGTTTCTGCGGCTTGCAGTACGGCTGCGTTCGGATCTCGGTGATTGAACAAGAAAGCGCGCGCGTCAGAGAGCGTGTATTGGACGGCAAACGCAATGTCGATGATGTTCAAGTCCGCGGTCAACATCTGGGCTTGTTTCGCGTCGCGGTTCTTGCTGCTGCCTTTGAATCCCACTTCGACGGAGCGCACATCGTTCAAATTGATGATCGTCTTAGATTCAATGGGCCAAGGGAAATGCCAACGTGGGCCAGCGCCCGTTGTTTCAACGTATTTGCCGAAACGCTGCACGATGCCGCGCTTGCCTTCGTCGACGATGTAGAAGCCCGTCGCGAGCCACAATAGCAAGCCAATCATCGCAGCCAGCACTAATCCTCCCGCTGCAAACTGTGGGCTGATCGATGGAAATTGTGGGCCACTGCCGCCACCGTTGTTGGCGGGCCGTTTGTTGCCTTTTTTGCCGCCGAAAATCTCACCCACGCGGTCGTTCACTTTTTTCAGAAGTTCATCGAAGTCCGGAGGACCGCTCGGCTTGTTGCTGCCGCCGCCGCCATTGCCGCCGCTCGGCGGGGGAGGCGGAGGTGGCGATGCTGGGGTGGGCGGCGGGGTAGCCGGCGAATCGCCGCCTTTGTTGTCGCCGGGTTTGCCATCGCCGGCACCATCTGCGCCGGGCTTGCGGCCCCACTGCGGATCGTTGAGCGAGAGCTTAATGCGATCCCAGAGGGCGCTCAGCGGATTCGTGGCTTGAGTTTTCATGCGTGCAGTCTTTTTTATTGGGCCGCAGGGTTTGGAGGCTCGTCGACCGTTTGGTCAAACGAATACACGGTATTTTGGCGCGGAAAGCGCGCTTGCAAGGCCGCACGAAGCTCGGGAATACCCGCGCCCGTCTTGGCCGACACAAACACGCGATGCACATCGCCATTTTCGTCGAGTTCAACGCGACCTGCATCAGCACCGAGGCCAAGCAAATCGCATTTGTTGACGACGATCAGTTGCGGAATGTCAGCGGCGCCGATTTCAGCGAGCACCATGTTTACGGCTTCGATCTGTTGCTCACGCTGATCGCTCGCGCCGTCGACGATATGCAGCAGTAAATCGGACTCGACCGCTTCCAGGAGCGTCGCTTTGAACGCCTGCACCAGTTCATGCGGAAGCGCGCGCACAAATCCCACTGTGTCGGAGGCGACCATCGGTTGCGCGTCCGCGACGTAGAGCTTACGAACGGTCGTGTCTAGCGTGGCAAACAATTGATCAGCGGCGTAGGTGCCAGCCGCAGTCAATCGATTAAACAGTGTGCTTTTTCCAGCGTTGGTGTAGCCGACAATCGCAATGGAGCGAGTGTTAGAGCGCTCGCGCCGGCGACGCTGCGTGTGGCGTTGCTTCTCGACCTTTTCGAGGCGCTCTTGCAACGCACGAATCTTGATCGAGATGAGACGGCGGTCAATCTCAAGCTGTTTCTCGCCGGGGCCGCGCAAACCGATACCGCCGCGTTGGCGCTCAAGATGCGACCAGCCGCGCACGAGCCGCGTGGACAAATGCTCAAGTTGGGCGAGTTCGACCGCGAGTTTGCCCTCGGCGCTGCGAGCGCGTTGCGCGAAGATGTCGAGAATTAGCGTGCGTCGATCAATCACACGGCATTCCAGCACGCGCTCGAGATTTCGCTCTTGCACGCCGGAAAGTGAGTGGTTAAAGATTACAAGCTCAGCCGTTTCGGCTGCGCAGGCGGCGCCGATTTCTTCGACCTTACCTTTGCCGGCATAAGTCGCGGCGTCAGGGCGATCACGCCGCCCGGTGACAATGGCCGCCGTGTCAGCGCCCGCGGTAGCCGCCAGCGACTGCAATTCTTCAATGTCGTCGGCCATAGGCGCTTTGCCAAAGGCAAGCTGCACCAGTACCGCACGGTCATTCCCGGCGTGGCGTTCAAACATGGCGACTCAAGCTGGCGCGCATTGCCGCAGCCATCAATGCCCGAAGGGCGTTACTCAGAGGCTTCGTCCCCGTGCGGAATGTTCACAGCGCGAGCGGGAACGATCGTGGAGATTGCGTGTTTGTAGACCATCTGGGTAACGGTGTTCTTGAGGAGGACCACGTATTGGTCAAACGACTCAACCTGACCTTGCAGTTTGATGCCGTTGACTAGGTAGATCGACACCTGTACGTGCTCTTTGCGCAGCGTATTCAGGAATGGGTCTTGGAGGGATTGCCCTTTGTTGCTCATTTCTTATTCTCCGTAATTCTTGTTCAATGATGCTGCTGGGCGACTGTCGCCACCTCTAACTGAGATGGTGACGCCGCCGGTAAGTTCAAGTCACAGCGGCAAACCGCGTCTCGAACACTCTTCTTGGCGGGGGCCGCGTCGCTTAGTAGGATCGTGTGCGACGCCCCGTCGGTGCTTCAACTGCGTAAGGATTATGCCCCGTAATGAACTGCAAACGCAGCGGGGTACCCTGAAGCTCGAAATATTCGAGAAAAAATCGTTCGAGGTAGCGCTTATAGGTCTCGGAAATTCGATTGAGCGAAGTCCCGTGAATCACCACAATTGGCGGATTGCTGCCGCCTTGATGGGCGTAGCGCATCTTCGGTCGAATCGTGCCAGCACGTGGAGGCTGCTGCTTCACCACGGCGTCTTGCAACGCGCGGGTGAGCTTTGGTGTGGGCAGCTTTTTGAATGCAGCACCATGTGCGCGGTTGGCTGCGGCCATGACTTTGTCGAGGCCTTGCTTGGACTTCGCGGAGATCGTCAGCGTCTCGGCGTAATCAAGGTAGTAAAGCTTTCGAGTGCAGTCTTCGTTGATGATCTTCCTAGCATCAGAATCAGCGGCGTCCCACTTGTTGATGCAGATGACCAGCGCGCGGCCAGCGTCTTGGATGAACGAGCCGAGTTGGACGTCATGGTCACTAATGCCAGCCGTGGCATCGACGACGAAAATGACGACGTTGGCGTCTTCAATCGCTTGCAGCGTCTTGATGACCGAGAATTTTTCGATCGCTTCAGTGACTTTGCCGCGCTTCCGGATACCAGCGGTGTCGATCAGCGTGTATTCGCGATTTTTATAAGTGAAATCGAGGTAAATCGAATCGCGCGTGGTGCCCGGCTGATCGAACGCGATCACGCGTTCTTCGCCGAGAAGCGCATTCACGAGCGTGCTCTTGCCCACGTTCGGATGGCCGACGATTGCGATCTTGGTGCGCGGCGGTGGCTCCGGGATGAATTCTGGTTCTTCGCCTTCGGCGTAGGTTTTCGGCTCGGCGGCGGCGGCTTTTGCACCGTCTTCGTCGTCTTCGGTGATTTCTGGCTGCGGGAATTTTTCGTCGAGCGCATGCTCGATCAACGCGTTTACGCGGTCGCCTTGCGTCGCCGAAATTGCGTAGGGGTCGCCAATGCCCAGCTCGTAAAACTCGGCCGTCACACGCGCGTCGTTCATGCCTTCGGTTTTGTTGACCGCAAGGTACACGGACAACCCGCGACGACGCAGCAAATCAGCGATACGCGCGTCCTGTGGCGTAACGCCTGCACGGCCGTCGACGATAAAGAAAACGATGTCGGCTTCATCGAGCGCTTGCAGCGTTTGCCGCGCCATTTCCTTCAGGATGCCGTCTTTTGCCACAGGCTCGAAGCCACCGGTATCGATGACGACGAAGCGGTGGTCGCCGACGCGGCCTTGGCCATACTGGCGATCACGCGTGAGACCGGGAAAGTCGGCAACCAGCGCCGCGCGCGAACGCGTGAGTCGGTTGAAGAGCGTGCTCTTTCCGACGTTAGGACGTCCGACGAGGGCGATGGTGGGAAGCATTTTCTTTTTCTTTTTTTGTCAGTAAGTACAAGAGCCGACGCGGCGGTTTAGCGCTTGTTGCGCTCGTTAGCTTGACGCCACCGAGCGCCGCAGACGCACTATCGCGCGCCGATAGCGGCCAGTTGACCGCTTTGCGTTTGTATCAAGACGTTGTTGCCGCTGGAAACGAGGCCGACGTTCGAGATAAACGCCTCGCCGAGGCCGCGACCGGAAATCTTGCCGTTGTTGCGGTCCACCAAGTGAACGGCGCCTTCAGCGTCCTGCACGGCCACGAAATCGCCAAGTAGCGCGATGCCCGTGGCTCGGCGACCGGCCAGCACGTCTTGCTTCCAAATCGTGCCGCCCGTGGCCTTATCAAGCGCTTGCACGAAGCCTTTTTCGTCGGCGACGTACACGTAACGCGCATCGATCACCGGGCCATTGAGCGAGCTGATGTCGCGAGACCAGAGGAGGGTGCCGCGCACGAGATCGAAACATGCGACGCGACCCTGATAGGCGGCTGCGCACACGCGATCAGTGTCCACAGCGGGGCGGCCAACCACGTCGACCAACCGCTCAAGTTCCGAGGTGCCTTTCGGCGTCGCAACGGTGGCTTCCCAGCCGATGGTGCCGGTATTGGCGTCAATGGCGAGCAACTTGCCTTGCGCCGTGCCCACAAACACCGCGCCGCGCGTTGCGGCAGGAATGGCGGAGGAGCGAACGGTGAGGGCTGGCAACACACGCTGAATGCGCCATTTGCGCTCGCCGGTCTTGATGTCGAACGACGTAATGGCGCCGTCACCACCCAAGACAACCACGGAGTTCTCCGAGATTGCGGCAGGCGAAATCACTTCGCTACTGGCTTTGGCGCTCCAGCGGACTGCGCCTTTGGCGTCAAACGCGATGACTTCGGCCTTGTTGGTGCCGACGACAACGATGTCCACTGCAGCGGACACACCGCCAGAAACCTCGCCTTTGCCCGCTGGCGTCTGCATTTTGCTCACGACCGCGCCGGTCTTTTCGTCAAACACGGTGATCGTGCCCGTCGAATGCGCGGCGTACACCAAACCGTTGGCGACGACCGGAATCAAACTGCTCACTTGCTTGCCGCCGAGCGGCGCTTGCCACGCGGTGGTCACCGTTGCGCCACCGCTTACGGCGGGTAACGGCAGAATTTTTTTGTCCGAGCTGGAGAACCAACCCGTCACCGTAGAACAGCCACTGAGTGCCAAAGCAGCGGATACCGCCAAGACGACCGACCGCGTTGATGTGGCGGCCAGCAAGCTCACGGCGTTCATGGTTTTGCTCCGGCGGCTGGCGCAGCAGCTGCAGGCGTTGGCGTTACGGGTGCGGGCGTAACAACTGCTGCTGGCGCGGCAGGAGCGGGAGCCGCAACTGGAGCCGAAGCAGTAGGCGCGGCGACGGTACCGCCGGCGAGTGCGTCAAGCTTCAACTGCGTATACGATTTTTGTGCGCCCTTGGCATCGAGCTTGGCCAGCGCGGCTTCGTAGGCGGACTTGGCATCAGCCGCTTTGCCTTGAAGGTTGAACACGTCGCCCTTCATGTCGAGAAACAAGCCCTCGAACGAGGCGCTATGTTTGCCGTCAAGCGCAGCGAGCGCCGCATCGAATTGCTTTTGGTCGACCAGCACCGCGGCCAAGCGTAGACGGGCGATATTCTTCAATTCGTCTTCTTTGCTGTTGGCCACGACCCATTCGAGATTGGTTCTCGCGCCGGGCAGATCGCCAGCATCGAACGCAGCTTTCGCGGCGAGCAATGCGGCGCGTGGCGCGTAGCCGGTGCCTGGGTATTTTTCAAGTAACGGCGCGATCGCTTCTTTCACTTTTGCGGGCTCATTCTTCGTGAGCGCCTCGGTGACGTTCGCATAGAGGCCGCTGGCCGCCATGGCTTGATTGGTCGTCCACGTCTTCCAGCCCCAATTGCCACCCACGAGCAACGCAATGACCGCCACAGAGCCGATCACGTATTTGCCGTATTGCGCCCACCAGGCTTTAAGGTCGCCAAGCTTTTCTTGTTCGTCTAAGTCGTATGCAGCCATTGTCGAAATTCTTTGGGTGTCTGGGTTGGAGTTTGGCGATTAGTGGCCGCGCAAGTGCGCCACCAGAGCCGAACTCGTAATTATCGCCTGTTCGCCTTGAATTGGCTCACCGGAGGCATTACGCATAGGTTTCACTGCAACAGTGCCAGCGGTCACTTCGTTTTCACCGATAACCAACGCGAAGCGCGCGCCACTACCGTCGGCCTTTTTCATTTGGCTCTTGAAACTGCCGCCGCCCGCGTGTTGCGTGACCGATAGGCCCGCGTCGCGCAGCGTCTCGGCGATCAGGCTCGCGAACGCAGCCGCGCCGACGCCCGCGTGCACGATGTAGGCGTCTTGCGTGGCTACTTGCGTCGATTCGTCGAGCATCATGAGTACGCGCTCGACGCCCATACCAAAACCAATCGCAGGCGTAGGTTTACCGCCGAGTTGCTCGAATAAGCCGTCATAGCGCCCGCCACCGCAGACGGTGAGCGGCCCACCGAAACGATCCGTGATGAATTCAAACGCTGTGCGGTTGTAGTAGTCCATGCCGCGAACGATGCGCGGGTTGACCGTGAACGGCACGTTGGCCTCGCGCAGCAACGCCTGTAGGGCCTCGAAGTGCGCCCGCGAGTCGTCCTGCATCGAATCCAGAAGGATCGGCGCCGTCTTATTGACTTCGATGACGCTTGCGACTTTGCTATCGAGAATGCGCATGGGATTGGAGTGTAGGCGCCGCTTAGCTTCGTCGTCGAGCGCGCTGAGATTGGCTTCGTAGTGGGCGATGAGCTTGGCGCGATACGCGGCGCGTTCATCCGTGTTGCCCAGCGAATTAATTTCAAGACGCACGTCGTTGATGCCCAACTCACGCCAAATGCGCGCTGTCATGATCATGATTTCGGCGTCAACGTCCGGGCCGTCGAAGCCGAAGCATTCCACGTCAAACTGGTTGAACTGACGGTAGCGTCCCTTCTGTGGGCGCTCGTGACGGAACACTTGGCCCAGCGTGTAGACGCGCGCTGGGGCGTTGTAGGTGAGGTTCGCTTCAATCGCTGCGCGCACCAATCCAGCCGTCAGCTCCGGCCGCAGCGTGAGCGCTTCACCGTTCAATTTGTCCTCAAACGAGTACATCTCTTTTTCAACGATGTCGGTCACTTCGCCGATCGAGCGCACGAAGAGGGGTGTGTGCTCGACGATGGGCGCGCGCATGTTTCGATAGCCGTACTGGCGGGCGACGCGAGTGACGGTTTCTTCGAAGAATTCCCAGCGCGCAGATTCGCCGGGGAGGATGTCGTTCATGCCCCGGAC
>DAINAJ010000019.1:0-5840 GCA_036733505.1 Casimicrobium sp.
ACAGCGACTTTGATCGGCATCCATTCATAGGCCACGTGTTCGCGCGGTGCGAGTGTGGGCTGCAGCGTCGAGGGCAGCCGAAGCGCGAAGCAGCGTTCTTGATTGTGGCAGACGCCTTCCGGGTAGCGGTGCCGCCAGCGCGGGTAGATGCTGTAAACATTCTCGTAACGAAGGTCGATCACGCCGCCGAAATCAGCGGCAACAAAGCCGGTTTCTTCTTCGACCTCTCGCGCGGCGGTCTCGGCGAAGGATTCCCCGATTTCTTGCGAGCCGGTGACCGATTGCCAGAAGCCCGCGAAATCCGCGCGTTCAATGAGGAGCGTCTGGCCGTCATCGGTAAACGGAATGACGAGAACGGAGCGGGGGATTTTGAGGGTCAAAAGTATCGGTTCCACCAGGGTAGCGAATCATCGCGCTGGTCATGGCGCAGGTCGTGATAACAATTGCGGCCCCATTTGTAGGCGAAGATGCTGAGGAACGCGAAAAGGAAGCAGATTCGACCGCCAGCTCCTTTGATTGCCGCTGCGATACCTGCCACCGCGAATGCGGCCGCGAGAAAGAAGAGGAATAGGCCGAAGGTTTTCACGCGAGCGCGATCATTCCACGATTGAGCATCGATAGGGGGCAACGTTTATCGTAGAACAGGCTCACCGCAAACGGTGGTGGAATCTCCGCCATGAAAAATGATCGAAAGTCAGGCCAGCACAACACGCAATGTGCGCCCCAACTCGGTCCACCCCGCAGCCGATTCTTCAAGAATTTCGAGAAGCGTTGTCCAGTGTTCACCCAATCGTGTTTCGGCGTTTGCGGCGTTCAAAAGAACGACCGTGGTGCTCGTTGCCTTACCCCACGGGTCGTCGTTGATGCAGTCGTCGAGCGCATCCCAGTTGTGACCGAAATGCTTGGGCAATTTCAAGCCGGTCGCGAGCGCTTCAAGTAGCGCCTTCTTCGAGCGCACGCCCTTGATATCCACGGTCAGCACGCGTTCAGCGCGAGCATCAACGATGGCGTTGGTCATAGATTTTCCTTTGGACTCAGCCCGCGTGTTCTCAGCGTGCAATGCACTTGAAAGATTGATAATGATCGTCGGTGTAGTAGCAGGCTTCAAGCGCGCGTTGATCCCCACCACAGACGATGCGTCGTGCACCGCGGTGCTTCACGCCGGGCGTGCGCACGGTGTATTCGCGGTAGTAACCGCGCTGCGCCTTCGGTAAGATGCGCTCGCGATTGCTGAAACTGATGCCATCACGATGGCTCGCGAACGGGCCAACGGCGGCGATTAGCGCTAGTGTTTCTTTGCCTTGGCGCGGTAACTCGTTTACCGTGATCACTCCACCGACGGGGCAGGAGACCGCTCGCGCCAAAGCGCCGCTCGCAGGCAGTAGCGCGAGAGTCGACGCGAAGAGCGCAGCACCCAGTGTCACAGTACGCAAAGAAAATTTCATCGCCACACCCTCATCGCCAATGTTATTGGCCGCGCCTTTAGATTTGAAATGCTGACTTATCGCAGCGCTTGGTAATCGAGCTTGAGGCACCGATCCTGAACCACGGTCATGCCGGCGTCACGCGCAATGGCTGCAGCGTCGGCGTTCATAACGCCGATTTGCATCCAGAGTACGCGCGGCAGCGGTGCCACAGCAGCGGCGGCCTTGGCCACTTCAACCATCTCCTCGCTTCGGCGAAAGCAATCGACGATGTCGATGCGTTCTTTGACATCCGCTAGCGAGGCGACGCAAGGTTCGCCGAGAATGTTTTGACCCGCGTAGCGCGGATTGACCGGAATGATTCGGTAGCCCGCGCGCTGCATGACTTCAGCCACTTCGAAGCTCGGCCGACTGGTATCGGCCGACAAGCCCACCACCGCTATCGTTTTGGTAGTGGCGAGCAACGCTTTAAGTTCAGACGTGGTGAGCATGTGAACTCAGCGAACGCGACGGAACGAGGAGATGGTGTCATTCATTCCAACGGGCATTTCGGAGTACTGGCCCGGCCCGAGCGTGAAGCAACGGCCACCGTAGTTCGCGTGCTCACAAAATTGCCACGTGCCGATGCTGATGAAGATGGACGACGTCACGTCATTCATCCCGGTCGAAGACAGGTCGCTAATTTCGCCGGTCGCGCGTAGTGTGCGGCCGTTGAAATTGCCATGCTCATACAGCCAAAGGGGATGACGGCTGCGACCGGCGCCACCGTCCATCACAACAAAGTTTCGGCCCGCTGGGCTCAAACCGGACCAGCTTGGCTCCGCACTCAGTCGACGCATTGAGGAGATTGAGCGATCAAGTTGTGGCGGCAGGCGCCGATAATCACCTGGGCCAAACACGAGGCAGGCACCACGATAATCGCGATCTTCGCAAGCTTCCCAGTTGCCGCCAAATATGCGCATCGACTGAATTCGATCGTTAAAGCCGGTATTGCGAAGCGAATCAACGTCGCCGTCCAGCGTCATCGCTTGGCCACCAAAATCCGGATTGGTGTACACCTCGACGCGCACGCGGTCATATGGATTTCGGTAGACAGGAGGCGCTGTCGCTCCGGAATGCGGTGGCGGTGGTGGTGCCGTATTGGCGGCGATGACCCCGCCCAAAATCGCACCGACAGCGTTAGCTAGGGCGTCCGGACGCCCTTCAGGACGTTGCTCATAACGGGGCTCTGGCCGTACCGCTACCGGCGGCTGATCCACGAGGCGTACGCTTATGATGCGCGTGGCAAGTTGCGCCCCCAGATCGGGGTATTGGCCCGGCGGCAGCGCTTGGCAGCGGCCGTTGTAGTTGAGTTCTGTGCAAATCTCCCAAGTACCGCCTGTGACGATGGCGGAAACTGGACGGTAGCCAAAGTCCGCGACTTCGAGGTTGCCGGCACTGCGCTCCAAGTTAACCATACGACCGCTGTAGCCGCGGCCTTCAAACAGCTCAATGCGCGGAGGTGCGTACGCTGGCGCGTTGACGGTGGCCGCCGCGTAAGTTACGTCGCGCAGTGAAGCGATGGTGTCGCCGCTGCGGCTGCCCAGCTCTCGGTAATCGCCGGGAGAGAGCCGGCGGCATTCTCCCGTGAAGTTCTGTCCCGTGCATGCATCCCAGACGCCGGAGCCGACACGAATGGAGCGGGCTGCACCAATGGAGAGGTTGGGTTCGGAGCGTGAGATGCGGGCGAACGAGCCTGTGAAATCACGCCCGCTGTACATCCACAAGTCTGAGGCGGACGCTACGGCTGTGGCCGTGAGCAGCGATGTCGCGAGCAAAACTCGCGGGAGAGAGCGAACGGTGCGCGTGGATTTCATGCGTCCTCCTGATGACACTAGAACAGTTTGTAGAGCAATGCGGGGGCTTTCGCGAAAACGCCCCGTAGAATGGACGCGTTGACAACCCTGCTTTGCCGAATGAGCCGGAAGCGTAGCGCATAGATCGTGCTGCGTCACCTACGCATTTTCTGAATGATTGCATTTTTGCTCCGCCGACTCGCGCAATCGCTGCTGGTAATGCTCGCGATGAGTGTGCTCGTGTTCGTCGGCGTTTACCTCATCGGCAATCCCATCGACATTCTGATCAGCTCGCAAGCAGACCAGGCTGAACGTGATCGCGCGATCATTGCGCTCGGCCTAGACAAGTCGCTTTGGGCGCAGTTTGGTAGCTTTCTAACGGGCGCGGTGACGGGGGACTTGGGTCGCAGCTTCGCGCACGGAGTTCCTGCGCTTGAACTCATTCTGAGCCGGATGCCCGCAACGCTAGAGCTTGCGTTTGCTGCAATGTTTATCGCCGTGGGAATCGGCATTCCTTTGGGTTTGATCGCAGGCCTGAAACCTGACGGCTTCTTGGGCAAGACGATCATGGCGGGTTCCATTCTGGGTTTCAGCTTGCCAACATTTTGGGTTGGTTTGATGCTGATCATGTTATTCGCTGTTTTTCTCGGGTGGCTGCCGTCGAACGGACGTGGCGAAACGGTGACGGTGCTCGGCATCCCTTGGAGCTTTTTGACGCTGGACGGGTGGTCGCATTTGATTCTGCCCGCCGTGAATTTAGCGTTGTTCAAGCTGTCTTTGCTGATACGACTGACACGAGCAGGCGTGCGTGAGGCGTTGTCGATGGACTATGTGAAATTTGCGCGCGCGAAGGGTTTGTCGAGCGGTCGTATCGTGGGCGTACACGTATTGAAGAACATCATGATTCCGATCGTGACTGTGATTGGGCTGGAGTTTGGTTCGGTCGTGGCATTTGCGGTGGTCACTGAAAGTGTCTTTGCATGGCCGGGTATGGGTAAGTTGTTGATTGACTCAATCAATGTGCTTGATCGGCCGGTGATCGTGGCGTATTTGCTGGTAATCGTGATGCTCTTCGTTTTGATCAATCTTGTCGTTGATTTGGCGTACTCAGCACTCGATCCTCGTGTGCGGCTCACAGGCTCGGAGGCGCATTGATGACGAATTTGTCGGCAGTCGCCGCGCGCAAGGAGCCAGCGCTTTGGCGCGAAAAATGGTCGGATTTTGTGTCGAGCAAAGTCGCTATTTTTGGTTTGTTGTTGTTTGTTGTGATCGTGCTGGCGGCGCTTCTAGCGCCGTGGTTGTCGATGCAGAATCCTTACGATTTGTCGCAGCTCGACATCATGGATGCGCGACTTGCTCCGGGCGGCGTCGCGGCCAATGGTCAGGTGTTCTTGATCGGAAGCGACGAGCAGGGGAGAGATTTGCTGTCCGCGATTCTTTATGGTTTGCGGATTAGCCTCGGGGTGGGAGTCGTTTCCACATTGATCGCAGTATCGCTGGGTCTAGCGGTAGGGCTGATCTCGGCGTACAAGGGTGGACGTTGGGACACGATCATCATGCGCGTCGTTGACATTCAATTGTCGTTTCCTGCCATTTTGATCGCGCTGATTTTGCTTGCGGTGCTAGGGCAAGGCATTGGGAAAATCATCGCCGCGCTCGTTACGGTGCAGTGGGCTTATTACGCCCGCACGGTGCGTGGCGCTGCGCTCGCTGAGAAAAGTAAAGATTACATTGCTGCAGCAGAGGGGCTCGCGTTGCCGCCGCTTCGAGTGGTGTTCAAGCATTTGCTGCCCAACTGTTTGCCGCCACTTATTGTCGTAGCGTCGGTTCAGGTTGCACACGCGATTGCACTTGAGGCGACGCTGTCGTTCTTGGGGCTGGGGCTGCCCATCACGGAGCCCTCGCTAGGACTGCTTATTGCGAATGGGTATCAGTATTTGCTGTCCGGAAAATACTGGGTAAGCTTTTTCCCTGGCGTGGCGCTTTTGCTGACGATTGTGAGCATCAATTTGGTGGCAGACCAGTTGCGCGACGTACTCAATCCGAGGCTGGCTAAATGAGCGCTCTCTTAGAAGTGCGGGGGCTCAAGACGCAGTTCGCAACGAAGCGAGGCGTCGTGCACGCCGTCGATGACGTTAGTTTGTCCGTCGAAGAGGGCGAGGTGCTCGGGTTGGTCGGTGAATCGGGCTCAGGAAAATCGGTAACAGGATATTCGATTCTCGGTTTGATCGATGCTCCGGGGCGCGTTACCGCTGGCTCGATCAAGTTTTCAGGGCGTGAATTGGTGGGACTTGCCGAGCGCGACTGGCGAGCCATTCGCGGTCGAGAAATCGCAATGATCTTTCAAGATCCGATGCTGACACTCAATCCCGTGTTGCGCATTGATACGCAGATTATCGAGGCGATTCATGCGCATGCGGATGTGAGTGCTTCGCGAGCGCGCGCTTGGGCCGTGGAGGCGCTCGGGGGTGTAGGAATACCCTCGCCAGAGGCGCGTCTTACGGCCTATCCACATCAGTTTTCGGGCGGAATGCGACAGCGCGTGGCCATTGCGATTGCGTTGCTGCACAAGCCAAAACTG
>DAINAJ010000019.1:5940-14905 GCA_036733505.1 Casimicrobium sp.
TGGGGTGCGCGTTCGCGCCGCGCTGTGGCGAAGCGCAATCCAAGTGCTTTACGGACGATCCGGCTGAGTCAGTCGTTGCTGGCGGTTCGGTGCGTTCGTTGCGTTGCAATTTTCCTTTAGGTGCCTCGGACGTGGCTAGCAGTCGGGAAACCGCATATGGCTGAGACGCTACTTTCAGTGAACAACGTTTCACGACGATTTGTCAAACCACTCGGATGGGCTGAAAAACTTGCCAATACATTAGGCTCGAAGCACGAAGAAGTCGTTGTGCGTGCCCTTGACGATGTCTCCCTGCAGATGGCTCGCGGCGACGTGCTGGGTGTGGTGGGCGAGTCCGGATGCGGCAAGAGTACGTTGGGGCGCATCGCAGCGGGTTTGTTGCCTCCGTCTTCCGGCACGGTTACGTTTTCACCTGCAACAAATGAACCCGCGATGGCCGGAAATAATCAGCGCCTCGCACGCCAGATGATTTTCCAAGATCCATCGGCATCGTTAAATCCCCGAATGCGTGTGGCGGAGCAGGTCGGAGAGGCTGCGGTGGTGCATGGATTCGTGAGCGCCTCCCGAATGCTCGAATTCGTGGCAGATTTGCTACTGCGGGTGGGGTTGGATGCGACTGCCATGGCTCGCTATCCACATCAGTTCTCTGGTGGTCAACGTGCTCGTATTGGCATTGCACGCGCGTTGGCGGTGAACCCTGAGCTCCTTGTGTGCGATGAGTCGGTCGCGGCACTGGACGTGTCAATACAGGCACAAGTGCTGAATGTTTTTTCCGAGTTGCGTGAGTCGTTGGGGCTCACGTATATGTTCATCAGCCACGATTTGGGCGTCGTTCAACATTTGAGTACGCGTGTCGCGGTCATGTACCTCGGTCGAGTTGTTGAAATCGGCCCGGCGACGTCCATTTTTGCGTCGCCCAAGCATCCCTACACTCAAGCATTACTCGCCGCGATGCCGAAGATTCGAAGCGGCCATCAGCAGTTCGTGGCGATCCATGGCGAAGTGGCCTCGCCGGTCAATCCGCCGTCGGGGTGTCACTTCCATCCGCGTTGCCCACGCGCTGAAGCGCGCTGTCGGCTTGAGGCGCCCGCGCCTAAGATTTCTGGCGACGTCATCGTCGCCTGCCACCTTTTTTGACTTTTTTTGCACACAGACTTTTATGACTAAACGTACGCGCTGGGTAATTGGCAACTGGAAGATGAACGGCTCATTGGCGGCAAATGCAGCCTTGTTGGAGGCGATCTCCGCGGCGCAATCGCCGACGGCGTCCGCAGTAGCGGTGGCGGTGTGTGCGCCGTTTCCCTACCTTACTCAAATGCAGAGAGCGTTGAGCGCCACCGCGGTGCGCTACGGAGGGCAGGACGTTAGCCAACACGCCAGTGGCGCCTACACCGGGCAAGTGAGCACGGGCATGTTGTCGGAGTTCGGCGCGTCGCTTGCTTTGGTCGGACACTCCGAACGACGCCAGTACAACCGCGAAACCAACGACGAGGTGGCGGCAAAAGCCGCGGCGCTTGTGGCTGCGGGTTTGACGGCAGTCATCTGCGTCGGGGAAACGCTGGCAGAGCGTGAAAGTGGCAACGCTGAAAAGGTTGTTTCTGCGCAGCTTGGCCCGTGCGCGGATGTAATTCGATCAGGCGCGGGGAAGGTTGTTGTGGCTTACGAACCAGTGTGGGCCATCGGCACGGGAAAAACTGCAACGGCCGGGGAGGCGCAGGCGATGCACGCGTTCATTCGCAATCAAATGACGCGTCTTGGGGCGGACGCGACGGGTATCAGTGTGCTTTACGGCGGTAGCGTTAAGTCCGGGAATGCCGCCGAATTGTTTGCTCAACCCGACATTGACGGCGGGCTTATTGGTGGCGCTGCGCTTATCGCATCGGAATTTTTGGCTATCGTTTTGGCGGCCCAATAAATCGTAGCTCATGGTGGTTGAGGGTTAACCACGTAGCTATGTATAATTTATGGCTATGGAAATTTTTCTTCTCGTAATTCATGTAATCGCTGCAGTCGCGATTCTCGTGCTAGTGCTGTTGCAGCACGGCAAGGGGGCTGACATGGGCGCGTCGTTCGGAACGGGTTCAGCTGGTAGCGTGTTCGGCGCTGCAGGTTCTGCAAATTTTCTGAGCCGTGCCACGGGCATTGCAGCCACGATATTTTTTGCAACCAGCGTTGCGCTCACCTATGTCGGTGCGCACCGCTCAGCATCGTCCGGTAGCTTGCTCCAAGGCGCGTCGCCTGAGCCTGCCAAAACTGAGCAAACGACACCGGCTGCTGCGGTACCCGCGCAGCCCAAATCTGACATTCCGAAGTAGGTAAAATAAATAGTAAGTTACAGCCGTCGTGGTGAAATTGGTAGACACGCTATCTTGAGGGGGTAGTGGCGAAAGCTGTGCGAGTTCGAGTCTCGCCGACGGCACCAACAGCAGAATCCCGAAGCAAATAGTGTTTCGGGTAACAAGGAGGGCGGGCATCGAGTGCGTACCGCCTTTTTTTTGGGGATTTAGATTCATGTCACTTCAAACCTACGTCCCGATCCTGATGTTCATGATCGTGGGCCTCGCCTTCGGCTGCGTGCTGCTGGCCGTAGGTTGGTTGATTTCCCCCTCCAAGCCTGATCCTGACAAGCTTGCCCCTTACGAATGTGGTTTTGAAGCCTTCGAAGATGCGCGCATGCGTTTCGACGTTCGCTACTACCTCGTAGCTATTCTTTTCATTTTGTTCGATCTGGAGATCGCGTTCTTGTTCCCGTGGGCGGTCGCGCTCGAGGAGATCGGGTTTGCTGGCTTTCTCACGATGATGGTCTTCCTCGGCATTCTGACCGTGGGTTTTATCTACGAGTGGAAAAAAGGCGCCCTTGACTGGGAATAGGTTGAGTCAAGCGTTGATCTGCACAAAAGGGTTGTCGGTATGAGTTTAGAAGGCGTCCTAGACAAAGGGTTTGTAACTACGAGCCTTGACACGCTCATCAATTGGTCGCGCAATGGCTCGATGTGGCCGATGACGTTTGGATTGGCTTGCTGTGCGGTCGAAATGATGCACGCGGGTGCTGCTCGCTACGATCTTGATCGCTTCGGTATCGTTTTTCGCCCAAGTCCTCGACAGTCTGATGTGATGATCGTTGCCGGTACATTGTGCAACAAGATGGCGCCCGCTCTTCGTAAGGTATACGACCAAATGGCTGAGCCGCGCTGGGTCATCTCAATGGGCTCGTGCGCTAACGGCGGCGGGTATTACCACTACAGCTACTCGGTGGTGCGCGGGTGTGACCGCATCGTACCTGTTGACGTTTATGTGCCCGGTTGTCCACCCACCTCTGAGGCGCTGATCTACGGCATTCTGCAGCTGCAGAACAAGATTCGCCGTACCAACACGATTGCGCGGAGTTAGGCGAATGCTTAAGGACATCATTTCCGAAGTGTTGGGTGACAAAGCCGTCTCGTTGGTTGCGGCGTTGGATGAGGTCACCGTTGAGGTCGCAGCAAAGGATTGGTTGGATGCATGCGTCGCGCTTCGTGACCATCAGAAGACACGATTCGACACGCTGATTGACCTGTGTGGCGTCGACTTCGCGACTTATGGCGGCAACGCTCGTGAATCAAAAAAATACGCGGTCGTTGCGCATTTACTTTCAGTCACATTGAATCAGCGGGTTCGCGTTCGGTGCTTTGCAGAAGACGATGAGTTCCCGATCGTGCATTCTCTCGTCGACGTCTGGGCGTCGGCCAATTGGTACGAGCGTGAAGCGTTTGATTTATTCGGCGTCATTTTTGAAGGTCACCCGGATCTGCGCCGCCTGCTGACTGACTATGGTTTCGTGGGACATCCGTTCCGCAAAGATTTCCCGACGACCGGTTATGTCGAAATGCGTTACGACCCAGAGCAGCGGCGCGTTTTGTATCAACCCGTCACCATTGATCCCCGCGAAAATGTGCCGCGCGTGATCCGTGAAGATAGCTACGCGAACTAAGGCGAACGACATGGCTGAAATTCGCAATTACACAATGAACTTCGGACCGCAGCATCCAGCGGCGCATGGCGTTCTACGTCTGGTACTCGAGCTCGATGGTGAAACCATTCAGCGCGCCGATCCGCATATCGGCCTATTGCACCGCGCGACTGAGAAATTGGCGGAAAGCAAAACGTACTTACAGTCGCTCCCGTACATGGACCGTCTTGACTATGTGTCGATGATGTCCAACGAGCATGCGTATTGCTTGGCGATTGAGAAGCTGCTGCAACTTCCAGTGCCCGAGCGCGCGCAATACATTCGCGTCATGTTTGACGAGGTTACTCGTCTGCTCAATCACCTGTTATGGCTTGGTTGTCACGCGTTGGACGTCGGCGCGATGACGGTTTTCCTTTACGCCTTCCGAGAGCGGGAGGATCTGTTCGACCTATACGAGGCTGTTTCAGGCGCGCGCATGCACGCGGCGTACTACCGCCCGGGTGGTGTTTATCGCGATTTGCCAGATCAGATGCCGCAATACCAAGCATCGAAGATCCACAATGCCGCGGCCATTAAGAAGATGAACGAGAACCGTCAAGGTTCGCTGCTTGATTTTCTGGAAGACTTCACGAATCGGTTTCCGAAGTACGTTGACGAATACGAGACGCTGCTGACCGATAATCGCATCTGGAAACAACGCACCGTCGGCATCGGTGTAGTCAGCCCCGAGCGCGCTCTTTCCCTGGGTTTCACGGGAGCGATGTTGCGTGGCTCCGGCATTGCTTGGGACCTCCGCAAGAAGCAGCCGTACGAGGTGTATGACCGTCTCGATTTTGATATTCCTGTCGGTGTGAACGGCGACTGCTACGACCGTTATTTGGTTCGTATGCAGGAGATGCGCGAATCAAACAAGATCATTCAGCAATGCATCAAATGGTTGCGGGCCAACCCCGGTCCCGTGATTACGGATAACCACAAGGTTGCGCCGCCAGCACGTGAGTCCATGAAATCAAACATGGAAGAGTTAATCCACCACTTCAAGCTGTTCACCGAAGGCATGCATGTGCCGCCGGGCGAAGCCTATGCAGCGGTAGAGCATCCCAAGGGCGAGTTCGGCGTCTATATCGTGTCCGATGGCGCGAACAAACCGTATCGCCTGAAGCTTCGCGCGCCGGGCTTTGCGCACCTTGCCGCGCTTGACGAAATGAGCCGTGGTCACATGATTGCCGACGTGGTTGCCATTATTGGCACACAAGACATCGTGTTTGGCGAGATTGATAGGTAAGTCATGAGTTTGTCTCCCGAAGCGCTCAAGAAAATTGATCGCGAACTCACCAAATTTCCACCCGACCAACGTCAGTCGGCGGTGATGGCTGCGCTGACAATTGCACAGACCGAAAAGGGTTGGCTGTCGAACGATACGATGCAGGAAATCGCTTCGTACATCGGGATGCCGCCGATCGCGGTGTACGAGGTCGCGTCGTTCTACACGATGTACAACCTGAAACCTACTGGTAAATTTAAGCTGACCGTATGCACTAATTTGCCATGCCAGTTGCAGGGCGCGACGGTCTGTGCGGACCACGCAAAAAAGAAATTGGGGATCGACTTCGGCGAGACCACGGTAGACGGTTTGTTTACGCTTAAAGAGGGAGAGTGCTTCGGCGCTTGCGGCGAGGCACCTGTTTATACCGTGAACAACCACGATATGCGCTGCAAAATCACTCCTGAGCGATTCGATGCTCTCGTCGACGAACTGAAAAAGGCGTAGGCGTACCAGTATGCATTTCGGACCTCACATTAACCCCACAATCTTCGCTGATCTAAAGATTGACGACGCCAATGATTGGCGCATTGGCCCGTATCAGACGCGCGGCGGCTACGAAGCGCTCAAAAAAATCCTGACGGAGAAAATCCCTCAGGATCAGGTGATTGCTGAAGTAAAAAAATCGGCGTTGCGTGGCCGTGGCGGCGCAGGGTTTCCGACTGGCTTGAAGTGGAGCTTCATGCCACGTCAGTTTCCTGGGCAAAAGTATCTCGTGTGCAATTCAGACGAGGGCGAGCCGGGCACATTCAAAGACCGCGACATCCTTCGATATAACCCACATATGGTGATCGAGGGCATGGCAATCGCAGCCTACGCAATGGGCATAACAGTGGGTTACAACTACATCCACGGCGAAATTTTTACGACCTACGAGCGCTTTGAAGAGGCGTTGGACGAGGCGCGCGCAGCGGGCTTCTTAGGTAATAATATTTTGGGAAGTGGGTTCGACTTCCAGCTCCACGCGTTCCATGGCTACGGCGCGTATATCTGCGGTGAAGAAACTGCACTGCTGGAATCTCTCGAGGGCAAAAAAGGACAGCCGCGCTTCAAGCCTCCGTTTCCCGCGAGCTTCGGCTTGTATGGCAAACCGACGACCATCAACAACACCGAAACCTTCGCTGCTGTTCCCTGGATCATGCGCAAGGGCGGAGAGGCCTTCCTAAACCTCGGGTTACCGAATAATGGCGGAACGAAGTTATTCTCCATTTCGGGTGACGTCGCTCGCCCCGGCAACTACGAAATCCCGCTTGGAACACCGTTCGCGACGCTGCTTGAACTCGCTGGCGGAATGCGCGACGGAAAGAAGTGCAAGGCCGTGATTCCCGGTGGTTCATCGGCCCCGGTGATTCCCGGAGCCACCATGCTGCAAACGAACATGGATTACGACTCCATCGCCAAGGCGGGATCCATGCTCGGCTCGGGTGCTGTCATCGTTATGGACGATACCCGATGCATGGTGAAGTCGTTGCTGCGTTTGTCGTATTTCTATTACGAAGAGTCATGCGGTCAATGCACGCCCTGCCGCGAGGGCACTGGCTGGATGTGGCGGGTCGTCAATCGTATCGAAAACGGCGAAGGTCGTAACGAAGATCTTGACATGTTGAATTCAGTGGCCGACAACATTCAAGGCCGTACGATTTGTGCGTTGGGCGACGCAGCAGCAATGCCGGTTCGCGCCTTCGTGAAGCACTACCGTGATGAGTTTCAGTATCACATCGACAACAAACGCTGCCTCGTGCCAGCGTACATCTAGCACCCTACTGTCCCACGGTTTATCCGACAAGCCACCAGAACGCTGACACCCCCATGTTGAACATCGAAATCGACGGCAAAGCAGTCCAAGTCCCACCGGGAAGCACGGTGATGGACGCCGCCAATCAGGTGGGGGCCTATGTGCCACATTTCTGCTATCACAAGAAATTAAGCATCGCGGCCAATTGCCGTATGTGCTTGGTGCAGGTGGAAAAAGCGCCAAAGCCTTTGCCAGCCTGCGCAACTCCGGTTACCGAGGGAATGAAGGTCTTCACGGCGTCCGAGCAAGCGAAAAAAGCGCAGCAGGGTGTGATGGAGTTCCTCCTAATCAACCATCCGCTTGATTGCCCTATTTGCGATCAAGGCGGTGAATGCCAGTTGCAGGATTTGGCCGTTGGTTACGGTAAGTCCGAGGCACGCTACAACGAAGAAAAACGCGTCGTCTTCCATAAAAACCTTGGTCCGCTCGTAAGTGCAGAAGAAATGAGCCGCTGCATTCATTGCACGCGTTGCGTTCGTTTCGGCCAGGAAGTCGCTGGAATCATGGAGCTCGGCATGGGCGGCCGCGGCGAGCACTCCGAGATCATGTCTTTCGTGGGTAAGTCGGTTGATTCGGAGCTGTCCGGCAACATGATCGACGTATGTCCGGTTGGCGCGCTCACATCTAAGCCCTTCCGTTACAGCGCGCGCACGTGGGAGCTCCAGCGCCGCAAAACGGTGAGCCCGCATGACGGTCTTAATGCGAATCTGCAGGTGCAGATCAAAGGTGATCGCGTGATGCGCGTGTTGCCGCAAGAAAATGAAGCCGTCAACGAGTGTTGGATTTCGGATCGTGATCGCTTCAGTTACGAAGGTCTCTATGCCAAGGACCGTTTGACGTCACCAATGGTGCGCACGGACGATCACTGGCACGCCGTTCCTTGGCAAGACGCGTTGACCGCCGCGCGCGAGGCTGTTGCTTCAGCGGTTAAGGCGCATGGCGCTGACAAAGTGGCAATTCTTTTGGGCGCACACACGACCCTGGAAGAGGCCAGCTTGGCCAAGAAACTCTCGGTTCAGTTGGGCGGCACGATCATTGATCACCGTCTACGCGTCACCGATGCAGCTCTGGATCAAGGTGGTGGCGTGCCGTGGCTTGGCCTAAAGGTGGCTGATTTTGCATTGGTAGATCGCTTCCTAGTTGTTGGCTCCAACTTGCGGCAAGAGCAGCCACTTCTCGCGCAGCGCATTCGGCAACGCGTGAAAAAAGGGGCGATGCTGTCGGTAGTCGCGAGCACCGATGAAACGCTGCTTTGTCCGGTTGCCAGCAAGGCGATCGTTAAACCTTCCATGATTTGGGAGACGCTGGCCGGCATTGCGGGTGCGTTAGCCAAAAAACTTGAAAAGCAGTCACCGCTATCCGCGAGCGAGTTCACGCCAGAACAAACCGCAATCGCTGCTTCACTAGCATCGGGTAAACGCGTTGCGATCTTGGTCGGCGATGTAGCGCTTTCTAACACTGACGCCTCGCACATTGAGTCAGCCGCTAATTTGATAGCGTCGTTATGTGATGGTACCTACGGGCGACTGATGCTATCGAGCTCGACGGTGTCTTGTTATGTTGCGGGCGCAACTCCAGTAAACCAGGCGACAACGGCGCATCAAGCGCTGACTGGCGCCGCCAAAGCATTCTTCTTGGTAGGCTGTGAACCGGAGCTCGACAGTGCGGCCGGTGCTCAGGCCTTATCGACGCTTAAGAATGCTGGCAAAGTCATTTGTCTAACGTCGTATGTGACCGATGAAATGCGGGCATACGCCGACGTGCTGTTGCCCATCACGCCATTTACCGAAACGTCTGGCACGTACGTTTCCCAGGACGGCACCGTGCAATCGTTCACCGGAGTCGTCCGACCGCTTGGCGACGCCCGTCCCGGTTGGAAGGTGTTGCGCGTTTTGGG
>DAINAJ010000019.1:15005-25556 GCA_036733505.1 Casimicrobium sp.
TCGTCCGACCGCTTGGCGACGCCCGTCCCGGTTGGAAGGTGTTGCGCGTTTTGGGCGACTTGTTGGGCGCCGATATGAGCGCATTTAACTCAAGCGAAGACGTGAAAGCCGAGGCGCTCGCAAATTCGCCGGTAGAAAAACTAGGTGCACGCGTTCGCAATTTGAGTCTGCCGGAAACGATTTCCGCAAACCTTGAGCGTGTAGCCGATGTTCCGATCTACAACGCAGACAGCATCGTGCGTCGCGGAAACTCTCTCGCGTTAACCGCTTACGGTAAGCAGCCACAAGTCCGCATATGTCAATCGACGGCTGATCGTCTGGGGTTAGCGCAAGGTGCCGACGTGCGTGTTGCCCAGGGTGGCTTCACTGTCACGGCGAAGTTGAGGGTAGACGACACCGTGGCACCGGATGGCGTGCGCATACCGCTTGCCACCGCTACGTCGGCGCAGTTAGGCGATGCGACCGCCGCAATTTCGTTGGAGGCTGCATGAGCAATCCGGTCGAAGGCGTCATGATGTGGGCGTTTGGTAGCGAATATGCATCGCTGTCCTACGCCATCTGGACGCTCTTAAAGATTCTAGTAATCGTCGTGCCAATCACGCTCTGCGTCGCGTTTCTGACTCTATGGGAACGCAAAGTCATTGGCTGGATGCAGGTGCGGATTGGCCCGAACCGCGTGGGCTTTGGCTGGTTGCAGCCATTCGCCGACGTATTGAAGTTACTTTTCAAAGAAATCGTCGTGCCGACCGGCGCGAGCAAGACGCTCTTTTACATCGCACCGTTGCTATCGATCGGGCCGGCGTTGGCCGCATGGGCCGTAGTACCTTTTGATGCGACGCTGGTGCTTGCCAATGTCAATGCAGGTTTGCTCTACATACTCGCGCTAACGTCCGTCGGCGTTTACGGCGTGATCCTCGCCGGGTGGGCCTCGAACTCGAAGTATGCTTTTATCGGTTGCTTGCGTTCGGCGGCACAGATCGTGTCGTATGAAATCGCTATGGGGTTCGCGCTAGTCGGCGTATTGATGGCCGCGAACAGCTTGAACTTGGGCGACATTGTCAATGCGCAACAAGGCGGCTTGCATCAGTGGTATTTCATCCCACTGTTCCCTCTATTCATTGTGTACTTCATTTCAGGTGTGGCCGAAACGAACCGCCACCCGTTTGACGTAGCTGAAGGTGAATCTGAAATCGTGGCTGGTTTCCACGTTGAATATTCCGGTGTCACGTTTGCGATCTTTTTCCTGGCCGAATACGCAAACATGATTTTGATTGCGGTACTCACGAGCGTCCTATTCCTGGGAGGCTGGTTATCTCCATTCCCGATCACAAACGAACTGTCGATTTTTGGTACGAAATTCTTCGGTGATGGCTTCTTCTGGCTCGCCGCCAAAGTGTTCGTCGTGCTGTTCTTTTTCCTTTGGATTCGTGCCTCGTTCCCACGCTATCGTTACGATCAGATCATGCGCCTTGGCTGGAAAATTTTTATCCCCGTCACACTCGCCTTCATAGTGTTCCTCGCGATCATTATGCAGACGCCGTGGGGCGTGGCATTCCACTAGAAGGATTTATGGAATGATCGCATCCGCCAAACACTTTTTCTCGACCTTCCTACTTTGGGAGCTTCTCAAAGGGCTCTCGCTGACGGGTCGATACCTGTTCGCTCGCAAAATTACGGTTCAGTTTCCAGAAGAGAAAACGCCCCAAAGTCCGCGCTTCCGTGGTCTGCACGCGCTGCGTCGCTACGAAAATGGCGAGGAACGTTGCATCGCCTGCAAACTCTGCGAGGCCGTTTGCCCGGCGATGGCCATAACCATCGAATCGAGCACACGAGAAGATGGCTCGCGCCGGACAACCCGCTACGACATTGACTTAACCAAGTGCATTTTCTGCGGTTTTTGCGAAGAAAGTTGCCCAGTTGACTCGATCGTCGAGACTCGATTGCTTGAATACCACGGCGAAAAGCGCGGCGACCTTTACTACACCAAAGAAATGCTGCTGGCCGTCGGTGATCGCTATGAAAAACAAATCGCGGCTGACCGTGCTGCTGATGCGAGGTTCCGCTAACGCGGCGAGAGATCATGCCTGAATTAGCCACAATCGTTTTCTACGTGTTTTCCGCGGTCATGCTGTTTTCCGCGACGCGTGTCGTCAGTGTCAAAAACCCGGTTCACGCCGCGCTGTTTTTGGTGCTTACATTTTTCTCTGCGTCCGGGCTCTGGATGCTGCTCAAAGCGGAGTTTTTGGCAATCGCGCTGGTGCTCGTGTACGTCGGGGCAGTGATGGTGCTCTTCCTCTTCGTAGTGATGATGCTTGATATCAACTTTGAAGAACTACGCACTCAATTTCGCAGTTATCTGCCATTTGGGTTACTTGTTGGCTTAGCTGTGCTAATTGAAATGGTGCTGGTGCTTGGCTTGTCGTTCAGCAAAAAAGTGGGCGGAACCAATGCCGTTGTGATGGACGGTAGCAACACCAAAGCGCTCGGCATTGAGCTCTTCACGAAGTACATCTATGCGGTTGAGATTGCAGGCGTTTTGCTGCTCGTGGCCATCGTGGCCGCTATTGCGCTGACGCTGCGGGACCGTCGTGAATCACGTTACCAAAACCCGGGGGAGCAGGTGCTCGTTCGACGCAATGATCGTCTGCGCATCCTCAAAATTGCCAGCGAAAAACCAACGGCCGCTGAGACGCCTGCGGCCGTAGCAGAACCGGCAGCAACCGAGGCAAAGAAATAATGCTCAGCGCCCCAACACTTAACCACTATCTATTCGTTGCCGCAGCGCTGTTTACGATCAGCATTATTGGCATCTTCCTCAACCGGCGGAATGTCATCATTTTGCTCATGGCGATTGAGCTAATGCTTCTGGCGGTGAATCTAAACTTTATCGCGTTCTCAAGCTATCTTGGTGATCTGAGCGGACAGGTTTTTGTGTTCTTCATCCTCACGGTCGCCGCCGCTGAGTCCGCGATTGGATTGGCAATTTTGGTCGTGCTGTTCCGTAATGTCGGATCGGTCGACGTGAATCAAATTGGCAAACTGAAGGGGTAGGGCGCAGTGAAAATCTCCTATCTCATCGTTCCATTTGCGCCGCTAATTGGCGCAATTTTGGCGGGCCTGTTCGGCAAACAGATCGGGCGCAAAGGCGCTCACTGGGTCACCATCTTGGGCGTCTTGGCGTCGTTTATTGCGTCCTGTGTCGTCTTCACTGACGTTTTAGCGGGCAACACGTTCAACGGCCCGCTCTATACGTGGATGGAATCTGGCGGAGTGCACTTTGAGGTGGGTTTCCTCATTGATCAACTCACCGTCACGATGATGTTGGTAGTGACTTCGGTGTCGCTGATGGTGCACATCTACACCATCGGCTACATGGAAGAGGATCCGGGCTATCAACGTTTCTTTAGCTACATTTCCCTGTTCACGTTCTCGATGTTGATGCTCGTGATGAGCAACAATTTCCTGCAACTGTTCTTCGGATGGGAAGCCGTCGGCTTGGTGTCGTACCTGTTGATCGGATTCTGGTTCAAGAAGCCCACCGCAATCTTCGCCAACATGAAAGCGTTCTTGGTCAATCGCGTCGGTGACCTCGGTTTCTTGTTGGGCATTGCTCTCGTGGTCGCCTACACCGGCAGTCTCGATTACGCGACTGTTTTCAAGAAGGCGCCCTCTCTAGCCGACATTTCTATTCTGATGGGACCATTCGGTGTCGTGTCGCTGATGACGGCCACGTGCATTTTGCTGTTCATCGGCGCGATGGGTAAATCAGCTCAAGTGCCCCTGCACGTGTGGCTACCGGATTCAATGGAAGGCCCAACGCCCATTTCCGCCCTGATTCACGCAGCAACGATGGTGACGGCGGGCATCTTCATGGTGTCTCGTATGTCGCCGTTGTTTGAGATGTCGAACACCGCTTTGTCGTTCGTCCTGATTATCGGCGCGACGACGGCGCTGTTCATGGGATTCCTCGGCATCATCCAGTACGACATTAAGCGGGTGGTTGCCTACTCAACCCTTTCGCAATTGGGCTACATGACTGTGGCGCTAGGAGTGTCTGCGTACAGCGCCGCAATGTTCCATCTGGTGACACACGCTTTTTTCAAAGCATTGCTTTTCCTTGGTGCTGGCTCCGTCATCATCGGCATGCACCACAATCAGGACATCCGCTACATGGGTGGCGTAGCCAAGTACATGAAGATCACGTGGATCACGTCGTTGATTGGGTCGCTGGCACTGATTGGGTTTCCGTTGCTGTCGGGGTTCTATTCCAAAGACACGATCATCGAAGCGGTTCACGAGAGCAAAATATTCGGTCAGGGATACGCAAATTTCGCGGTGCTCGCGGGCGTGTTCGTCACTGCCTTCTACTCATTCCGAATGTACTTCCTAGTGTTCCACGGGAAAGAGCGCTACGACGAAATGCCACATGACGAGCATCATCACGACGCACACGACGACCACGGGCACGGCGGAAAGCCGCATGAATCGCCATGGGTGGTGACTGTCCCGCTAATACTCCTTGCAATCCCTTCGGCAATTCTGGGCTACTTCGGCGTGGAAAAGATGGTGCACGGCGACTGGTTCAAGAGCGTAATCGCAGTGGCCAAGGAGCACGACACCATCGCACCGCTCACTGCCAAATTCCATGGACCAATGGGCATGGCGATACACGGCCTGTCCACGCTACCTTTGCTGTTGGCTGCGCTCGGCGTCGGCTTGGCCTACTACCTCTACATCGTCAACCCTGCGTTGCCGGCCAAGCTTCGCGTTCGGTTTAGTGGCATTGTCAAAGTGCTCGAAGAAAAATACTACTTTGATCGGTTTAACGATTTCTTCTTTGCCGGCGGCGCACGCAAACTGGGCGAAGGCTTCTTCAAATATGGCGACCGTGCTGTCATTGATGGCGCGCTGGTCAACGGCTCGGCCAACGGCGTGGGATTACTCGCTGGCGTGATGCGTCACCTGCAGACCGGCTACATCTACCACTACGCGTTTGTCATGGTTGCGGGCGTCTTGACCTTCCTCACTTGGCTTCTGCTTCGCTAGCACTAGAGCGGGACAACTACACACATCATGCTGCTCTCACTTTCTATCTGGGTTCCCATCATCGGCGCGTTAGCCGTGATGACAACCGGTCGCGACAAGAACTCAAACCTGACGCGCTGGATTGCGCTGATCGCGGCCGTGGCTGGCTTCCTCGTGACGATCCCGCTCTATACGGGCTTCGATCCGTCGTCGGCCGCGTTGCAGTTCGTTGAGAATGTACCGTGGATCGAGCGCTACAAGATTGGTTACTACCTTGGCGTAGACGGTATTTCAATGTGGTTCGTGCTGCTCAACAGCTTCACCACGATTCTTGTCGTGATCGCTGGTTGGGTTGTCATCGAGAAGCAACCTGCCCAGTACTTCGCAGCGTTCCTCATCATGTCGGGCCTCATCAACGGTGCCTTTGCTGCCGCCGACGCGATGTTGTTCTACGTGTTCTTCGAAGCGATGCTCATTCCGATGTACTTGATCATTGGCATTTGGGGTGGCCCGAATCGACTCTACGCCGCGATCAAGTTCTTCTTGTATACATTGCTCGGTTCGCTCTTAATGTTGGTAGCGTTGATCTACCTTTACAAGGCCACTGGCGGCAGCTTCAGCATCGCCGATTTCCACAAAGTTCCACTGGCGAAAACGCCACAAATTTTGTTGTTCGTTGCGTTCTTCTTGGCTTTTGCCGTCAAGGTTCCAATGTGGCCAGTGCACACTTGGTTACCTGACGCGCACGTCGAGGCACCTACCGGCGGCTCCGTTATCCTCGCGGCAATCACGTTGAAGCTGGGGGCGTATGGCTTCTTGCGCTTCATCCTGCCCATCGTCCCGGACGCGTCGATTCTGCTCGCGCCGTTTATTGTGACGATTTCCCTCATCGCGATCGTATACATTGGTTTCGTCGCGCTCATTCAGACCGACATGAAGAAGCTAGTCGCGTATTCGTCGATCTCCCATATGGGTTTCGTTACGCTCGGCTTTTTCCTCTTCGTTGGCAGACAAGGCAGTGCGCTGGGCATCGAAGGTGGGCTCATGCAAATGATTTCGCACGGCTTTGTGTCTGCCGCGATGTTCTTGTGCATAGGCGTGATGTACGACCGACTGCATAGCCGTAACATCGCCGACTACGGTGGCGTGGCCAACGTGATGCCCAAGTTTGCGGCACTCATGATGCTTTTCGGTATGGCCAATGCGGGTCTACCGGGCACGTCCGGTTTCATCGGCGAATTCACGGTTACGCTCGCCGCCGTCAAGCAAGGCATGTTCTGGACAGCAGCTTGCGCTGGGCTCGCACTCATCCTCGGCGCAGCCTACACCTTGTGGATGTACAAGCGCGTGATTTTCGGCGACATCGGTAACGACCATGTCGCAGAAATGAAGGACGTTTCGCCGCGCGAATTCTGGATGCTGATGCTGGTCGCGGCCTGCGTGCTTGGCATGGGACTCTATCCGGCACCGTTCACCGAAGTGATGCACAAGAGTGTTGATGCGCTTCTGCTGCACGTATCACACAGCAAACTGTAGTCGAGCGAGAAAAAGAAAATGAAAGACATCCTGCTCGTTCTCCCCGAAATCGTGTTGCTCTGCTTGGCAGGGCTTATTCTGATTGCGGACTTGTTCGTTCGCCCTGGTCAAAAGTGGTTCACCTACGCCTGCGGCATCGGCGCGTTGCTGTGGACAGCGCTCTACGTATTCGTGCCATTTACACCAGTTGGCGGTGTGGCTACTCAGTCTGCGTTCTCGGGCTTATTCGTTGCGGACGGCATCGCTACCGTTCTCAAAATAGCCATGTTGCTGGCCGCCGCGGTCGCGCTCGCCTATTCGTGGACTTACTTGAAAAAACACGGCCTCGACAACGGCGAGTACGTCGCGCTCACGTTGTTCGGCACGCTCGGCATGATGGTGATCGCCAGCGCCGCGAGCATGTTGACCGCCTACCTTGGATTGGAGCTGTTGAGCCTGTCGATGTACGCGCTCGTCGCACTCAAGCGTGATGACCGCATCGCGACCGAAGCTGCGATGAAGTATTTCGTGCTCGGCGCGTTGGCATCCGGATTGTTGCTGTTTGGTATGTCGATCATCTACGGCGCCACCGGCAGTATCAGCTTCGACGGCATCGCCAAGGCCATCGCCGCACCGAACAAAATGGCGATTGCACTCGGCCTGATCTTTATTGCGGCCGGCGTCGCCTTCAAGCTGGGCGTCGTGCCATTCCACATGTGGGTTCCGGACGTCTACACCGGCGCACCCACTGCCGTTACGTTGTTCCTTGGCACTGCGCCAAAAATCGCGGCTTTCGCTTTGGCCTATCGCTTGTTTGGAAACGCGCTCGTTCCAGCGCATGCAGATGCATCGCTGATTCTCGCTGTGATTGCCACGCTCTCCGTCGTGCTGGGCAACTTGATCGCCGTAGCGCAGACAAATATCAAGCGCATGCTGGCGTACTCCGCCATCGCCAACATGGGTTTCCTGTTGCTCGGCTTCGTCGCGGGCGGTAAGGACGGCTATGCCGCTGCGCTCTTCTACGCGTTGGCGTACGCGATCACGGGTCTCGTGTCGTTCGGCATTCTCGTGTTGCTGTCCGGGCGTGGCATTGAGTTCGACAACATTGAAGACCTCAAAGGCCTTAACACCCGCTCGCCGTGGTTTGCATTCCTGATGTTGCTCGCCATGTTCTCGCTTGCTGGCATTCCTCCAACGGTAGGGTTCTGGGCCAAGCTTTCGGTGATCGAGGCGATCGTCAACGCGGGTTACACATGGATCGCCGTGATTGCAGTCATGGCCTCGCTCGTCGGTGCGTTCTATTACTTGCGGGTCGTTCGCGCGATGTACTTCTCTGAACCAACCGCCGCTGACGTCGCGTTGCCCGGTGGTGCCGCAACTGCATTGGTGTCCGTGAATGCTCTGGCAATCCTCGCGCTGGGTGCGTTCCCGAGTGCCATCATGGCGCTTTGCGTCCGCGCGTTACAGGGCTAGTTTCCTGGTCGTTCGCTTCGGCTGCGCTCGCTCGATCGTGGCAGCCGATTAACAGCTATAGTGCACGAACGACCGCCAGACGGTCTTCTTGGCGCTTTTTCTCTATTTGTCGACTTGGCCAATATTGTGCTCGTAACGGCCGTCTGGCCGTCGGTAGAGCGAAAAAGCTGTAGCCACACCGTCGGATCACACTTAAGTTAGTTCATCCGAAAACGCCTCGCCACGGGCATGTGCCATTGCCGCTGCCCGAACGCAACTGCTAAAGTTCCAGCATGGCACGCACCGACACTCGTTTCCCGCCCATTGACGCGCTTCGCGCATTTGAAGCGGCCACGCGACTCGGCGCATTCGACAAGGTGGCCGTCGAGCTCTCGATCACCGCAAGCGCCGTGAGCAAACGCGTTTCCGCGCTTGAGCACTTGCTGGGTACCCCGCTCTTCGACCGCACCGGCCGCTACCTAACGCTCACCGCCGCCGGCAAGGAATACGCCGAACAAGTTCGCGCCGCGCTCAACCAGCTCGCCGCCATCGGCCTGCACCAGCGCGCCGTGCAATCGGTGGCTCGCCTTCGGGTGCTCGCGCCGCCCACCTTCGCGCGCGAAGTGCTGGTGCCACGCCTCAAAGCGTTCACCGACGCATGGCCAGACGCTGAGATTGAAATCGTCGTCGCAATTCCGTATCTCGATCTCGCTGTTCCCGACGCTGACATCGCCGTCAATTTCGGCCCGATTGGAGGCGCGGAGCCATTGCTGTTTGAGCCAGTTTTCGCTGTCGCCGCCCCGGCGCTCGTGCGACGACTCAAGATAAAGCGGCCCGCGGATTTGGTTTCCAGCACGTTAACCACTAACAAAGAAAACCCCGTGCCGCTCATCCGCTGTCCGTTGGAGCCGTGGCGCCCTTGGTTTGCAGCGGCGGGAATCGAAGCCGCCGAGCCTACGCGCGGTGTGAAATTTGTTGATCTTGGCCTGTCGCTCGAAGCCGCCGCCAGCGAGCAGGGCGTCGCGCTCGCGCGCATGAGCCTCGCCGCACGCTGGATTGCGCGCGGCGAGCTTGTAGACCTGTTCGCTGTGCGCTCCGCGCCGCAAGACGGCTACAGCCTAACCGTGCATCAGGCCAGCAGTCTCGCGCTCGAGTTTGCGCAGTGGCTGCGCCGCGAATGCGCTTCGCTTGAATCCGCCGCCAGCGCCACATGAATTTTTTTCGCGCACACGATTCACTCAAGCGCGTCGAATCCCGATACGATTCAATCTGAAAATTCACCCGCCGCCGTGCCGACCAAAGTTCGCCCACGTTAGCGCCCCCACAAGGAGATCCCATGACCGTCATCACCACCATCGAAGACCTTCGCGTTCTCGCCGAAAAACGAGTGCCGCGCATGTTCTACGACTACGCCGATTCCGGATCATGGACCGAGAGCACCTATCGTGGCAATGAAGCGGATTTCCAGTCGATCAAGTTTCGCCAGCGCGTCGCCGTCAACATGGAAAACCGCACGACGAAAACGAAAATGGTCGGCCAAGACGTCGCCATGCCCGTCGCGATTGCGCCTGTCGGCTTGACCGGCATGCAACACGCCGACGGTGAAATCCTCGCGGCGAAAGCGGCCGAGAAATTCGGCATCCCGTTCACGCTTTCCACGATGAGCATCTGCTCCATCGAAGACATCGCGAAAAACACGCAAGCTCCTTTCTGGTTCCAGCTCTACATGATGCGCGACCGCGACGCCATGGTGCGCATGATTGATCGCGCCAAAGCCGCACGTTGCAGCGCACTCGTGCTCACGCTCGACTTGCAAGTTATTGGCCAGCGCCACAAGGACCTCAAAAACGGCCTCACCGCGCCCCCGAAACCCACGATCGCCAACATCATCAACCTCATGACCAAACCGCGCTGGTGCCTCGGCATGGCCGGTACGCGTCGCCACACGTTCGGCAATCTTGTCGGCCACGTCAAAGAAGTGAGCGACATGAAATCGCTCGCCTCGTGGACCAACGAGCAGTTCGACCCACGCGTCTCGTGGCCCGACATCGAATGGGTCAAAGAGCGCTGGGGCGGCAAGCTAATTCTGAAAGGCATCCAAGACGTTGAAGACGCCGAACTCGCCGTGAAAAGCGGCGCCGACGCCATCGTCGTCTCGAACCACGGCGGCCGCCAGCTCGACGGAGCAGAAACCTCCATCCGCGCGCTACCCGCCATCGTCGCCGCCGTCGGGGACAAAATCGAAGTACACATGGACGGCGGCATCCGCTCCGGCCAAGACGTGCTCAAAGCCTGGTCACTGGGCGCAAAAGGCACCTACATCGGCCGCGCGATGGTCTACGGCCTCGGCGCAATGGGTGAAGCAGGGGTCACCAAAGCCCTACAAATCATCCACAAAGAACTCGACGTCACGATGGCGTTTTGTGGGCACACGAATATCAATGGCGTGGATAAGCGGATACTTTTGCCGGGGACGTTTCCGGTAGCGTGAATGTCAAACCACTGGCTTTAGGAGGCGGCACATGCTCTATCGACGCGCTGAATCTTGTATTTTTATGG
>DAINAJ010000020.1:0-21732 GCA_036733505.1 Casimicrobium sp.
ATATGAGTTGTGCCAAAACCTGCTTCTGCGATACCCTGTGTTTCGAAATAAGTGACTGAGGCTTCAATATCTTTCGCGTACGATGAGTTACAGCTTTTTGCACCAAACGACTGATTTAGCTTGTTCCTGGTAGAAATATTGGATAAGTCGACTATTAAGAAAAACATCCATAAAGTACCAAACAGCTGTCGTTCGTGGCAAAAAGCTGTATCGTCACGAATCCCTCCTGGTCAGCGAGGTTCCAGGGCGGGCGGCGCGGAGGAGGTACTCTTCGACGAATTACAGCAGCACCTGCGTGCCCAGCTCCACGACACGATTAGGCGGCAAATTGAAGTAGCCCGCCGCGCCCTCGGCTTGCCGAGTCATCCACGAATAGAGCGCGCAGCGCCACGATGAAAGCTCCCCTGGTCCGTCTTGCACCACCGATCGAGCGATGAAATAGGTGGTCGTCATCGGATCAAACTCCAACCCCGATTCCCCCGCCCACATCAGCGCGGCCGGCAGGTCGGGCATCTCGCGGAACCCGAAGTGCGCGCTGATCGACCAGACGCCAGATCCGCTTCGAGCCACCGCCAGCCGATGAGCGTCCGCGACATACGGCACATCGTCGGTACGCACATGGAGCAGCACGATGCGCTCATGCAACACATGAAAATGCTTAAGGTTGTGAAAGAGCGCGCTGGGGACCAGTAGCGGGTCAGACGACAAATACACCGCCGTCCCCGTGACACGCGGCACGTCTTTAAGCATCGTTTCGCCCAACGAATCCACCGGCAGATCTAGCTTACTGCGCTGCTGGCTGACCAGACTCGAGCCTTTTTTCCAGGTCATGAGCAACAAAAAAAGCAGCGCGCCTAGCGTCAGCGGGAACCAGCCGCCATCCGCCAGTTTGGTCAGATTGGCCGCGAAGAAGGAAATTTCGAGCGCGCCGAATATTGCAAGTAACACTAGCAAAGGCACCCGATACTTTCCGCGCGCCGCAATGAAAACGACGGCGGAGAGCAAGGTCGTGATGATCATCGTGCCCGAGACTGCGATACCGTAAGCGCCGGCTAGCGCGCTCGAAGAACGAAATTGCAATACAAGCAAGATCACGCCAATGAGCATCGCCCAATTGACGCTCGCGATGTAGATTTGGCCGCGTTCGCGATCGGACGTGTGACGCACGTTCACGCGCGGCAGGTAGCCCAAGCGTGAAGCCTGCTGCGTGAGGGAAAACGCGCCGGAAATCGTGGCCTGCGACGCGATGATGGTTGCGGCTGTGGCCAGCACGACTAGCGGCAGTAACCAGCTATCACCTGCAAGTAGATAGAACGGATTTTTTACGGCAGCCGCATCCCGCAGTACCAGAGCACCTTGCCCAAAGTAGTTCAGCACTAGCGATGGGCAGACCAAACCATACCATGCGATTCGCACCGCCTTTGCGCCAAAGTGCCCCATGTCCGCGTAGAGTGCTTCGCCGCCCGTGAGCGCGAGAAACACCGCGGAGAGCAACACAACCGTGCTGCCAGGATGCTCAAGCGCAAATTGCACTGCGTACATCGGGTTGAGCGCCTTGAGAACGACCGGCGTCTGCACGATGCTCTGTACGCCTAGCGTTGCTAGTACCAGAAACCAAATAATGGTGACTGGGCCGAACAAAGCGCCGACGCGCCCAGTGCCGTGTCGCTGAATCGCGAACAGTCCGACCAACACGCCAATGGTGATGGGGATGACGTATTTCTCAAACTGCGGCGTCGCGACGCTGAGTCCTTCAACGGCCGAGAGCACGGAGATGGCGGGCGTGATAATTGCATCGCCGTAGAACAACGCCGCTGCAAACACGCCTCCGGTGATTACCAAGAGCGCCACTTTGTCGCCGTGCGGCAAACGCTTGACAAGCCGATGCGCCAACGCTGTGAGGGCTAGCACGCCGCCTTCGCCCTCGTTATCAAGTTTGAGGACGAGCCACACATACTTTAGTGAAATGATGAGCATGATTGCCCAGAACAACGCCGAGAGCGTCGCTAGCACGTTTGCTTCCGTGAGCGCTAAAGCATGCGCTCCGTTGAAGGCTTCCTTGAAGGCGTACAGTGGGCTTGTGCCGATGTCGCCGTAGACGATGCCTAGGGCTGCGACCGTAAGTACCGCAGTGCTGGATTTTTGTGACGTTTGGGTAGACACGAGTGAGCATCCTCTCAGTGGGTTGCACGAAAAATGAAAATGTTTGAGCGAGAAAAACGAACGCGGAGGGCCTACATCGTGAAGCGGTAACCGACGCCAATTTCCGTCAGTAAATGTTGTGGAAGCGTTGGATTTATCTCTAGTTTTTGTCGCAAATGACTCACATAAATGCGAAGGTAATGGCTGCTCTCCACGTGCGAAGGGCCCCACACGTCACGCAACAATTGACGCTGCGTCACCACCTTGTTGGCGTTTGCAATGAGCGCCACGAGCAATCGATATTCAATTGCGGTGAGATGCACTGGAACGTCGGCACGAAGCACCAGACGTCGCGTCATGTCGACCGTAACTTCGCCAAACCGCACCAGCGCGTTTTCAGTATCAGGCGAGCGTGAGCCGCGTCGCAGGAGCGCCCGCACGCGCGCTAGCAATTCCCCCACCGAAAATGGTTTGGTTAAGTAGTCATCGGCGCCAGCGTCGAGCACCTCGATTTTGTCCGTCTCCATCGAGCGCGCCGACAAAATCAAAACCGGTACCTGCGACCATCCGCGCAGTTCACGTACAAAATTTTTGCCGTCGCCGTCCGGTAGCCCGAGATCAAGAATCACCACGTCAGGCTTAATCGTGCCAGCATCGATCAATCCCGTCGCGTAGGCTTCGGCCTCGCGCACCCGAAACCCTTCGCGTTCCAACGAGTGCCGAACGAAGCGGCGAATCTGCGCATCGTCCTCCACCACCAATAGCGTGGCTAAGCCGGCGTTCATGGCCGCGCGCTGACGCTAGGCGCGTCGGCTTCAAGATCGATGGGTGGAGGTGTTCCGCGCGGCAGCGTGAAGGTGACGCACGCGCCGCCGTCGGTTGGGTTGCTCGCGGATATGTGGCCGCCATGCGCCTCAACCACTGCACGGCAAATCGCTAAACCCACCCCCATCCCGGAAACGTGGCCGTCCTGCGCGCCGCGCTCAAAGAGCAAGAACATTCGTTCGAGCCGATCCGCGGGGAAACCGCTGCCTGGATTTCGGACCGAGACCGCGATTTCGAGAGTTGATGCATGTGCAACTAAGCGAATTTCGCTATTCGGAGGAGAATATTTCGACGCATTTTCTAGCAGATTACACAGCACGCGTTCGATGAGTACTGCATCGATGTTTACAAGCGGCAATTCGGGCGGCAACTCAACGATGACATGGCGCTGACTGCATGCAGCTGCAGCAAAGCGGATACTCGCGCCGATGACTTCATCAAGCGGTTGCCACTCGCGTCGAAGTGTGATTTGCCCTGCTTGAATGCGCGCCATGTCCAGCAAGTTGGTCACCATGCTGTTGAGCTGAAGGCTCTGATCTCGAATGGCGACCGCGGTTTCTTTGATCAGTATTTTTTCAATTTGTGTGTCAGCGACCAAGGTGTCTGCAAGACCGTATAGCGCTGTCAGTGGCGTCCTAATGTCGTGCGACAGCGCAGCGAGAATGCCGCTGCGCAGCCTTTCGCTCTGGATTTCGAGCTCGGTTTTGTTAGCCACTTCAACGTAGTGCAGGCGTTCGATGGCGGTGGTGATGAGCGACGCCACCGCGCGCAGCATTGATGTCTTGCTTACGAGTGTTTGCGGCGTTTGCTCGCAGGCCGCAACGATTAATACGCCGCGATGTCGGGTCGCTCCAATCAAGGGCAACAAAAGTCGCTCGCCGTCGTCGTTGCCCAGCTTTGGTGAGTCCATGAGCGTGCCGGTTTCGTAGACGGCACGGGCAGCGCTGCGCTCTGCATTCGTCAGCTTGGCATGATGGCTTGCGGGCGTTGCGTCGTGCCCGGAAATGACTAGTTCACCGGATTCGTCGGGCAGCAAGATTGTGCTGCGTGCATTGAGTTGCTGTCGAAAGAACGCGTGTATTGCGCCAACGGTCTGGGGGAGACTTAAAGCGCCAGCCAGCTCCTGCGCCAATTGATACAAACCAGCTTGCTCGTCCGCGCGCTGCTGCGCGTCGTCAGCACGTTGCGTCACGGCCGTGGTTAAGTGGCCAATCGTTAGCGCGACGGCTAGCATCACCGCAAAAGTGACAAGGTATTGACCATCGTTGACAGAAAACGAGAATTTGGGCGGTACAAAGAAAAAGTCAAACAGGGCAACGCTCAAGAATGCAGCAGCTATTGCAGCTCGACGACCAAACAGAAGTGCAACTGCGACAATGTTCAATAAGAAAATCATCACGATGTTCACGTTGTCGAGCCAGTACGAGAGGGGCCATGCGACAAGAGCGACCAGAGCGCACAAGCCGACTGCTCCAACGTACGCGAATGTGCCGCGAAGTGGAAATCTGGGCCGCCATAAGGTCTTTATCATGGGGAATCGATCAATACTCAATGAATGCAAGCGTAGGCCGATGCGCGTAAAGGCGACGACAATTGTGCGTCGCATCGTGTAAAAAAGTCGTAAATAGAGGCCCCAGATGTCCACGTATGTCGCGCGGAGTACAGATTTAATCGAAGCGATTGTGCCGTTCGATTGCGTAGTCTTGCGTGGGCTTCCAGGGAGCGGCAAGAGCACCTTCGCGGCGCTGCTCTCGCGCTCGCACGGCTTCGTTCACCTTGAGACCGACAGTCACTTCATGACAAACGGCAAATACACCTTCGATCCGCTGCGCGCGGCAGATGCGCACGCTGTGGTCGTGCGCGACGCGCTCAGCGCCATGCAAGCGGGACGCAAGGTGGTGGTGGCCAATACTCATGTTCGCCTGTGGGAAATGGCCGGTATTGTTGGGGCGACGCAGTTGGCGGGACGGACGCTCTGTTTTGTCGAATGCGTCGCCAACTGGGGCAACATTCATGACGTGCCGCTGGCCGCGCTCGACGCAATGCGCGCGCGGTGGGAGCCGCTTCCGGCAGAATTCAGGACAATCGCCTTCACATTTCCGGCGAATTCCGACAAGTAGGCTCCGTTTCATCGCTTGAAATGATCGGATTCGCGCCCATATCCCCCGCTAACTCAATGGTTTTAGGTCAGCGCAGCGTTTTGCGCTGACCACGTACGACAAGCATGGCAAAAAAAGACTTCTACACACTTCTCGGCCTCGAAAAATCTGCGTCGGAAGACGAGATCAAAAAAGCGTATCGCAAGCTTGCCATGAAGTATCACCCGGATCGCAATCCGGGCGACAAAGCATCCGAAGAAAATTTCAAAGAAGCCAAGGAAGCCTACGAGATTCTGTCCGACCCGAAAAAGCGGGCCGCGTATGACCAATACGGGCACGCTGGCGTGGATCCACAGGCTGCAGGCGCGGGTGGTTTCGCAGGCGGCAATTTTGGCGATGCATTTGGCGATATTTTTGGAGAGATATTTGGCGGCGCGGGCGGCCGTGGTCGGCAGCAACGAGCGGACTCGCCGTTTCGCGGCTCGGACCTTCGCTACAACTTAGAAATTACGCTGGAAGAAGCCGCACGCGGCACGACGACTAAGCTGCGCATTCCGAGCACAGAGACCTGCGAAGTCTGTCACGGTACCGGCGCAGAAAAAGGGCACGATCCCGAGACGTGCCCGACCTGCAAAGGCGCGGGCGTAGTGCGCGTGTCGCAAGGCTTTTTCTCTGTGCAGCAAACGTGCCCGCAATGTCGCGGTAGCGGAAAAATCATTAAGCATCCCTGCAAGGCATGCCACGGCGCGGGCTCCAAGAAGACTTCGAAAACGTTGGAAGTCAAGATTCCAGCTGGCGTTGATACCGATGATCGAATTCGCCTCGCGGGCGAGGGCGAGGCGGGCACCAACGGTGGGCCTTCGGGCGATCTCTACGTGGTGGTGCAACTCAAGCCGCACGCCGTGTTTCAGCGCGACGCCGCCGACTTGCATTGCGAAATGCCAATTTCGTTTGCGACCGCGTCCCTCGGCGGTGAGTTGGAAATCCCGACACTCGACGGTAAGGCACTTCTGAAAATTCCTGCAGAGACCCAATCTGGTCAAGTGTTTCGCTTGAAAAACAAGGGCATACGGCCGGTGCGCGGCAGCGTGACAGGTGACTTGTATTGCCACGTACAAATCGAGACTCCCGTGAACCTGAACTCGCGGCAGAAGGAGCTACTCCGCGAGTTTGAGGAAATCCGGGCGAACAATGCCGCAAAGCAAAGCCCTAAGCAAAAGGGCTTCTTCGACAAGTTGAAAGACTTTTTCGAGAAGTAGCCCTTATATGGCTTGAGCATGCGCTTGAAGCATCGCGTGCATGTGTGGCTTCGGTTGACCAATCATTGGGGCCAAGCGGGATGGTAAAGTCGCTCAGTTAATCCGACATTCTCTTGTATGAGCGACTCCCCGCCTGACACGAAGACAGACTTTCTGGCACCGACTCCGATTCCGACGCCGGCTAAAGGTGCACCGCGCGCATTGCGCCTGCGTACGCTCCTCACCGTGCCCTTTGTGCTGCTGATCGTGGCGCCAGCGCTGATCATTGCGGGTACGTCGCTCTACACTGGGCTGCAAGCGGTCGATCTACTCTCGCGGCAATTGATGGAAGACATCTCAGCGCGCGTGGGGCAGGCCGCCGTACATCAGTTGGAAGAGGCTGCGGTCACGCTGCGAGCGACGTTCCCGGGAGTGGACGATAACCACAGCGCCTCGTTTGAGGTTTTCACCGATGACGAACGACTAGAGCGCAAGTTGTTTGAACTGACGTCGGGCACGCGCACATCGGGATACTTTTACTTTGGCCGTGAAGATGGCAGCTTTGTTGGCGTGGATCGTGGTCGCCCTGGAGCCCGCGCGGCGGCAACCGTTCGCCTTCAAGCGCCGGGTTCGGTACCTAGAAAAAACTACACATCACGCGGCCCCGGCGATCGTTCGCGTTTGCTAGAAATTGAATCGCGCATCTACCAAGCTCGCGAGCGCCCTTGGTACGAATCGGCGAAGGCCACCCAGCGCTTGATTTGGACAAAGGTGTATCCGTCGTTCGCCTCCGGTGCGCTAGTGACGACCGCAGCGCAGCCCGTGTTCGCCAAAAGCGGTGCGCTCTACGGAGTACTCGCGGCGGACGTGGAACTCTCTGAGCTAAGCACCTTCATGAAGGGCGTTGCGGTCAGCGCGAATGGTGTGGCATTCATCGTTGATCGAGAAGGTATGTTGGTGGCCTCGTCGACACCTGAATCGCCTTTCCGCATAGAAAATGGCGTTCAGTTGCGCGTTGCAGCGCGCGATAGTCAAGCGGAAATGGTGCGCGCTGCTGCACAGTGGTGGCGAGGTGCGGCGCGCGCTAGCACGTCGGCGCCAGTGATCGCGCTAATTAATTCCACGGGTGAACAGGTGGACGTCGCATCGCGTCGCGTGACGGGCATAGAGGGCATTGACTGGGACATCGTGGTGGCGATTCCTCGCAGCGATTTCACGGCTCCAATCGTCAAGAGCGCGATCAGTATGTTCTTCGTTATTCTCGCTGCGCTTGCCGGAGCGCTCATGCTCGGACTGTGGGTGTTGCGTCGCGTGACGCGGGACGTGGATCAACTGGTGGCAGCTACGCGAGACATTTCGGCAGATGGTTTGCCGTCGACGTTGCCGACGACGTCGCTGGCTGAGACTGGCGTCTTGGCGCATGCGTTTGGTGAAATGGTGCAACGCTTGCAACAATCGCTCGCAACTATTCGCCGGCAAAACGATAAATTTGCGGCGCTTAATGCCACGCTAGAGGAGCGCGTTGTGACTCGAACGACGCAATTGGCTGAGCAAAACGTGACGCTGACGGAGGAAATTCTTCGACGCGAGCGACTAGAGCGTGAGCTGCGGCAGACGTCTAAAGCGGCACAAAAGGCAGCCGAAGACAAGGCACGCTTTCTGGCGATATTGAGCCACGAACTGCGCACGCCATTGCAAGCGGTTGTGGGCACGACGCAACTTTTATCCCACGCATCTAACCCCACCGTCTCGACAGCGCAAGTGGAAACGCTTGATGCCGCGAGTAAATCACTGTTGACGCTGATTGACGGCGTGCTTTCGTATTCGCGGCTCGAGGCGGGCGTAGTTACGCCTGTGCTACGCAGTTTTGAATTGCGCGCGTGTATCGACGAGGCGATGCGCGTAGCGGCCGCCGCGCAGGCGCGGCCAAACGTTACGTTGGCTGTGCAAATTGATGAGACCGTCCCTCAGGTTATACACACCGATCAAGGCATGTTGCGACAGGTCTTGATTAACCTTTTGGGTAATGCGCTGAAGTTCACGCACAGTGGCGAGGTTCGCATTCGCGTTGGGGCCGACAGTGCGACTCAACCCGGCAATCCAGTGCTGCTACGTTTCGCCATAACAGACACAGGGCCAGGGATTGATATTGACACGCAGCATCGACTGTTCCAGCCGTTTCAACAAGGTGCGGCCAGTGACGAAAATCAAGCGGTTGGAAGCGGTCTCGGTTTAGTTATCTGCTCCATGCTCGTGCGAGCACTCGACGGCGAAATTCAAATGCAAAGCAGGCTAGGGCAGGGTACGTGCATGACATTTTCGATTCTTGCGCAAACGCTCGGAACGGGTTTAGTCGTGGACTCAATCCCAAGTTCGACGAATACATCGCTCACGTCTCGTGTGCCTATTGCGACACGATCACTGCGCGTGATGGTGGTGGAAGACAACGACATCAACCGCGAGTTGTTACAAATCATGCTCGAACAGCTGGGGCACAGCGTGGTGCCAGTCGGGGACGGTGAAGCAGCGATAGAGGCTGTGGCGAACCAACCGTTAGACGTTGTGTTGATGGACTTGAATTTACCGCGAATCGGTGGCGTTGAGGCGACGCGTCAGATCCTTCAGAACTGTCGCGACGAGAAAACGGCTCCCGTGATAGTTGCGCTGACTGCGAGCGTTAGCGAAGAAGATCGCGCCCTGTGCGCCGCGGCGGGGATGCGCGGCTTTTTAACCAAGCCGGCAACCGTGTTTAGCTTGGATATGGCGTTACGCGCGGCGTTGGCAAAGGATGCGTCTGAGGACGAAAAGGCGGTTGTTGAAGATTTTGCGCCGTTGGACCGAGAGACTCTGGACTCGCTCACTGAACTGGACGCGCGCGCCAGCGAACCATTTCTTCGCAGACTGATTGAACGATTTTTGAATGGCCTCACTGCTGACGTGACGGAGATTGGGCGGCATTGGGAAGCCAATGACATTAGACAAACTAAAGCAGCGGCTCATGCGTTGGCGGGAGCGGCGTCGGCTGTGGGTGCTAGCGAATTGGCGATGCTCGCCAGAGCAGCTTCGGAACAACCTAGTGACGTGAATATTCGTGACATAAGCGTAGTCTCCGGGCGTACGCGCGCCAGTCTTCGTGATTGGATGCAACACATTCGGTAACGACCGCGTAAGTAACTAAGACGTAGTCACGGTAAAACTAGCGACATTCTGACGATAAGAGTAATCTGAATATGACAACTTGTCGTGCCCTTTCAAGGCGTATTGCGCGTTGATGCTGGAAAATGCACAACTTATGAATGAAATGAATGCTGCTACCGTGATTCGTGTTGGTATTGCCGACGACCATCCCGTCGTTCGATCAGGCGTACGAGGCATTTTGTCCTCGGATAGAGGCATTGAAGTCGTGGGCGATGCTGAGGACGGTCGCCAGGCGATAGAGCTTGTGCGCAAAGGTGATCTGGACGTATTGCTGCTCGACTTAGCTATGCCGGGTCGGGCAGGTCTTTCGTTGCTGCGGCAGGTGCTCGATGAAGCCCCAGAACTGCGCGTGATCGTGTTCACTGCGTACGATCCGGTTTCACATAAAGATCGTGCACTGGCGTTAGGCGCAAGTGCTTATCTTGCAAAGGACACTCGGCCCGCCGAGATCCTTGAGGCGATCCATCAGGTGGTGCTGCGGCCATTGCAAAAGCGTGTCGCCAATACCGATGGCGCGCCGCATACACATTTGTCGGTGCGGCAGTACGACATCTTCATTCGACTAGTCCGCGGTGAGTCAGTCACCGACATTGCTAAAGATTTGCATCTGAGCGTAAAGACTGTCAGTACGCACAAAGTTACGGTGCAGAAGCGTCTCGGTGCGCAATCGGTCGTTGATCTCGTTCGGTACGCCAACGAAAACGATTTAATGCCGGCCGGAGGCTGACCCTCGCAATCGTCGTGACTCGGACGAACTTGTTCGAACGAGTTGACCTGGACCTCGTGCCGCTATGAGCGGCACGTTTCGTTTCTTGCGCTTGGTTTCGTGCGTAAGCGCTTCCCTCGTTAGCATTGTGACTTCACGAGATCGCGACAAGCCGATTCAGTACGTGCGCAATGTCGCGTGAGAGCGCGACAGTCCGTTCGCCACCACTGCAGAAATTCATGACTTCACATCAACGCATCTTCCGCGCGCTCTTTGCCGTGGCCATCATCCTCGGCATCGCAATGGGCACGCGTAACGCGTTCTCCGGATTGTTCTTGCAACCCATTTCAGCCGATATGAAATGGGGACGCGAAGTATTTTCGTTCGCGGTCGCGCTGCAGAATCTGATGTGGGGAGCAACCCAGCCGTTTGTCGGCTACATCGCCGATCGCTACGGCGCGAAGCGCGTGCTGATCGCCGGTGCGGTGCTCTACACCGTGGGGTTGGTGTGGACGGCAAATCTATCTAACACCTTCACGCTTGCGCTCTCCGGTGGTTTGATTATGGGCGCTGCGATTGCCTGCACGACCTATTCGGTGGCGTACAGTGTGCTTGGAAAAATGGTGCCACCTGAGCGTCGTGCGTGGGCGTTTGGCATCAGTGCTGCGGCCGGATCGTTTGGACAATTTCTAATGATCCCCGTTGGTCAATGGTTCATCACGCACAACGGCTGGGCGTTTTCGCTGACTGGGCTGGCGCTTATCACGGCCATCATCGCTCCACTAGGCTGGTATTTCGCCAAGCTCGGCACGGAGGGCCAATTGCCGGTTGCGGCGACCAACATCCATCAAGCTACGGCGGGAGAGGCGTTGCGCACCGCGTTTGGCGACCGCAGTTACACCCTGCTCACGCTGGGCTATTTTGTTTGCGGTTTTCAAGTTGTGTTTATTGGTGCGCATCTAACCCCGTATCTGCTTGACAAGGGCGTTGCTGCGCGCGTGGGAGTGACCGCACTTGCGTTGGTCGGGCTATTCAATTGTCTTGGCACTTACATCGCGGGGGTGCTTGCGGGGAAAATGCCCAAGCGTTACGTGCTCTCGTTCATTTACTTTATGCGCTCGGTGGTGATCTCCGCGTTTCTGTTGCTCCCACTTTCTGAGTGGTCGGTCTACGTATTCGCCGCTGCCATCGGTTTTTTGTGGCTCTCCACCGTGCCGCCGACCAACGCCATCATTGCACAGGTGTATGGCGTGCGCTACCTCGGCATGCTGGGGGGGATAGTGTTTTTTTCGCATCAAATCGGAAGCTTCCTCGGTGCGTGGTTGGGCGGCAAAATTTATGACGCCACGGGCAACTACAACAGGGTGTGGATGCTGACGATCGCGCTCGGGATTTTTGCTGCGTTGGTGCATTTGCCAATTGACGAGCGCGCGCTTGATTCCCGGAAAACGCCGTTGCCTGCCTAGTGGATTCGCTCGCGCGCTTGCGAGCGCCGTTACTGCAGGGAAGAAATCGGCGCTAGCAAAGCATCGACGTCGGCCAACGTGATGCCCGTCAGCGCGCTACCTTCGCCTTCGAGTAGCGCCGAAGCAAGCTCTCGTTTGCGCGCGAGCATGTCGAGCATGCGCTCTTCCAACGTTCCTTTCGCAACGAGCTTGGTCACGATCACGGGTTTGTTTTGGCCCATGCGATGCGCGCGCGCCGTGGCTTGCGCCTCGACCGCGGGGTTCCACCATGGGTCATAGTGAATAATCGTGTCCGCAGCAGTGAGGTTGATCCCAACACCACCGGCTTTGAGGCTCAACAAAAACACACGCGTTTTGCCGGATTGAAACTCCGCAATGGGCGTGTCACGATCGCGCGTGTCTCCGGTCAGCAACGAGAACACAATGCCTTGCGCCGTGAGTGTTTCTGCAATCAACGCCAGCATGCTCGTGAACTGCGAGAAGATCAGTACGCTGCGGCCTTCCTCCATCAGCTCCGGCACGTGCGTCGCGAGCCACTCGAGCTTCGCCGAACCAGCGACGGCCGCATGCGCCCGCCCGCCCGGGAGTTTCACCAGACGCGGGTCGCAGCACACCTGCCGAAGTTTCAACAGCGCGTCAAGAATATGAATCGTGCTTTGCTTCAAGCCCTTCTTGTCGATCACTTTGCGGATGTCATCGTGAATCGCCGTGCGTAGCGATTCGTACATGTCGGCTTGTGTCGATTCGAGCTCGATCCAACGCGTGTATTCGGTTTTCGGCGGCAGTTCAGTCAGCACCTGATCGCGTCCGCGACGCAGGATGAAGGCACGAATCCGAGCCTTCAGTTTTTTCATCTGGTTCGTGTCCGCGCGTTGTTCGATCGGGTGTCGGAAGATGCTATTGAAGCCTTCAAGGTCGCCGAGCAGCCCCGGAATCAACACGTTGTAGATCGACCAGAGTTCGCCGAGGTGATTCTCCGTCGGTGTACCGGTCAGTGCGATGCGTTGATGCGCTTTGAGCGACTGCGCAGACAAATACGTTTTGGCCTTCGCGTTCTTGAGCGTCTGCGCTTCGTCAAACACGACGACGTTCCAATCGATGTCCGAAAGCATTTTCTCGTCGCGTTGCAGTAGCGGATAGCTTGTCAGCACGACGTGCGCGTTGGCAAACGCCTTGGCGGTCGACGCACGTTCCGCGCCGTGATGTCGATGCACTTTAAGGCCCGGCGCGAAACGCTCGGCTTCGCGCTGCCAATTGCTGAGCACCGACGTGGGCGCGATGATGAGGCTTGGTTTTCCCGTTGACGTTTGATGCAAGCGATGTAAATGCGCAAGCGTCTGCACGGTCTTGCCCAAACCCATGTCGTCGGCCAACACGCCACCCATCGACAACTCGTACAGGTGCGTGAGCCACGCCAACCCGTGCAACTGATATCCGCGCAACGTCGCAGCAAACCCTGGCGCGGGAGAAACCGGCACCAACTCCGCACCGCTCTGCAGGCGCTCGCGCATGGCGAGCCATGCCGGATGGTCACGACCAAAATAGCGCACCGTATCGTTGGGCAAATCGGGCAACAGCGCCGCCTGCAACGCGCTCATTTCCGTTACGCCGCCGCCTTGAAACCACTCGAAAACCGGCGTCAATATCGCTGCGACCCGTTCGCCCGGAATGCGTACGATTTGCGCCGCCTTCACACGGTCCGGGACCGGCACCGACAGCAGCACATGCTGCACCGTCGGTAGGACTGCTAGCCATTGTTCGGGGTCTTTCTGCGCGGCAATCAGCTTTGCCAACGCGGGTGCGAGATCGACGCGTTTTCCGTCGACATCCACGCCGAGCGAAAGTCGATACCAACCGTTCTCGTTGCCGGGGGAAAGCTCCAACGAAGGTTCAGGTATATCCTCCATCGAAATCGGAAAGCCCGCTTCGATCTCAATCGCAAAACCCGCCATCTGCGCGTCGGCAAGCACCGTCGGCCCACGGCCTGACCAATCGTGATCCGGCAAGCCCCAGAGCGATTCGCGTAGCGCTTTGACGTCTCGCGCGTAGGCGAGCGACGGCTCGACTCGATCCGCGGGATAGAGCAGGCGCGGCATGCGCATTTCCCATCGCGATTCGACCCGTACATTGCGTAGGCGCTGACTCAACACTTCACGGCCGATGCGCTCTTGCTCAACGGCGTGCTCTAAGCCATTGCGTTGAAACGGGAGCAACTTGCCGTCGGGATACCGGAACAGAAGTTGCACCGCGGGAAACACGCGCCCCTGCATGCTCGAATTGCGGCCCCAGCCGACCGATACATCAAACTCAATCAACGCAAAGCGCAACACAGGCGAGGGCACTGCAATCGGTGCCTCGACGTCCGACACCGTCGGGCAACGAGGGATCGCCGCGAAGTCGGGCAGTTCACGCAATGCGTCGGCGACGAATGCCCAAGCGCTATCGTCGTCGTCCGTCAGCGGCGGCAGCGCCACAAGACGCGCGAGCGTCGCAGTGCTCACGGCCGTCTGCAGAGGACTCAATACGTTGGCGGAGGTATCAATTACCAATGGTGGGTCGAGGGCGACGATCGGCAACCCTGCGTCGACGACGCGTGTCGTGGGTTCTGCACGCAGCGCAACGCGCGGTCCGAACGGCGTAGCAATTGAGCCCCAGATGAGCCGCATGGGTTCCGGATCAGATAACGCGAGCGGTTCGCCCAACGCGGGAATCTCTGCGGCTTTGAGCGCACGCGTGCGGGTTTCGGTGTCTGTAAAGCCCTCTGGTGCGCACCACAGACGCCCCGTGTCGAGCGCCATCTTCAGGAGCTGCGTACCAATCACGCCGCTCAACTGCAAAATCGGGCGCACCGACTGCAAGCCAATCGTGGCCGACATCATGCGCAAAATGGGCTCGTCTTCCGGCGCGACGTAATTCGGTACAGCATGCCCGTGATGAATCCAACTGAGCGAGGCTGCTTGCACATTGAGTTTCGTCTCGCCGCCCTTGAGTCGCCGTGCTTTCGCGAGCGTAATTTCTCCGAGCCCAGTCAGTAAATATGCGACAAACTCGTTGGCCGCCTTTGCGTCGGCTTCGACCGCGGCATCACGTCGTTGCACCGGATCGAATCCGGCGCGAAGCCACTTCGACAAATCAGGTGCAAGGCCCGTGCGAAGCGTCGTCGAAGCGCCAGCGACCGGCGTTTGTACGGGCTCCGCGGGGCTCATGCCCTCGCCAATCGGTTCCGCAGCCGCGCCCGTCAGCGTGCCGTTCTTTTGCGGCTGCATCGTAGTCCACAAGTATGACAGTGCCGCAGCGTGCTTGCAGTTCAAACGAACCGGGCAGGTGCACTCGGCAGCAAAAATGTCGATGCCGAACTCGAAAAACTCCATCTCGACCGTCGTCGTATAGGGCTCGCTGTCCGTGCCGCGCACGGCCGCGACAAGATGCCACACGCGCTCCTCATCCAGATGCGCCGATTGGATGTGGATGCGCTTGTCGGTCACATAGCTGATGCCGTTGCGAAAGCCGTGTTCGCCGAACTCCTTTTCAAGGTCGATGCGAGCGCTTTGCAAATCGAGCGCGATGCGCTTGGCGCGGGACGGCGTGGTCATGCCTGACTACCTTCGAAACGAATCAATGCGCCTCATCCCAATTTAATCCGACGCCAACTTCCGCGACCAACGGCACACGCAATTGCGCGACGCTGGTCATCTTCGCGGCGAGCGTTGGTTTCACGATGACAAGCTCGCTTTCAGGCACTTCGAGCACTAACTCATCGTGCACTTGCATGATGAGTTTGCTCTTGAGGCCGGACGCGCAGAGCCATGCATCGACCGCGATCATCGCGAGTTTGATGAGATCCGCTGCGGTGCCTTGCATCGGCGCGTTGATCGCGGCGCGCTCTGCGCCCGCACGGCGCGGCCCGTTGCCGCCGTTGATGTCGGTGAGTGTGAGGCGGCGGCCGAACACCGTTTCGACGTAACCATTGGCGCGCGCCGATTCACGCGTTTGTTGCATGTACTCGGCCACGCCGGGATAGCGCGCGAAATATTTGTCGATGAACTGCTGCGCGGCGTTTCGCTCGATGCCAAGCTGTGATGCCAGCCCAAACGCGCCCATGCCGTAAATGAGACCGAAGTTCACGGCCTTTGTGTAGCGGCGCTGCTCGCTGGTGATGTCTTCGATCGGGATGCCGAAAATATCAGCGGCCGTGGCCTTATGAATATCGAGGCCCTTGGCGAAGGCGTCCAAGAGAGACGCATCTTGCGAGATGTGCGCCATGATCCGAAGCTCAATTTGCGAATAGTCAGCGGACACGATCACACTGCCCGGCGGCGCGATGAAGGCCTTGCGAATTTCGCGGCCCTGCGGCGTGCGCACGGGGATATTTTGCAAGTTCGGATCGTTGCTCGACAAACGGCCGGTGATCGCCGTGGCTTGGCCGTAATTCGTGTGCACGCGACCGGTGGTTGCGTTCACCATGCGTGGCAGTTTATCGGTGTACGTGCTCTTTAATTTCGAGAGCGAACGGTGCTCCAATAACAGCTTCGGCAGCGGGTAGTCTTCCGCGAGTTCGGTGAGTACTTCTTCGTCGGTCGACGGCTGTCCGGTCGCGGTCTTGCGCTTGACGGGGATACCGAGTTTGCCAAACAAAATTTCGCCGAGCTGTTTCGGTGATCCGAGGTTAAACGGCTGTCCGGCGAGCTCGTATGCCTTTTGCTCCAGTGCGTTAATTTGCAGACCCAATTCGTGCGACTGGCGACCCAGCAACGCCGCGTCGACAAGCACTCCATTTCGCTCGATGCGCACCAACACTTCACGCGTTGGCAGCTCCAACGATTCGTAAACGTACTTGAGCTTCTCGTCGGAGGCAACGTAGGGGTAAATCGCGTGATGCAACCGTAACGTGACGTCCGAGTCCTCGGCGCTGTATTCACTCGCGCGTTCGATGTCCACTTCGTCGAAGCCGATTTGCTTCGCGCCTTTGCCAGCGACGTCCTCAAACTTGATCGTCTTTTCGTCGAGGAAACGAAGCGCCATCGAGTCCATGTCGTGCGGCTTGTGGCTCTCCAACACGTAGTCTTCGAGCAACGTGTCGTGCGCAATCCCACGCACTTGAATGCCGTGGTTCAACAGCACGTGCTCATCGTACTTCGCGTTTTGCGCCAGCTTCTTTTTCGACGCGTCTTCAAACCACGGCTTGAGCTTCGCGAGCGTATCGGCGAGCGGCAACTGCTCGGGCACGCCAGGATACCGATGCGTCAGCGGGATGTAGACCGCCTCAAACGGCGTCCACGCAAACGACAAGCCAACTATTTGCGCGAGCATTGGTTCTAGCGACGTGGTTTCAGTGTCGAAGCAGGTGAGTTCGGAGGCGTTGATGGCGGTGACAACGGCGTCGAGTTCTTCGTTGGTGAAGATGGTTTTGTAGTGGCGCGGTTTCTTTTCTGCCGCAACTACTGTCGCGAATGCTGTGACCGCTGGGGCAGATGCGGAAGATGGGGCTGAAGCAGTCGGCGTGGCGGCGCCCAGCAAATCGGCCTGTTGCGGCGCCGCACCCTTGTGGTCGTTTGCGGGCGTGGAATTAGCGCCGCGCAACTCATTGGCGAATCCTTTGAATTCGAATCGCTCAAAAAACGCGAGCAACGTTGCCGTTTCCGCTGCGGTGACGGCCAATCGGTCTGGCGCGTACGGCAATTCCAGATCGCACTTAACCGTGAGCAGTTGCTTGCCCTTCGGCAACCATTCGAGCGCGTTGCGCAGGTTCTCACCAACGACGCCCGTGAGCTTCGCGGCGTTGGCGACGATCGCGTCGAGTGTGCCGTATTCGGTGAGCCACTTTACGGCGGTCTTCGGTCCGACTTTCGGCACACCGGGCACGTTGTCGACGGTGTCGCCGATCAGCGTGAGGTAATCGAGAATCTGCGTCGGCAACACGCCAAATTTGGCCTGCACGCCGGGGATGTCGAGCAGTTCATTCGACATTGTGTTCTTGAGCGTGATGTGCTCGCTTACGAGCTGCGCGAGGTCCTTGTCGCCCGTGGAGATTACGCATTCAATGTTCGCGGCTTCAGCTTGCCGCGCCAGCGTGCCAATCACGTCGTCGGCTTCGACACCTGTTTCCATGATGAGCGGCCAGCCGTGAGCCTTGATGATTTCATGCAGCGGCGCGATTTGCGGGCGCATGTCGTCCGGCATCGGAGAGCGATTCGCTTTGTATTCCGGGTACCAATCGTCGCGAAAGGTTTTCCCCGGCGCGTCGAAGACCACGGCGAAGTAGTCGGGCCTCTCTTTTTCGACGAGCAGTCGCAGCATCGAGAGCACGCCGCGAATCGCGCCCGTGGGCTCGCCCGCCTTGGTGCGCAGGTCCGGCAACCCGTGAAAGGCTCGGTAGAGATATGATGAGCCGTCAACCAGAACGAGCTTTTTACGAGATTCCGACATGACTGTTCACAATGAGAGCACCAAGGCAAAAATTGAGCACCTGAAAAGTGCGATGAGCGCGACCGATTTGACGCCGGGGCAGGAGGCGTGGCGAGCGTTACAGATTATGTCGGAGTTCGTCTACGCGACGGAAAAACTCCGCCCGGTCAAACCGGCGGTGTCCATCTTCGGCTCGGCGCGTATCCGGGCCGATAACCCGTGGTACGACCGCACCGTTGCGATCGCGCGTTTGCTGTCGGATTCCGGCTTCAGCGTGATCTCCGGCGGCGGGCCGGGCATCATGGAAGCGGCCAACGTCGGAGCGTTTGCGGGGAAGAGCCTTTCTATCGGCCTCAACATCCAGTTGCCGCACGAGCAACATGGCAACCCGTTTCAGGACATGGGGATTTCGTTCAAGTACTTTTTCAATCGCAAGCTCGCGTTCGTGCGCTCGTCCGCTGCGCTCGTGTGCATGCCCGGCGGCTTTGGTACGTTGGACGAATTGACCGAAGCGCTGACCTTGATTCAAACTGGCAAGGCGCGCCGCATGCCGATCATCCTCGTCGGCAAAGAATTCTGGGGCGGGATGCACGACTGGATGCGCTCCACGCTTCTGCGCGACAAACTCATTTCGCCCGGCGACATCGAACTCATGCAGATTCTCGAAGAACCGCAGGAGATCGTCGACGTGATCTTCGATTCATACGAACGCGAAGGCATCGCCCCGACGAAGCAGCAGCGGCAGCAAATACTCGCTCTGTAAATTTCAGCTCTTTGATAACAGCTTTTGTGCTTGAGCGACCGCCAGGCGGTCATTGCAGGCGGTTTTTTGTACAAGTCGATCAAGTTGCCTGAATATATAGACGCGGCCCCCTCGCGTAGACGTAGACCGCGCGCATGCTTGGTGTCGTGTTCGCTTGAAAAAGACTTGTTGTGACCAGCCGACGAATTCCTCAGTTAATTCCTAGGCAAATTCGGTTCATCTGGCTATGCTTTGCTTTTTGGTACGTCTCAAAAAGCAATGAACAATTTTTTCGGGGGTAACGCCGTTTCTCGGCGTTGGACGGTTGCGCTCTTCGGCGTCAGTGCCCTAGCGTTTTTTCTCGTAACAACGCCGGCCGCAGCGCAGACCAGTCCGGAGTCTAAAGGCGCAGCGCGGTCATCGGTCGCGGTCAATTTTGGCGAATCATTCGCGGTTCGCGACTTGCCGCCGGTAAAAATGGGTTTCTCGAAGAAGCGCCTCGCGACCGATCCGTACTACGAAGAAAAGAACGCGAGTAACAAAAAACCTATCCGTACTTACGACGTAAACGCCATTGCAACGCCCGATGCGGCGCTATGGTCGGACAGTGTGGCGCGATATGGTCGCGTTCCGAACGCACCGGCCGGTCCGTCGGTGCAGTTCGACGGCATTTCTAGCGCCGACACGGTCACGCTCGGCCAAGGCTTTTTGCCGCCGGACACGACGGGTGCCGTTGGTCCGACGCAATACGTACAGGCGGTCAATTCCGCATTTCGCGTGTGGGACAGAGCGGGCAATCCGCTGACTGCGCCCGCAACGTTGAGCGCATTGTTCGCGACGCTGCCCGGCGCATGCGCCACGACCAATGACGGCGACCCCATCGTGCTCTACGACCAACTCGCTGATCGTTGGCTCATCAGCCAGTTTTGCACATTGGCTGACCCTAACAATCACCAATTGATTGCGATTTCCAAGACAGGTGACGCGACAGGCGCGTATTACCTCTACGACTTCGCAATGCCGAACAATAAGTTCAACGACTACCCGCATTTCGGCATGTGGCCAGACGGCTACTACATGACCGACAACCAATTCAACCAAGCGGGCACCGCGTTTCAGGGCGCCGGTGCTTTTGCGTTTAACCGCGCCAAAATGCTTGCGGGCGATCCGACGGCCAACTTCGTCTATTTCGACATGGACACGATTGTTCCTGGCGCAGGTGGCGTGCTGCCTGCAAGCGTAGACGGCTTCACGCCTCCGCCTGCGGGCGCGCCTGCACCGTTCGCCTACTTCGAGGCCAACGAATACGGCGACCCCGGTGATCGGCTTCGCATCTTCGATTTTCACGCTGATTTCACGACACCAGCAAACTCCACGTTTACGGAGCGCGTCGGTAGTCCCTTAACTGTGGCCGCTTTTGATCCGCGGGAGATCCCTGCCGGCTCACGCAACATCGTTCCGCAGCCGGGGCAGGCAGCTAGCCGCTGGCTTGACGTGATTAGTGATCGGTTGATGTATCGGCTGGCCTATCGAAATTTAGGAACCAGCGAGACGCTTATCGCGAATCACTCGGTCAATGCGGCCACCGCACCTGCGTTCCGAGCCGGTGTGCGCTTCTATCAACTTTCTCGCGCCTCTGCCGCCGCGCCGTTCACCATCACGGAGCAACAAACGTTCGATAACGGTGTAGCCGACACCGAGCACCGTTGGATGGCCAGCGCCGCCATCAATCATCAGGGCGACATTGCCGTCGGATACAGCGTGTCGAGCGCGACGGTCTCGCCGTCGATCCGCTACGCCGCAAAGTTTGGTACAGATGCGCCGGGCAGCGGACTGGCGCAAGGCGAACAAACCATTCAAGTGGGTGCGGGGCAACAGACCAGCACGTCAGGCCGCTGGGGCGACTACAGCCAAATGTCGATTGATCCAGTGGACGATTGCACGTTCTGGTACACGCAAGAATATTACGCAGCGACGAGCGGCGGCGGCTGGCGCACCCACATCGCAAAATTTGCCCCGCGAGCCTGTACGACGTCGCCGCGCGGCACGATCAGCGGCACGATCACCAACTGCGCCTCGGGGCTGCCCGCCGCGAATGTCACCGTCTCGACGGCCGTCGGCGGCTATTCGCGCGCAACCATTATCGACGGCACCTACAGCATGACGGTGGTGCCGGGCACCTACACAGTTTCGGCGCAATCGCCAAGCTACGGTACGACCGCGACGTCGCCGACGCTCACCGTCACTAACGGCGGGACGGCAACGTTTAACGGCTGCCTCGTCGGCGTGCCTGTAATCCAGGCCGTCGCGTCCGCGACCGTCATTGCGGAAAATGCGGTGCTTCTTAACAGCGCACCTGATCCCGGCGAAACCTTGACGCTATCGGTGCCTCTGCGAAACATTGGTACCGGCGACACAACCAGTCTGGTCGCGGCAATGCAAGTCTCAGGGGGCGTGACAGCGCCATCTGCGCCTCAAAATTACGGAACGGTGGTGGCTGGTGGAGCGACAGTTTCGCGCCCCTTTACCTTCACTGCGAGCGGCGCATGCGGCGCGAACATCACCCCCACACTCGGTCTTCAAGACGGGGCCGCGAATCTCGGGACAATTGCCTACGCGCTTCGCCTCGGCACAGTCAACGGCGTCACGTTTGCCAACCCTGCGTCTATCACGATCCCGCGTTTGGGGGCTGCGGAGCTTTACCCGTCAACCATCAACGTTTCTGGATTTACCGGTACGGTGGGCAAGATTACGGTGAAGTTGAAAGGGTTTAGCCACACCTATCCCCGCGATGTGGACATGCTGCTGGTAAGCCCGACTGGTCAAAAGATGATCATCTTCTCCGACGTCGGCGCGACGTCGGTCGCGGCGGTGAACGCGACCATTACTCTGGACGACGCAGCCGCCAATC
>DAINAJ010000020.1:21832-25032 GCA_036733505.1 Casimicrobium sp.
ACGTCGGTCGCGGCGGTGAACGCGACCATTACTCTGGACGACGCAGCCGCCAATCTGTTACCGACGACGACCGGAATCGTGTCTGGCACATTCAAGCCCACTAACGTTGGAGCCTCAGATCCGTTTGCTGGCGCGCCCGCCGCGCCCTACGCAAACGCCGCGCCTGATGGGACAGCCACGTTGCTCGGAACCTTCGGCACAACGCCCGCCGACGTGAACGGTGCATGGAGCCTGTATGTGCTCGACGACGAAGCGGGCGACCAGGGCACCATAAACGGCGGTTGGGAAATCAGCATTACTCGAATTCCGGCGGACCTGTGCGCCATCCCGCGTGCGCTTGATGTGGACCTAAATGGGGCTTACGAAGCGCCATTCGATGGCCAGATGATTGTCCGCTACTTGCTTGGCGTTCGCGGCGCCGCGCTCACCGTCAGCTCCATTGGTGCGACCCCCACGCGCTCTGATCCAAACGTGGTTTTGACGCATCTTGACAACATTCGTCCGCTGCTTGACGTGGACGGCAATGGTCAAGTAGACCCGCTTACCGACGGTCTCATGATCCTACGCTTCATGCTGGGCATGAACGGCGCAGCTATGACGCAGGGTGCGATTGGCGCGAGCCCTACGCGAACGGTGTCAGAGATGACGACCTACATGCAAAACATCACGCCGGTCACGCCTGCACCGTAACATCGCGGGCGTTCGATACCGCGCCAAACGGCGCGGTGTCGCTTGCGGGCTGTGGTTTAGTGTTTTACTCGTTTGCGAGGTGAAACGTCCTCGCGATGGTCAAGGGTTGCCTTCGCGCAGCTGGAAATGCGACACTGTTCGTACCTATGATGAATGACACGGCCAACGACATCACGCTCGCACGCGAGCTCGCGAATGAAGCGGGTGCCTTGTTGGTCGCGCTGCGCGGTGCGAATACGCACCAAAGCACGGCGCTGGGCGACGTCGGTGACGCGCGCGCCAACGAATTTTTGTTGGCATGTCTAGCTGCGCTGCGTCCGAATGACGCCGTACTTTCCGAGGAGTCTGCTGATGATCGTTCGCGGCTCAACGCCGAGCGCGTATGGATCATCGATCCGCTCGACGGCACCCGCGAATACCGCGAAGGGCGCGACGATTGGGCCGTACATGTTGCGCTCATTTCACGCGGCGCGGTGATCGCTGCCGCGGTGTCTCAGCCGTCACGCGGCGATGTGTTCGATTCATTGCCCGCTTCGTTGCCGGAGGTGCAACAGCGCAAGATCGTCATCAGTCGTTCGCGCCCGCCGAAGTTCGCGGCGGGCATCGCGGAGGCCCTGAACGCGGAGCTACTGACGATGGGCTCTGCAGGCGCAAAGGCGCTCGCCGTCGTGCGTGGCGAGGCGATTGCGTATGTGCACGAAGGCGGCCTCAATGAATGGGACGCTGCCGCGCCAGCGGGCGTTGCGCTCGCGCATGGGCTGCATGTGTGCGATTTGCGCGGCCAGCCGATTGTCTTCAATCAGTTTGATGTGGTGCTACACGGCGGATTCATCGTCTGCCGCCCTGAGTGCGTCGCGACGATTCTTGGTCGCACGTAGCCTCTATTCCGCGTCGCTGCAACGCGCCAGCTAAATGCGCAGCCGCTCCACCACGCGCCCGGCCTGCAAATGTTCGCTGATGATCTCGTCCACGTCGGCTTCCGTTTCGTAGTGATACCAAATTTCCTCTGGATACACGACCATCACCGGTCCTTCGTCGCAACGATCTAAGCACCCCGCGTTGTTTACTCGCACGCGGCCTTGCCCGGCGAGGCCCAAACCTTTGACTTTTTTCTTCGCGTAGTCGCGCAGGTCACCCGCGCAACGCTCGCCGCAGGAAGGGCGACCATCGTCGCGCTCATTGGTACAAAAAAATACGTGGTGCTTGTAGTAACTCATAATTGCCTGCTTCAAACTCATTCGCTTCAACAGTGTCAATTATGTCCGGCTCGCTCTCTCACCTTCGTGTTCTTGATCTCACGCGCGTGCTCGCAGGGCCGTGGTGCACACAAACGCTGGGCGATTTAGGCGCGGATGTGATCAAGGTCGAGCGCCCGGACACCGGCGACGACACCCGCGCTTGGGGGCCATCGTGGCTCGTTGATGGCGAAGGCAAGGAGACCGCAGACTCGGCGTATTTCTCAAGCTGCAACCGCAACAAACGCTCGCTCACCGTAGATATTTCGAAACCCGAAGGGCAAGCACTGCTGCGTGAACTCGCGGCGAAGTGCGACATCTTTGTCGAAAACTACAAGCTTGGCGACCTCAAGCGCTACGGCCTTGACTACGCCTCGCTCGCCGCGATCAATCCAAAGCTCGTTTACTGCTCAATCACTGCCTACGGCCAAGACGGCCCGTACGCGCATCGTCCTGGTTACGACTTGCTTTGCCAAGCCGAGGGCGGCCTCATGGCGATCAACGGCCACGCCGACGTCGACAAAGGCGGTCCCGGTGGCGGTCCGGTGAAGGTCGTGATCGCGGTCACCGACGTGCTCTCGGGCCTCAACGCCACCATCGCCATCCTCGCCGCAGTCGAAGCGCGCCACATCACGGGCAAAGGCCAGCACATCGACATCGCGCTGTTGGACACCATTGTGCAGTTTGGCGCGAATCAAATCGCGACCTACTTCATCACCGGCAAACAGCCGCAGCGCGTCGGCAACGCGCACGTCAACCTTGCGCCCTACCAATCCTTCAAAACCGCCGACGGCTACATGATCGTCGGCGCAGGTAACGACGGGCAATGGCGCAAACTGTGTGAAGCGATGGGCGCGGCGGAGATGGCTTTTCGCCCTGAATATCTAGAGATGAAAGATCGCAACGCCCATCGGCCGCAGCTCGTAAAGGACATGGAAGCGATCCTCACGCAACACCCGACGCAACATTGGCTCGACACCTTCGCGAGCCTAGGAATCCCGCACGCGCCGATCAATACCTACGATCAGGTGTTCGCGCATCCACAAGTGCAGCATCGCGGACTGCGCTTCAGCCTAGATCGCCCGGACGACCAAGGGGGCGGTCGCGTAGAGATGGTGCAGAGCCCGATTCGCATGAGCGACACGCCGGTGACGTATCGGCACGCGCCGCCCGTGAAAGGCTCAGCCACTGAAGCGGTGTTGATGGAGGTGTTGGGGCGAAGCGCAGAGGATGTGCAGGGGTTGAGGGAAAAAGGCGTGGTGTAGGCGGCCACCA
>DAINAJ010000021.1:0-25012 GCA_036733505.1 Casimicrobium sp.
AGACGTAGCTCGACAGACCATAGGCGATGTCGTTACTTTTCTTGATCGCGTCGGCCTCGTCGTCGAACGGGATCAAGCATGCGACCGGCCCGAAAATTTCTTCCTGTGCGATGCGCATGCGATTGTCGACGTCGGCGAACACCGTCGGCAAAACATAATTTCCCTTCGCGACGTTGGCGGGCAACACGGGCGTATCAAGCCCGCCGCAGAGCATGGTCGCGCCTTCTTTCCCGCCGAGTTCGATGTAGCTCCGCACTTTAGCAAGATGGCCCTGGCTAATCATTGGTCCGACGATCGTCTTTTCGTCGAGTGGATCTCCGACAGTGATGCGCTTTGCGCGTTCGACGAACTTCGCCACGAAGTCGGCGTAGATGCTTTTCTGTACGAGGATGCGACTGCCCGCGGTGCAACGCTCGCCGTTGTTGCTGAAGATCATGAACACGGCGGCGTCTAATGCTCGGCTCAAATCGGCGTCGTCGAAAATTACAAACGGGCTCTTACCGCCGAGCTCCATGCTGAACTTTTTGAGGCCTGCGGCTTGCACGATTCGATTGCCCGTCGCCGTTGAACCCGTGAACGAAATCGCGCGAACGTCCGGGTGTTTGCATAGCGGTTCGCCCGCGTCTTTGCCGTAGCCGTGCACGACGTTCAGAACGCCCGCCGGAATGCCCGCTTCGAGCGCCAGTTCACCCAGGCGTGCAGCCGTCATCGGCGACAGTTCGCTCATCTTCAACACCGCCGTGTTTCCGAACGCGAGACAGGGCGCGGTCTTCCACGTCGCGGTCATGAATGGAACATTCCACGGACTAATCAATGCGCAGACACCAACCGGGTGAAACAGCGTGTAGTTCAAGTGCGTCGGCGTTGGATAGGTGTGGCCATCCACCCGCGTGCACATTTCGGCGAAGTAATAAAAATTGTCGGCTGCGCGCGGGATGAGCTGTTTGTCGGTTTGCGCGATCACCTGACCGCAGTCCATCGTTTCCGTGCGCGAAATTTCCGGCACGTGCTGCGCGATCAAGTCGCCGAGCTTTCGCACTAGGCGCGCACGCTCCGTCGCGGGCAGCCCGGCCCACTTGGGAAACGCAGCTTTCGCCGCGGCCACGGCAGCGTTCACTTCCGTTTCACCGCCCGCCGCGACCTCGGCGAGCACTTCTTGCGTTGCCGGGTTAATCGTTTCGAAGTAGTCGCGGCTTTGAACTGCTTTGCCGTCAATCAGATGTTCGATGCGCATGGGATGCCTTGTACGAGTTGTGCGGTAACTATCGGCCGAACGCAGCGTCGCCGACGATGGTGTTTACGAGGCGACCGATGCCGTCGATTTCGGTGATGACTTCGTCACCAACGTTGACGTCCACGACGCCGTCTGGCGTACCAGTGAGAATGACGTCGCCTGCTTGTAGTGTCATAAAGCCGCTGAGATATTCGATCAGCGCCGGGATGTCGTTGATCATGTCTGCCGTGTTGCCTTGCTGTGTGACCTTGCCGTTCACGAGCGTACGCAGCGCCAACGCATGCGGATTGGGAACGTCAGCGGCGTCAACAAACCACGGGCCGAGTACGGTGCAGGTGTCGCGGTTCTTCACGCGAAGGTTCGGGCGGTACCAGTTCTCAAGGTAATCGCGAATCGCGTAGTCGTTGCAGACGGTATAGCCCGCGACGTGCTGCATGGCGTTTGCGCGCTTAACGTTCTTCGCTGTCGCGCCGATAACTACAGCGAGTTCGCATTCGTAGTGCATGAAGGTCGCGTCATTCGGCCGGCGCGTGAAGCCGCGATGTCCGATCACCGCGCCCGGACCTTTGAGGAACACGAGCGGTTCGTCTTTGCTGGTCACGGTCAGCTCTTTTGACAGTTCCTTGACATGATCGGCGTAGTTCAAGCCAAGCGCGATGATGGTGCCGACTTCAAATGGCGGCAGCCACACAACCTCGGCTTCGGATACGACGCGCCCGTCGGCGAGACGCACGCCATCGGCGTGTGGTGTGGCGTCGTGTAATGCGCCACCGTAAGCAACACGTGCGGTCTTCATGCGGCGTGCTCCTGCGTGGTTGCTTCTTGGACCATCGAGCCTTCAAGCCGACCGAGTTCGCTCGCGTCGCTTTTGATCGCGAAGCGCTGTCCCGCACGCGCGCGTGGTGCGCCCGCAGCAACGCCGAGCAGGAGAACATCACCGGCACGAAGCGTCATGAAATCGGTCACCTCGGCGATCAGGCGCGCGACCGAGCGCTGCATGCCTGCGTTGCTCGCCGTGTGCACCGCTTGGCCATCTACGCTCACTCGCAGGCTTAGGTTGTCCGGTGATGAAATGTGCTTCGTCGCGACGACGCTCGGACCAAAGACGCACGATCCGTCACGCGCTTTGAAGCGCACCGACGGACGATAAAAACTATCGTGCGGCACTGATAGGTCCGCGACCAACGTGTAGCCCGCGAGATGGGCGATGGCGTCAGCCTCGCTCACGCGGCACGCCGTACGCCCGAACACCAAGCCAAGTGAGGCGCCGATTTCAAATTCACCCGCGTCGTCGGGAACTGCGACGGTCGATCCGGAATTGGCAAGCGTGTTGCGTGGCTTGACGTAGAGCACTGGCGCTTTTGGCGCGGCCTTGTACGGCGGCTGGCTGGCTGCTTCGCCAATGGCAGCCATCGCAGCGCGGTCGTTGAGCAACGTACCGTAGACAACGCCGGACAGTCGCCACGGTGCGGCGTCGAACGAAATGCGTGGATTGAAAACTGTCATGTGAATTTGCGTGTGGCGCCTTATTCGCTAATATGTTAGCAATATATTCCCGACATGTTGAAGGTGTCAAGCGCGGCGAGCAACAGAGTGAAATTCGTTAACATGTGACTGTTCTTACGCGAAGCACAATGACCAAGTCAAACGCACCGATCACGCATCGAAATCTCCCGCTCTTGCTACTGCAAGCACGCGAGCAAGTGATTGCGCGCTTTCGTCCGATCCTCAATGCCCACGACATCACCGAGCAGCAGTGGCGCATTGTGCGCGCGATCTTGGAGCGCGGGCCAATGGAGCCGCGCGAAATCGTGACGCTATGTTGCATTTCGAGCCCGAGCCTCGCGGGTGTGCTGACGCGTATGGAGGAAACCGGCTACGTGGTGCGCGAGCGTCTGTCGCACGACCAACGTCGCGTCAAAGTCTCGCTCACGGCAAAGAGCCGCGCCCTCGCGACGCGCATCGCGCCAAAAATAGAAGCCGCATACGCTGACCTCGAAGCAAAAATCGGCCCCGAATTTTCTGGACAGTTTTACGAGGCGCTGGATCGGATGATTGCGACGCTTCAGATCGAGGGCGGCGACATCGAAGCATGACCTGCGGCGGCGAGCTACAGCTCACCAATTAACTGGCGCAATCGCTTCGCTAAATCCATCAACGGCTCACGCAATCGTGCGACGACTTCGTTCGGTTCGCCGTCGCCAGTGACGCTCATATTTAGGACGTAAACCGGTTGGTTTGCTATGACGAGTGGCGTGGACAACGCCACCACCTGCGGTTGCCATGACGCCCAGCAATAACCGTGGACAGCGACGCTTTCGATCGCCGCCTCTATCTCCTGTTGTAGCGACCGCCACGTCGTTGGACGCCGTGGCTTGAACACTCGGAAATGTTCACGTCGTACCTCAACAGACGCGGTGGACAGCCACGCGCGCCCGAGCGATGTCAGTTCCATCGGCACGCGCTGACCCGCGACCACATTGCGCCACGAAACGCGGTGACTGTAGCGCACCGATTCCAGATAGACCATATCGCCGCGATCCGCAACCGCGAGGCCGACGTTGATCTTTCTCGCTTCCGCTTCCTTTCGGATCAGCGGGCTCGCGATTTGCAGTACTGGCGAGCCTGTGCGCATCGCATGCGCGAGACTCAACACCGGCGCGGCCAAACGGTATGCGCGGTGCAGCCGATCGTGCTCCAGCATGCCCGCATCAACGAGCGTCTGCGCTAATCGGCTCACCGTTGCACGGGATAGACCAGTGCGTTCTGCCAATTCGCCGTTACCTAATAAATCTGCACCGGGCTTGAACGCACGCAGGACCTCAATGCCACGCGCGAGCGAACGATTGCGATCGCTTGTCACTCGTGTGTTCTCTAGTTTTGCTGTGCGTACGCTGATCACCATAGCTCGAAATTCAGTAGACGTCCTCGCCTGCTATTTCCACCTGATGGAAATAGGTGGATGCATGGCGCAAGTATGCACTCTATGCTCCGCAAATCAAAGTGACGCGTTTTCCGATGTAACGACCCAAGCGCTCACCGTTCAAGACACTCAGGAGGCAATGCATGTCACACCCATTTAGGCAAACAGTCGTCCATCGAGTCTGGCTCGCACTGGCGCTCACACTATCGACGCTCGCGCACGCCGAGTTTCCAGACAAACCCGTTCGCCTGGTTGTGCCGTTCGCACCGGGCGGCGGCACTGACCTCATCGCGCGCACGTTGGCCGGGGGCATGCAGCAAGCGCTCGGGCAGCCCGTGATCGTGGAGAACAAGCCTGGCGGCGGCACGGTCATCGGCAGCGATATGGTGGCGAAAAGCGCCCCCGATGGTTACACGTTGGTTGTAGCGACGTTCGCGCACGCTGTGAATCCAAGTCTGCTGCAAAAGCTTCCGTTCGACACCAACAAGGCGTTTGCTCCGGTGATTCTTTTGGGTCGAGGTCCAAACGTGTTGGTGGTGCGCGCAGAAAGCCCGTACAAGAGCGTGAACGATGTGATCATTGCGGCGAAAGCTAATCCTGGAAAATTGACCTACGCGTCGCAAGGGAAAGGCACGTCCGCACACCTAGCGGGCGAGATGTTTGCCAATCTCGCGAAAGTTGAAATGCTCCACATTCCCTATCGCGGCGCGGGTCCAGCGATCACTGATCTGCTGGGCGGATCGGTGGATATGATCTTCGGCACCGCTGCCGCTGTCTCAACATTTGTGGACGCGGGCAAGCTACGCGCGCTCGGGGTTACATCGCCGCAGCCTTCACCGGCGCTCAAAGGCGTGCCCGCGATTGCCGACACTGTACCCAGCTATCAGACCGAGAGCTGGTACGGCCTCTACGCCCCGGCTGGCACGCCGAAAGACGTAATCGCGAAGCTCAATGCAGCGGCAGCGAAGGCCACGCAAAGCGCTGATTTCCGAAAGAAGGTTGAGCAAGAAGGTCTTGTCATTAGCGCCGGAACACCTGCGGAATTGGACACGTACGTCCGCGCGGAAGAAGTACGTTGGAAGAAAATCATCAAAGAAAACAACATCAAGGCCGATTAAGACGCGCGCTTCGCGGAGTTACCCATGACCTATTCATTGATCGACTTTCAGCTACAAAACGCAATCGCGACGATAACGCTCAACCGCCCCGAAAAGCGAAATGCGATGAGCGACGATATGCGTACCGAATTTATTCACGCATTGGAGCGCGTCGCTGCCGACAAGGCCATTCGCGCGCTAGTGCTAACAGGCGCTGGTAAGGGCTTTTGCGCGGGCGGAGACATCTCGGGCATGGAGCGTCGATTAACGGCGCCAGCCGGCGAGGTGGCGTTCAACGGGTGGCATCGGCAACAGCGCGTACATCACACCCAATCGCTGCTACACACGATGTCGAAGCCTGTCATCGCCGCAGTGAACGGTGCCGCTTCCGGACTCGGCGCCGACACCGCGCTGGCCTGCGATTTCATCATCGCAAGCGAATGGGCCAGCTTCACTTGGTCCTACATTCATCGAGGGATCATTCCCGATGGCGGCGGCATGTATTTTCTGCCGCGTCGAGTGGGACTATCAAAAGCGAAAGAGTTAATTTTTTCGGGCCGCAAAGTGGATGCAGCGGAAGCCCTCGCGCTAGGCATCGCCGATCGCAAAACTTCGGCCGATTCGCTCTTGGCGGACGCTCAAGCGTGGGCTGCGGAGCTGAGCCAAGGCTCGGCCACAGCACTTGCCTTGAGCAAAACAATCATGAACCAGACCTTCGAGATGACGGCGCAGCAAGTCTTCGCGCAAGGCAGCCAAGCCCAAGGCATTTGCTACACCAGCAGCGAACACCGCCAATCGGTCGAGGCTTTCCTCGCCAAAGCCGCAAAGCAGGCTTAATCACTATGGATGCGATATCAAGGCTTTTGAAGCCACGAAGCGTTGCCATAATCGGTGCGTCGGCGGACGCGGCGAAGACGTCAGGGCGACCTGTTTCTTATTTAGTCAAACATGGCTTTACAGGTGCAATTTATCCGGTGAATCCGAAGGTAAATCGCATCGGCGAATTGACCTGTTATCCCGACATCAAATCGTTGCCCACGGTGCCGGATGTAGCCATTGTGTTGCTCGGCGCGGAGCGCGCGCATCTGGCGGTGCGTGAACTCGCGGCACTAGGCACGGCAGCGGCCATCGTGTTGGCAAGCGGATACGCGGAGACCGACGAAAGCGGCGCGCGACGACAAAGGGAGCTGCTAGACGCGGCCGGACCAATGCGCTTGCTCGGTCCGAACACGATTGGTTTGGTGAACCTGACCGACGACATTGTGCTGTCCGCAAGCGGCGCGCTCGACATGACGCACTTTCGCGCCGGTTCCGTGGGCGTGGTGTCGCAAAGTGGCGGCATTCTTGGAGCGTTGCTTTCACGCGCCGAAGCGCGAGGCATGGGACTATCGAAGCTCATTTCAACGAGCAACGAGGCGGACCTGGAACTCGCGGACTTCATCGATTACTTGGTGGACGATGAAGCAACGAAAGTCATTGCGCTCTACGTCGAAGCGATCCGCAATCCCGCGAAATTTCGCGCAGCAACATTGCGCGCGACGCGTGCGGGGAAACCTGTTGTCGCGTTCAAGATCGGCCGCTCCGAAGCGGGCGCCAAGGCTGCGGTTTCGCACACAGGGGCGATGGCTGGCGCGGACCGAATGTACGACGCGCTGTTTCGACAAACGGGCGTCATCCGCGCGCAAACTTTCGGTGACTTGCTAGACATTCCTGCAGCGTTGGCCACGGCACGCACGCTACGCGGTAAGCGTGTGGCCGTTCTCACGTCAACCGGAGGCGCGGGCACGCTGGTGTCTGACGCCATTGGTGTGGTTGGGTTCGACACGCCCGCACCTGACGCGGAGACAGCGGCAGCGTTACGTGCGCTACAAACGGGCGAGCAAGCCGCGCTTGACCGCAACCCGATTGACGTCACGCTCGCGGGTCTTCAGCCGGATTTACTGCGTGGTGCCATCAAAATTTTGCTCGCGAGTCCAACCTACGATGCGCTCATCATCATTGTTGGCTCGTCGGGCATCGGACGCCCTGAGTTAATGGCAGGCGCCATAGAGGCCTGTCTGCCACTCTCTGACAAACCGGTGCTCGCGTTCGTGAGCCCACACGCGCCGGAAGCCGCCGCGCTGCTCACAGCGCGTGGCGTTCCCGCGTACACCGCGGCGGAAAGCTGCGCGTCGGCGTTGACGGGCATGTTGCACGCATCAAACTTGGCCGCAACTGAAGCGGGTACGCCCGGCGAAGTCGTTACGGTCGGTGATCAGCCCGGAGGTTCGCTCGACGAAGCGCAGGCGAAACAATTGTTCGCACGTTTCGGTATCCCTTGCGTGAAAGAGCACGTCGTGGAGACTTCGCTCCAAGCCGAGCTTGTCGCCAGAGAATTTGGCAGCAACGTTGTGCTGAAAATATTGTCGAACACGATCACGCACAAGAGCGATGTAGGCGGCGTCGCTGTCGATGTTGCGAGCGAACGCATCGGCGCGCGCCTCGCAACGATGGTGACCGACGTTGAGCGCGCAACGGGCGAACGACTAACGCGATTTCTCGTGCAAGAAATGGTCACCGGCGGCACCGAACTAATTCTCGGCATGCACCGTGATCCTCTCGGCACAGCAATTCTCTTGGGGATGGGCGGCGTTACTGCGGAATTGTTTGAGGACACGGCGCTTTGCATGTTGCCGACCGAGGGCGGCCTGTCGCATCAACAAGCGCTCGGAATGGCGCGCAGTCTCAAAACCTGGCCGCTGCTCGATGGCTTCCGCGGCCGCCCAAAGGCGGACGTGGATGCGCTGGTTCACGCCATCGTCGCCTTTTCGCAAATGGTTGCGCAGCTTGGCGACACGTTGATTGAAGCGGAAATCAATCCCATCTTCGTCCTGGAAAAAGGACGGGGCGTGCGCGCGGCAGACGGTGTGGCCATGCTTGACGGCTAATCTCATCGCAACCGCATGATGTAGGTACAGCTTTTTGTGCCTAGCGACCGTATCACGGAGCTTTGCGGCCAATATTGAGATAGGTCGAGATACATAGTTTTGTGGGTATAACGACCGCCATTCAGTCGTTTGACGCATAAAGCTGTTAAGCAATACATCGGAACAATTGACGCATGCGTCACACGCAGCCCGCTAGACTGCATCGCACTGTGCCACGCGCACCCTCGCTGCCTAGGAGCCCAACGATGTCACGCAATCTTTCCCGATCGCTTCTGCTAACAAGCCTCGCTCTCGTGTGCTCCAGCGCGCCGCAGGCTGCGTCCATCGCGCCCGTCGCCGCAGAAAACGGCATGGTGGTCACCGCCCAACATCTTGCGACGAAGATCGGCGTGGATGTGCTCAAGAACGGCGGCAACGCGGTGGACGCGGCCGTTGCCGTGGGCTATGCGCTCGCGGTGGTGTATCCGGCGGCGGGCAATTTGGGCGGCGGCGGCTTCATGACTGTGCAGCTTGCGGACGGGCGCAAGACGTTTTTGGACTTCCGCGAGAAGGCTCCGCTTGCCGCGACAGCCAACATGTATCTCGACAAAGACGGCAACGTGATCAAGGGCGCGAGCACAACTGGTCACCTCGCGGTAGCGGTGCCCGGCTCGGTGTCGGGCTTCGAAATGGCGCGCGCGAAATACGGCACGATGCCACGCGCAACGCTCATCGCGCCAGCAATCAAGCACGCCGAAGAAGGCTTCGTGTTGCAGCAAGGCGACGTGGATATTTTGCGTGTCGCGACGAACGACTTCCGCAAAGACGCAACGTCCGCCGCGATCTTTTTGAACAAAGGCGAGGCATACAACGTCGGCGAGAAACTCGTGCAACCGGAGCTTGCGAACACGTTACGTTTGATCAGCGAAAAGGGCGAAGACGGTTTTTACAAAGGACCGGTCGCGGCGGCAATCGTTGCGTCGAGCCAGGCCGGAAAAGGCATCATCTCGCAGGCCGATCTCGACCAATACAAGACGCGAGAACTCAAACCCATTGAGTGCAACTACCGTGGCTACGGCGTCGTGTCTGCACCGCCGCCAAGCTCCGGCGGCGTGATTATTTGCGAAATGCTCAACGTGCTTGAAGGCTACCCGCTGAAGGACTTGGGTTTCCGTTCTGCGCAAGCGGTGCACTACCAAATCGAAGCGATGCGCCACGCCTACGTTGATCGCAACAGCTATCTCGGCGATCCGGACTTCGTCAGCAACCCGCTTGATCGTCTGCTCGACAAATCTTATGCCGCGAAGATTCGCGCAGTGATTGATCCTGCAAAGGCCGGTGTTTCACAAGCGATCAAACCCGGCGTTGCGCCACACGAGGGCACCAACACCACGCACTACTCTATCGTGGACAAATGGGGCAACGCGGTGGCTGTGACTTACACGTTGAACGATTGGTTCGGCGCGCGAGTCACCGCAGCTACAACGGGTGTGTTGCTCAACAACGAGATGGACGACTTCACGGTAAAGATCGGCGTACCCAATATTTACGGCCTCGTGCAAGGGCAAGCCAATTCGATTGCGCCGGGCAAACGGCCGCTCAGTTCGATGAGCCCAACCATCGTGACCAAGGATGGCAAGCCTGTGTTGGTCGTGGGCACACCGGGCGGCAGCCGCATCATTACGGCCGTGCTGCACAGCATCCTGAACATGATCGATTACGGTATGACCGTACAAGAAGCCGTTGACGCGCCGCGCTTTCATCAGCAGTGGTTACCGGATTTGACCAACGTCGAGAACTTCGCATTGAGCCCCGACACGCGGAAAATTCTCGAAGGCATGGGGCACAAGCTCGGTAATCCGCAGCCGCCAAACCACATGGCTGCAATCGTCGTTGGCGCGCCTTCATTGGAAGGCAAACCCGTCGGTAACAATCGTTTTTATGGGGCGAATGACCCGCGCCGGAATACGGGCCTTGCAGCGGGGTACTGAGCCGCGGTCAGTAGCTCAATCGCGCGACGGAGCGCAGCACGTCCGGTGTCGTCGTGGGGAATCCAAAGAACTCAAGGTAGGCCGGGATTTGTTCGAACAACATATCGGTGCCAATCTGAATCGGGCAGCCGCGCGCTTTCGCTGCCGCTAGAAACGCGGTCATTTCCTGCTTCATCACGACTTCGCCGACAAAGGTCGTCGGCGCGATGCGCGACACATCCATCGGCAGTTCGTCGCCTTCGTTCATGCCCATCGGAGTAGCGTTGACCACAACGTCGTAGCCCGCCGGATCCTTTGATCCCGTGGTGACCTTCAACGCAGGGTAATGCTTGCGCAAGCGCGCTGCAAGTCCTTCGCTTGCGGCAGTGTTGACATCAAAAAGACCAATCTCGCCAATCTGCGCCGCGGCGAACGAGGCAGCAATCGCGCAGCCGACGCCGCCGCTGCCAACCACCAAAACGCGTGCGCCGTCGAGCTTCACACCTTTGCGCTGAACGCCGCGCACGAACCCAGCGCCATCAAACATGTCACCCAATAACGTGCCGTCCGGGCGCAGCAACACGGCATTGCATGCGCCAGCAATTTGCGCCGTGGGTGAGACTTCATCGACGAGACCCGTCGTCGTCACTTTGTGCGGCATCGTGATGAGCGCGCCGCGAATGTTGGTGAACTTGAAAATCGTGCGTAAAGCGGTCTCGTAATCTTCCGGTTTCACTCCCATCGGCACAACAACCGCGTCGATTCCGGCCTGTTCGAAGTACGGGTTGTAGATCATCGGCGCTTTGAATGTGTGCGTCGGGTAGCCGATGTGGGCGATAAGTGTGGTCGTGCCGCGGATCATGGAACGTTACTTTGTAGAAGTGTTTATGACGAGGCCTGTTCGGCCAGATTCGACGATGGCTTCAGTGATGCGCAGGTTCTCGCAACCATCGCGCGCAGTGACAATCGGTGCAACTTCACCGCGCACCAAAGCCCCGAAGTGCTCAAGCTGGCGCGCCAGCGGGTCTTCCCGAGTGACGTCGGCGGTCGATACCTCAAAAGGTTTCCACCATGAACGATCTTCCGCCGTGGCGTAGGTTTTCAGTCGCATCGTCGGCACCGATAGGGATCCAAATGTCCCAGTGATTACGTAGCAGTCTTCATCGTCGTAGCTCGAATACGCCTTGTTTTCCTGCGAGGTCTGTTCCCAACTGCGCGGGCAGGCCGCCGTGTCTGACAGCATGAAGGTGCCGAGCGCGCCGCTCGCGAAGCGGAAGTTGATCGCCACCGTATCTTCAATCGGAAAGCCGCGAATCGCGCTTGACGAAAACGCCTGTACGGCAACGATGTCACCGCAGAGCATGCGAAGGTTGTGCACCTCATGGATCATGTTCAGGAGAATTGGACCCGCGCCAACCTGCTTGCGCCAGGCGTTGTCTTCAAAGTAATGGTCGGGTTTGAAGAAGACAGCGCTGCCCATCACGCCAACGAGTCGGCCGAGTTTGCCCGAGTCGACGATTTCTTTCGCCTTCGCCATGATCGGACTGTGCGCGCGGTGGTGCCCAATGAGGACGGTGGCGTTCTTTGCTTCGACGTAGCGAACTAGTCGCTCGCCCTCAGCCAATGTGGTGGCAATGGGCTTTTCGAGCAGCATCGGCAACCCCGCATCGATGCACGTCATTGCGTGATCGACGTGAAACTGATTGGGGGTGGCGAGGATCACGCCATCGGGACGTGCGTTCTTGATGAGTTCGTCCAATGCCGTAAACAGCGGAACGCCCGCCTTCTCGGCGACGGCACGTGCTGCGGGCGATGGGTCCACAATGGCGGACAGTTCGCACGTCGTGCTGGCTTGGAGGCATCCAATGTGCGCGAGACCAATGTAGCCGGCACCTGCTACTGCGATTCTTTGTTTATGCATGGAATGACTGAGTCCTCTGCGCCGACATCAATTGACGACAAAGCGAACGATCATTTCAATGATGTTCGCTCGCCGCGCGGCGAGCGCTTTAGTGGTGTGACTCCCCCGCTTAAAGATCAAATCGAACGTGTGTCGGTTTGATACGTTGTAGAACGTGAGCGCTGAGATAGATGCGTGAATATCCATCGGATCGAGCTGCGCGCGAAAGACGCCCTCTGCCAGACCGCGCTCGTAGAGCTTGCGCAACGTATCGATCACCGATACGTTGAGCTTTTGGATAAGTTTGCTTTGCGCGAGATATTCGCCGCGCTGCATGTTCTCGGACATCACCAAGCGTATGAAGTCGGGATTGCCGTGATGATGATCGAAGGTGAAACCAACGAGTTTTCGCAGCGCGTCTTCTGGCGACAAATCGTCGAGATTCAATTGCGCTTCGATCGTACGCATGCGTCGATACGCCTCCTCCAGCACCGCCACGTACAGGCCATCTTTGCTACTGAAGTAGTAATAGATCATGCGCTTGCTGGTCTGCGTCGCGGCCGCGATTTCGTCGATGCGCGCGCCCGAGAGGCCTTTTTCCGCAAACTCCTTGGTGGCGACATCGAGGATGCCTGCCATCGTTCGCGCGGGATCATTGGTTCGGGTGGGGACCGTCGCAGTGCCCGTAGCCTTGGCTGCGCGCGGGCGTGCCGCTTTCGTAGCAATGGACGGCGCCGCCGACAAATGTACCGTTTCGTTCATTTCGCAAGTATAGGGCACCATGCTCGTTCGCGGAAACTGACCGTTACATCAGTAAAACGGTTCTTCCATCGACCGTCGTCAAGAAGCGCCTGTCAACACTGCTGGATGTGCAACGCTGCCGTCTAGCGTGCGTCCGCTCGCGCTTGAATCACTCGACGATGGCCTCCGCGCACAAACTGGCAACACGGGTTACTCGCCTTGTGAGCGGTCAATATTGTCGGTAAACTGCTTGCGATCCACTCATATAAATGATCTATATGAGTTACCCGTTTTTGTGTTCTTAGGAGGACTGTGTCGTGAAGAAGATGCGAATTGCGGCGATTGCCGCTGGTGTGGCGTTGACCTTGAGCACTCAGGTGTCTGCGCAAGAGTTGCGCGTGCAGTGTTATTCGGACGGCAACGAATGCGAAGTAACCGCTGACATTGCCAAGCGTTTTGAGGCAGCGAACGCGGGAATAAAAATTGTCATCGACAAAGTACCGTACAAGGCCGTAGTCGAGACGCTTCCCGTTCAGCTCGCTGCTGGCGAAGGTCCAGACATCGCACGGGTCACCGATTTGGGCGGCCTCAACAAGTATTACCTTGATCTCACGCCGCACCTGACGCCGGCGCGCGTGAAAGCGTGGCAAGACAACTTCGCCTCGACGCTGCCTTGGTTCCGCGCAGGACCAGCTGACAAAGGCATCTACGGCATGATGTCGCAATTGACCGTCACCGGCGGCTTCGTCAATAAGACGCTGTTCGAGCAAGCCAAAGTGCCAATGCCCGGCCCGACGGCAACCTGGGACGATTGGATGGCGGCATCGAAGAAAGTAGCGGACGCTACCAAAACACCGTTCGCAATGGCAATGGACCGCACAGGGCATCGCTTTGCGCCGCTAGCCGTTGCATACGGCGCGAAGATTTTCGATGCGAAGGGTGTGCCAGTCATTGACGACGGTTACAAACTCGCCGCGAAAAAATTCGTTGATTGGAACAAAGCTGGCTTGATGCCCAAGGAAGTGTGGGGTGGCATCGGCGGTTCCGCCTATCGCGATGCATTTGAAGAATTCGCTAACGGCCGCATCGTGATGTACTACTCCGGCTCGTGGCAAGTTCGCCGCATGGATACCCAGGTGACGAAGTCCTTCGATTGGACGGTAGTGCCAGCGCCGTGTGGCCCGGCGGGTTGCACCGCAATGCCCGGCGGCGCTGCATACGTTGGATTGAAGCGCACGAAATCGCCAGCAGCAGTCGCGAAGTTCCTCGACTTCTTGTCGCAAGACGCTAACTACAGCGAAATGATGGCACGCACGGAGAACATTCCGGCTCACCTTGGCGTTGCGAAAGCGGGCGTCACGTACAACGTGTCGCCGCTCGCAAAAGCTGCTCTGAACAGCTTCGTCGGCGATGTGGCAAAGATTCTGAAGCCGAACTTCGATCTGCAAGGCTATCGCCTGAACCGCGCGGTGTTCCAGCCGACCGCTGCACGTTTGGGTCAAGCAGTTGCGGGCGAAATGTCCACAGACGACGCGCTCAAGCGCCTTGCGGCAGACGTTGACGAACAAGTCAAAGCGGCTAGCAAGTAACCAAACTCGCGTATCCCGGGGGCGGCCACATTTGATGTGCCCGCCCCTTGTTTTTTGACAGCCAGAGGACTGGCACGCCAGTCACAATAGCGAAGTCACGCCAGCCACACCCGTCCGATATTTTGCGAAAGCTCGCACGATGAAAACAAGTGCCACCACACCGTGGTTTTTTCTAGCGCCGAACGTCGTCGTGATCTTGCTGTTCACGTTCGTGCCCATCGCCATCAACATCTACTACGCGTTTACCGGCGGGGTGAACCTCTACCCAAGTCAACGTCCGAGCGTGGGTGTCGAGAATTTTTCCACGCTCCTTGATTGCGGTTCGTACTTCGACCCTTCGTCGTGCCGCAAGGACATCTTTTGGCAGGCCATTTGGAATACCGCCAAGTACGCGGTATTCCAAGTGAGTCTCATGGTGCTCTTTAGCCTCATCACGGCGCTCGTGCTCAACCGCAAGATCATCGGACGCGGCTTCTGGCGCGGTGTGTTCTTTTATCCAGTGCTGCTCTCGCCCGTTGTTGTCGCGCTCATTTGGAAGTGGATATTGCAGCGGGATGGGTTGCTCAACGCTGCGATGGTCGCGATGGGCTCGCAACCGGTGCTCTGGCTTGCCGAGCCGAACTGGGCCTTTTTTTGGGTGACCTTCGTGTCAATTTGGGCGCACATGGGGTTCTACACGCTCATTTTGCTGGCGGGCCTGCAAGCGATTCCCGGTGACTTGTACGAGGCGGCCCAGCTTGATAAAGCCTCGCCGTGGCGCTCGCTCACGCGCATCACGCTCCCCTTGCTCCTGCCTAACTTGATGGTCGTGTTGGTACTCGCCCTGATCAAAGCGGTGCAAACATTCGACGAAGTATTCGTGCTGACAGGGGGTGGCCCCGGATCGGCGACGACACTTGTCGTTCAGTTCATTTACCAAACCGGCTTCGTGGAACCCGTGCGCCTCTACGGCATCGCGGCGGCGGGATCCCTGCTCCTTGCGCTCGCGCTCATTGCGCTCACGTTGCTGCAACTCAGGCTCTCGAAGGCCGACGAACTTGGGGAGCGCGCGAAATGAAAGCACTCGCATTCTTGACGCGCACGAGAAACGGTCGCAGCTTTGACTGGACAGATTGGCTCTCCTACGCGTACCTAGCGATGGGCCTCTTCCTCATGTTTGGACCGGTGCTCTGGCTCGTTTTGTCGTCGTTCAAAACCGAAGCGGCCTTGAACGAATTTCCGCCCTCGCTATTTCCGTACGGCCAAAAGTCGGTCTCGGTGCCCGGCGAAGAGAAAATGAAGCCGGTGTTTCGCGTCACACTTCCCGACGGCAGCACAAAGGAACTTGCAGAGCTGCGACGGATTGGCCTCACGTCAACGCTCGTCGATCCGGCGCGTCCCGACGACTATGTGCGAGTGAATGTGAAAGACCGCGAGCCGGTGCGTGAATTCAAACTCGCCACGGAGAATTACACCGATCTTAGCGGCAAAATGAGCTTCGGAACCTATCTTTGGAACTCCGTTTTCATCACCGTTATCGCCACGATTCTCACACTGCTGTTTAACTCAATGGCAGCATTCGCGTTGTCGAAATACAAATTTAGCGGACGCACCGCGGTGTTCCTGCTCATTCTTGGTACCTTGATGGTGCCACCGGCGATAGTGCTCGTGCCGAATTTCTTGGTGATTTCCGAGATGGGCATGCTCAATAGCCTGTGGGGCGTGATCTGGCCTGCGATTGCCACGCCTACAGGCGTCTTCCTATTGCGGCAATACATGCTGACGATTCCGGACGAGCTCCTCGAAGCGGCGCGCATGGACCATGCGAGCGAGTGGCAAATCTATTGGCGAATTGTGATGCCGCTCGCGGCACCAGCGCTCGCGGTGCTGGCTATTTTCTCGGTCATGTGGCGCTGGAACGATTTCCTGTGGCCGTTGATCGTGCTCTCGAAGAACGAGAAATTTACGTTGCAGCTCGCGCTCAACGCGTTCCAAGGCGACCTGGTGACGCAGTGGAACTATCTGCTCGCGATGACGGTGATTACGTTGCTGCCGATCACCATCGTATTCGCCTTTCTTCAGAAATACATCACGCAAGGGATTGCGTCGGCAGGGGTCAAATAATGGCATCGCTCCAACTCAAAAACGTCATCAAAGACTTCGGCTCAACGCGCGTAATTCGAGGCGTTGACCTCGAAGTCAAAGATGGTGAATTCGTCGTGTTCGTCGGACCATCCGGATGTGGCAAGTCCACATTGCTACGAATGATCTGCGGCCTTGAAGACATCTCATCGGGCGATCTGGTCATCGACGGTGCGCGCGCCAACGACATCCGCGCCGCAGATCGTGGACTGGCGATGGTCTTTCAGTCCTATGCGCTGTACCCGCACATGACGGTCTACCAAAATATGGCGTTCGGCCTCGAGAACACAGGTGTCGCGAAGGACGTGATCAAGACCAAAGTGGGCGCGGCGGCCAAGCTCTTGCGCCTCGACGCGCTCCTTGACCGCAAACCCACGCAGCTCTCGGGCGGGCAGCGCCAACGCGTGGCAATCGGGCGCTCCATCGTACGCGAGCCGAAGATTTTCTTGTTTGACGAACCGCTGTCAAACCTCGACGCCGAGCTTCGCGTGTCGATGCGCGGCGAGATCACAGGCCTGCACCGCCGCCTCGGCGCCACGATGATTTACGTAACGCACGATCAAGTCGAAGCCATGACCATGGCCGACAAGATTGTCGTGCTACGCGCGGGACAAATCGAACAAATCGGCACACCGCTCGATTTGTACAACCGGCCGGACAACAAGTTTGTCGCCGGGTTTATTGGTTCACCGCAAATGAATTTCGTACCGGTCACGACGGGTGTCGGCGACACCATCATCACCGAGTACGGCGCATCGTTCGCGCTAAAGACTGAACGCAAACTGCCTTCCGGAACGACGCTCACCTTCGGCGTTCGCCCGGAGCACTTGACGCTAGCAGGCCGCGAAACGTCCCTCGCTTTGCCGATCACCATCACCGGCGTCGAGCAACTTGGCGGGCACTCTTTGATCTACGGCACGCTGCCCAACGACGGGCCGCGCATCACGGCGCATGTGGCCGGTCAAGTCAACACCAAGATTGGGGAGAGCGCTACTGTGTACGCGCCACCTGCTGCGTGCCACCTGTTTGAGAGCGACGACGCGGCGAAGGCGGTGCGCTAATGACGCCGCTACGCGTTGCGTCCCTGCTTCAGCACAGCAATGGCTGCGTCGACGTTTCATTCACAAGCGGCTGGCGCTGCCGCATCAGCATCGTCACTGAGGGCATTGGCCGCGTCTTATTCACGCCACCCGACGGCTTGCGCGAGCCACGCACCTGGGCGATTGCCCCGACAGGCCATGTCGATGCCAGCGACCCCGATGGGCAACTGCGCGCGGAGCTTTTTCCGACCAGCGCCGGCACCGTCACCACGAGCACCGATGGGCGAACGATTCGCATGTCGAGCGACACGCTGCGCGCGGACATTCGCCTAGAACCATTTGGTCTTGCGTGGGAACAGTTCGATGGGAAGGAGTGGCTTGAGTGCTGCCACGACCGACCGAGCTACGGCTATGCGGCAGAAAAACGAAGCGGACAAATCAACCACTGGCAAGCCCGCGATCAGCACGATCAGTACTTCGGTCTCGGTGACAAAACCGGCCCTTTGAACAAAGCGGGGCGACGCTTTCGAACGCGTCAACTCGACGCGCTGGGCTACAACGGCGAAACCAGCGATCCACTGTACAAACACTGGCCGTTCTTTCTGGGGCGACGCGCCAACACCGGCAGCACCTATGGTGTGTATTACGACACGCTCGCCGAATGCACGTTCGATTTCGGGCAGGAGTTCGACAACTACCACGACTTCTATCGTGCGACTGAAATTGCCGACGGTGATCTTGATTACTACGTGATTGCGGGCCCCGACGCCGCCACGGCGCTCGCGCGTTACATGCACTTGATCGGCGGTACGGCGATGCCGCCGCGCTGGAGCTTGGGTTACGCCAACACCGCCATGGCGCTCGCTGATTTTCCGGATGCGCAGGCGCAGATTCGCAAGTTTCTTGCGCTCGCCGAACGCGACCAGTTTCCGTTGTCGAGCTTTCACTTCGGGTCCGGATACACGAGCCGCGGTAAGCAGCGTTACGTGTTCACGTGGAACACCGATAAGTTCCCAGATGCACGCGGCCTGCTCGATGCGTTCAAGGCGGCAGACGTTCGCACGATGGCGAATCTGAAGCCGTGCCTGCTTAACGATCACCCGTCGTACGCGTCAATCGAAGCGAGCGGCGGTTTTGTGCGCGACGGCGAGACCGGCAAGCCCTGCCTCGATCAATTTTGGGACGGCTGGGGCGCGCACCTCGATTTCACGCGTGAGTCTGATCGAGTTTGGTGGCAAACCAATTTCAAGAAACAGGTGCTCGACGTCGGCATCGATACTGGCTGGAACGACAACAACGAGTATGAGATTTGGAGCGAATCCGGAAAGGCACACGGCGCGGGCGACGCCATTCCGATTCATCGCTCGCGTTCACTGCAAGCGCTCCTGATGACGCAGGCTACTTCCGAAGCACAAGCGGCCAGCAAGCCCGACGAGCGCGTCTACACCGTCACCCGCGCCGGGGCGCCGGGCATTCAGCGCTACGCACAAACCTGGACCGGAGACAACACGACGAGCTGGCACACGATGCGTTGGAATCAACGCATGGCGCTCACCATGAGTCTGTCCGGCATGTTCAACGTGGGCCATGACATTGGCGGCTTCGCTGGCCCCGTGCCCGATACGGAAATGCTCATTCGCTGGACGCAAGCGTGTTGTCTCGTACCACGCATGATTATGAATTCGTGGAAGGCGGATGGCAGCGTGAATTCGCCGTGGCTACACGCGGATGCGACGGCCTCGATCCGTTCGGCGATTGGCTTACGGCTGCATTTGATGCCGTACCTCTACACGCTCATGCGCGACGCCAGCGTGCGCCACACGCCAGTGCTGCGTCCGACGTTCTTTCATTTCGATGATGATGCCGCGTGTTGGGGCGACAACGACGAGATGATGGTCGGAGAGGATTTGTTGGTCGCGCCAGTCTTCGAGGCAGGCGCGAGGCAGCGCACGCTTTACCTGCCGCGCGGCGCGCATGGTGCCGGGTGGTTTGATTACTGGACACAGACATACTTTGACGGTGGGCAAACGGTCACCGTTGACGCGCCGCTTGATCGCCTGCCGCTCTTCGTGCGCGCCGGCGCGCTGTTGCCCACGACGGACACCGCCAGCGATCTCGCGAAGACGGAAGAAGCCTCACGCGCGCTGCGCTACTTCCCTGTCCCCGATTCGTTTGGCGGCGGCAGGAGTGACGCGCGGTTGTTCGAAGACGACGGGTTGCAAACCACATTCGCAAGCGACCAATGCGTGATGCACGCGTTTCATGCTCTGGCATCCGCCGACAGTTTGCAACTGTCTGTCACCAGCGAAGGCACGTGGTCACTGCCGTACACGTCAATTCGCGTGGTGTTGCCAACGGCCGAAAAGCGTGCATTGCAATTGCCTGCCAACCGTCTGCTGCGTCTGTCGTGAAACCGTGGCCATGGCTCGGTGACGCGCGAGGGACTGACCAACGCCGGCAAGATCTGTGGTGCTTTCTCGGACCGCGTCCGTGGCTCGATGGCGCTCCGTCCGGAGCGTTGCGCGCGGTTGAGGAAAAGTCGTTTGCGCGTATTGAGCATTGGACGTTGACGCTGAACGCCGTCGAACCCGTGCCCGCGTTGCTGGTGTTGCCGAAGGATCAACCGCCACGAGGCTTGGTCATCTACTGCCACGCGCACGGCAATCGCTTCGAATGCGGCAAGGACGAGCTCTTGCTCGGTCGCCCGGCGCTGGCCTCGCCACCGTACGCGGAAGTGCTCCCGGCGCTCGGCTACGCGGTGCTGGCGATTGACCACTGGTGTTTTGGCGAACGCGCAGCGAACAGCGAGCGCGCAATGGTCAAGCGCTTGCTGTGGGACGGTTGCACGCTCTGGGGCTATCGTGTGCATGACACGCTCGTTGCGCTCGATTGGGTGCGTTCACGTCCTGGCTTTGCTGACCTTCCGGTGGTTACGCTCGGGCTCTCAATGGGGAGCACGATGGCTGTGTGGGCCGCCGCGCTAGACACCCGCATTGACGCTTGCATTGATCTCTGTTGCCTCGCCGAATTCGACGCTCTCGTTTCCGATGGCAACTTCGATCTGCATGGCGAGTACTTTTTTGTTCCTGGCCTGCGAAGTGAATTCAGTGCCAGCGAGATCAGCGCATTGATCACGCCGCGACCGCATCTTTCGCTCGTCGGCAAACACGACCCGCTCACGCCATCAGACGGCGTCGCCGCGATTGATCGCGCAATGAAGTCTGCCTACGGCGCGTTCAATCAATCAACGCATTGGCGACAGACGATTCACGACTGCGGTCATCAAGAAACCGACGCCATGCGCACGGAGGTACTCACGCGCTTGCGCGAAATACTCCCTTAACAGCTTTTTCGCCTGAGCGACTTCTGTACGTCGCTTACAGCCAATTTTATTGATAAGTCAACTTGCTATCATTTCGCTCTGTAACGACCTTATATCGGTCGCTGGCGCCAAAAAGCTATATCGCGCAAAACCGCCATTTCAACCCGCCGCGCTGAGCGCGGGTTCCTGCATCGCAGCGATTTGCTCGCGCAGCTCGAGCACGCGGTCTTGCCAATAGCGCTGTGTGTTGAACCACGGAAACGCCGCCGGAAATGCAGGATCGTTCCAGCGTCGCGCGATCCAGCCGGAGTAATGCAGAAGGCGCAACGTGCGCAGCGCTTCGATGAGTTGCAGCTCAGCGTCGTCGAATTCGCAAAAGTCCTCGTAGCCAGAAATCACAGCGCGTAGTTGGCGCTGCATGCTCTCGCGATCACCGGACAGCATCATCCATAAATCTTGCACCGCCGGCCCCATGCGGCAATCGTCAAAATCCACAAAGTGCGGCCCGGTATCGTTCCACAGCACGTTGCTCGCGTGACAATCGCCATGCAGTCGCAGCGATCTCACTGGCCCCGTGCGCTGAAACACCGCACGTACACCGTCGAGCGCCATCGCACTCACGCTCTCCCACGCCGGCAACAGTTCGTCCGGCACGAAATGGTTTTGTAGCAAATACTCGCGCGGTTCCACGCCCAACGATTGAATGTCCAACGTGGGCCGATGCTCGAACGCGCGCAGCTCGCCGATGGCGTGAATGCGCCCCATGAAACGCCCCATCCACGTGAGCGTCTCGTCGTCATCCATCTCCGGCGCCCGTCCGCGCAATCGGCGCGTCACAGAAAAGCGAAAACCCTCGTATTCATGCAGCGTGTTACCCGCCAACACAACCGGTGGCTCCGCAGGAATTTCGCGCTCGGCAAGCTCCGAAACGAACGCGTGCTCTTCAAGAATCGCGGCCGTTGACCAACGCGCGGGGCGGTAAAACTTGGCGACAACGCTTTCGCGTAGCCCAAGCGCTGTCGGGTCTTCCAACCAAACTTGATAGACACGGTTTTCGTAGCTGTTCAGTCCGATCAGCCGTCCATCGCCTCGCAAACCGCAAGACTCCAACGCATTGAGCACCGTGTCCGGCGTGAGACCTGCATAAGGTTGTGTGGCGGGATTGATGGCGTTGGAGGTGACGTCGCGGGGTGAATTCTGCATGGCGCATTATCGCCCCCAGCTCCGTCAGACGCTGCTCAAGCACTTAGAGCGCCCGCCACTCCGGCTCCATGATCTCAACGGCGACGGCGGCACGCGAACGCACGTCTTCAAACGACACCGACGGCGCGAACGCTCCATTCTCGTAGACCGTTTCGAACGCACTCGTGCATGCTTTCGCCGCTTCAGTGCTTCGGTCGTGCGTGACAAATTTTCCGTCTGCGTCACGGAACAATTCGACTTGGCCTTTTTTGGAATTCTTCCCGGCATCGCCAATTGGCGACTTGAACACATCACGCCACGCGTCGCCAATTTTCATCGCGGAACATTTCATCGCGAATTGCATGGTGTCGCGATTGACTTGTTGCAACAAGCCGCCGCCCATGCCAAACGCGATGTTTTCCGCCGAGAAACCGTTGTGATACAGATTCGACAAACATTCACGCAGACTCGCGATCGTGATGCCGTCGCCTTGCATGATGCGCACATTATTCAACACGCGAAAGCCTTTGCTGTTGAGCGTGAAGCCGAAACGCGCCGAGAGAATTTCTGCGACTTTCAGCACGACTTCTGGAGGGTGCCCGGAGTCGGGACGAATGACGACCGTTGCACCACTGTTGATGACCTCTTCGCGCAGCGCGCCGCCCCACAACGATTCGCAGGCTTTGAAAATATCGTAGCTGTCGCTCACGATGGCAACGACACTGCCGGGCTTGGCAAACTGTTTAAGCATGTTGCGATACGCGTCCACCTCGTGCTCGCGGCCCCAACTGGTAATCGTGCTGTGCTCAGCGGCAGGAATCGAGAACCCCGCCATCGGCGCATCGTAGTAACGGCGCGCGGCGGAGAGCGCGATCACCGTATCGGTACCCATGAAATTCACGAGGTGCGCCAATCCACCGAGCGCCGCCGACTCCATGCTCGACGCGCCGCGGGCTCCGAAGTCGTGTAACTTAAAACCGATTTGCCCGGCCGTGTCGTCGGCTGTTGCGTTCAAGTAGCGCGCAATGATCGCCTTGCACGCTGCGCTCAATGTTGCCACCGTGGTCGGATACCACACCGCGCGCAAGAGCTCGGTTTCGAGATAGCTCGTCACCCAATAAAACTCCGGATCGGTGTTCTCAATTGCAAGCATTGCGTTTCTGATCGGAACGACCGTGCCCTCGGCGACAGCACGAATCCGCACAGGCATCGCGCCGCCATGCTTCGCGAGCATCGCGAGCCAACCTTCGCGATTAAACGGCTCGCCGTGCAACGCGAACATTTCCGTGGCTTCGTCGATGTCATGTGCATCGAATCCCCGCGACAGGTACTCGCGCAACCACGCCTGCAGACCAAAGAAGATGCCATGACTAAACGGCCCACCGCGCGACTCGATGTAGCTGTACACCGTCTGCGCACCGGGCGGATACTGTTTCCAGTGCGAGACTTTGTACGAGTCTGTCCGTAGCAGCAAATTGCCGCCAAGAAGGGAAGGCCTTCCGCCTTTACCGAGGGATTGTGTTGTGTCCATGTGTGAAAACTCCTTTCACGTAAGGCCGCGTCAACCGCGGCTGAAAATGGGCTAGTTCAACGATGTTCTATCGAGCATGCCCGCCTAAAAAGTGCGTCGCAATGTGGAAGTGATCCTCGTACATCTGCTCGCGCATACCGAGGAAGGTTTGCACCGGAACCCACTGTGCTTTGGCGGCGTCGTCGGAGCCCTTTACATCCGGGAGTCCCGTCCACTGGTTGTGCGCAAGTTCGAAGTAGAACGCGTGAGTGATGGTGCGTCCACGTTGTGAACGATCCGGCGCGTCGAACACGTGTTGCCCCTTGAGGCTCCCCATCAAAACAGGAGACGGCACCTTGAGCCGCGTCTCTTCGCGCAGCTCGCGCACAGCCGCTTCCACCAACGTCTCGCTTTGCCCGACAAAGCCACCAGGTAGCGCCCAAGTCCCGCGCCCTGGGTGAAACAAGCGTTGTACAAGCAGGATGTATCCCACCTCAACAACGACGGCGTCGACCGTTGTGTAGATCGGTGGGAAGTCGCTACCCGCGTAGCGATACTGCACCTTGTATTCATCAAGAAAACGGCGCTCATCGGCGAGGTTTCGGTAGTGCTCAGTCTCGCGGAATCCATTAAGAAACGCGAGCGTGCCATCGGGCAGCGTTGCCGGCGAAAGTGGGTGCAGCTGTTCCGGTGTGAAAAATGCGCGACGAACATCCGCAGCGTTCAGGCTCTCAACATTTTCGAATGCGACGAACTGCCACTTTGGAAACGACTTGAGGTAGTAGCTTGTCCCGTCTTTAAGGTGCCCGACGAGTGCGATGTTCGCACGCGTCGTGTCCGCGCCGTCGGCTGCGAGCAAACGATCCACCGACGATTGCACCGCGCCGATCCAAAGCGATTCGTGATACGGGTAGTCGGCTACGCCGACAACACTCACGCGGCCTTGTTCGCTGGATCGCAGCGACGAACGAATCATGCGTTCGCGTTCTTCGAACGTAAACGGATTCTTGAAGCTGCGGGGTGTCAGGTCCGAGCCGACGACAATGATGACGCGTTCTGCTTTACGTAGCGCGTGCTCAACAAGGCGTTGGTGTCCGAAATGGAAAGGCTGGAAGCGCCCAATGACGACTGAGTAGTCGAATTTACGATGACTGATATTCACTTGGAATCCCCAAGAAGCGCCAGATCAACTCCGGCTTGACCAAACTATAGCACTGTGAAATTCTTGGCGTATTGCACGAAGGTTATTTCGCGAATTACGTCCGGCGCAGGCAGTCTTGGTCGCGTGCATACATCGTGCGCTTTGCAAGGACAGTTGTTTTTTCGATACACAAGTGCGTCACGAAAAATAATTGCTTGTGAGAAACATTGATCGCGAAATGTGTCATCTCTAACATTCGTGCTTCGTTATGTGTGTTGAGTCGCGCACTGTTGCTGCGATTCATTTTTTTGAAAGGAACTCCGATGCTGCCACGTT
>DAINAJ010000022.1:0-24619 GCA_036733505.1 Casimicrobium sp.
CGCCAAGTACCTTGTGCGCTCAGATGCCATCAAGGCCGAGGCGATGCTCGACAACCTGATAACGTACCTTCGGCATTCGCTGCCACGGACCGAAGACACACGTTCCACGCTCGGTGATGAGCTTCAACGCGCGACGGCGTATCTCGATATCCTGCGAATTCGCATGGGAGAGCGGTTGTCGACGCACATTGATGTGCCCGACATATGTCGCGCCATGCCGTTCCCGGCGATGATGTTGCAAACGCTGGTTGAGAACGCGATCAAACATGGCCTAGAGCCAAAAAGCGGAGGCGGCAACATCTGGATATTAGCGAGCGTAACGACCACGCATTTGTGCGTTACCGTGGCCGATGATGGACGCGGCCTCAACTCCGAGCAGACTGAAATAATGAAGTCGCAAGGTAGCGGCATTGGCCTAAATAACGTGCGAGAGAGATTGCAACTCGCGTACGGCGGCGAAGCGGCGTTTGAAATGGTCGCGAACTTTCCGTCGGGTGTGGCCGCCACGATTCGACTACCCATCCGAGGTGAGCGATGAGCGACATAGGTCCTCGACGAATCAGCGCTTTGATCGCGGAGGATGAAGCGCTGTTTCGGGACGCACTTGTTTCGATGTTGCGCGAGCATTGGCCGGAACTTGCTGTTGTGGCGATTTGTGAAGACGGTGCAGCCGCGCTTGATGCCATGGACGAGCACAGAATTGATGTGGCGTTTCTTGACATTCGCATGCCCGGTGTGAGCGGACTTGAAGTGGCGAAGGCGTTGACGGAATTACGTCCAGCCACGCAGGTGGTGTTTGTTACGGCCTACGATCAATACGCGATTGATGCGTTTGAAAAAGGCGCGGTCGACTATTTGTTGAAGCCTGTGTCGCGGGATCGGCTGGCGACGACGATTGCGCGACTGAAGCTGCACTTTCAGCCCATATCAAATGCTGACAACATCGCACCCGCGCAAAAAGTTTCGCAACAGCACGACGCGATATTTGCGCTCGCAAAGCAACTCTCAATGACGCTGGCTGCGCATCCGGAGCCGCTGGTATGGCTCACCGCCAGTAGCGGGCGCGAGACGCGTCTCATCATGATCGACGACGTTGTCTACTTTCAGTCGGATAGCAAATACACCGTGGTGATGACCGCAGACGGCGAGTCAATGTTGCGCACGCCGCTGTCAGACATCATCGCTCGGCTCGACATGAACGCGTTTCGACAGATTCATCGCGGAACAGTGGTGAACATGCGCGCAGTGGCGTCGATCACACGTGACGACGCCGGGCGCGGCAAGATGCGACTTAAATCGCGCCCCGAAACGTTGACCGTGAGTTTGACCTATATGCCTCTTTTTAAGAACATGTAGATCCGTTCGGGGTGTCGTGCGCCGCGCCGAGTTAACGGCTGGTGGCGTTTGCGGCACGGACAGGGGCGTCGCTGATTCGCGTGTATACCTCCTCTTCGTCGCCAATGTCGATTCGCACCATGCGTACGACTTTACCTGCGGCGTCCGCTTCGAATCGGTAGCGCGTGAAGGAGCCGTCGGGTTGAAAGAATTCGCGTTCGGCGAATGGTTGCATCAAGCTTTGACTGTTGCCCGCGCTTTGCCGCAGTTGCGCACCCGCGCGCGTGATCGTGCGCGCTGGCTTGCCTTCGCGCTGGTACACGCCTTCAAATTGCGTTAGCGCCGCTTCAGTCAGTGTGATCGGCTTGTGCTCTGGAAACGGCTTGCCAATCGCCATTGCGGCGATTTGTTCGCCCATGCGCCGAGCAACATTCTGTCGTGCCTGTTGGTTGGTCAAGAATGTGATCGAGAGTTGCTGTTGCGGAAGCATCAACACGGACGACTGAAAACCGGCGACCACACCGCCATGTGTTCGCAACGCTTGTCCACGCAGTTTGAGTATCGACCAGCCGTATCCGTACTCGGTGGCAGTGCCGTTGTTGAGTGTTGCGGGCGTAAACACGCGCTTCCAGGTGGCGGGTTTTAGGAGTTGATGGGACGCTATCGCAACTTGCCAGCGCAATAGGTCGTCCGCCGTGGAAACCAACCCGCCTGCTGCGTAGGTCATGTTTGGGGCCATGTCAGGCGCGAGCCGGAATTTTCCTGCTTCGGTCCGATAGCCTGGCACGCGTTTCGCGCCGCGCTCTTTGCCCTCAAAGGCGGTGTTGTGCATGCCGAGCGGTGTGAAGATGCGCGACGCTAGGAAGTCTGCGTACGACAGGCCAGATACCTTCTCAATCACCGCGCCCAGCAAGTAGTAGCCCGAGTTGTTGTAGACCCACTCAGCGCCCGGTGCGCCACTCATCGGCGCGGTCTTGAATGCGTTGATGACGTCAATCGGCGTCACCAGCGCGGCGTTTCCGCGCACAGCCGAAAATTCGGTGTAGATCGCAACGCCCGACGTGTGCGTAAGCAAATGTTCAATGGTGATCTTTTGGCCTTGCGTCGGATAGTCAGGGAAGAATCGTGTGATCTCGTCGCTCAATGCAAGCTTGCCGTCCTCTTCCAGCAACAGAATCGCCAACGCGGTAAACGGCTTGGTCACAGACCCGATCCGAAAAACGTCGTCCGGTTTGAGTGGCACGCCCTTCTCGAAATCGGCGAGTCCGTAAGCCTTGCGCAACACCGGCTTGCCGTCTTTCGCGATCAACACGACTGCGCCGGGCTCGTTGGGCTTATAGGTCGCCGCTAACAGTTGATCGATTTGATTCAACTGCTCCGGCGTTTGCGCCAAGCTCCTCGCTGTAAACAACACGCTGGACGCCACCAAGCCTGCAAGCATCGCCGTGGCGAGCGAGCGCCGTAGCCGACCGTGGAGTGAAATGTGTGTGATATCGAACATGGTCACCTCGGAAATTGAAAGGGGCAATGATCGACTTCGTGGGGGGCTCAAGCCAGCGCAACGCGACGAATTGAGGGTGGCGCGCCACGAAACGGGGCTCTTGTTGACGCCGCGCGTCTGATCGCCTCCGGGGCATCTCAACGCTCAAGCGACACCGTAACAGCTTTCTAACAAAAATGTCCTGTAGCGACAGTCAGGCGGTCTATACGATGTAAAAAAGGCATAAGTCGATATGTACACAAAACGGCCTGTAGAGTCCGTATGACGGCCAGCGCGGGTGAAAAGCTGTAAGCTCAAACAGACATTCATCAATCCCCCGTCGATCTTTGATTGAGGTCAAACCGAGGTCTTGCACGACGAACCCTTACCTGTCGCGCAGGTCTATCTTCCAATCTTCAACAGTTCATTGCGTAGGTCGCTATGAAAAAGTTCTTCGTCGCGCTTGCCCTCACTTGTGGCGTTCTTGCTTTGTTGTCCACTAGCACTGCGTTCGCGCAGCCTTCGGGTGGCGCGAGTGGCGCTCCCGCTGCGCGAATCGGCGTCTACGACTCGCGCGCAGTGGCCATCGCGTACGCTGGCTCGTCATTTCAACAGCAGAAAATGATCGCCCTGAAAGCTGCGCATCAGCGCGCTAAGGACGCGGGCGATTCGGCCGAGATGTCGCGCCTAAGCTCCGACGCGAAGGCGGAGCAAGCGGCGCTGCACAAACAAGGATTTGGCACAGCGCCGGTCGACGATTTGCTCGCGCACATTGCTGCCAAGTTGCCGAAAATACAGACCGACGCGGGCGTTGCGCGTCTCATTTCAAAGTGGAATTCCGCCGAGCTAGAAAAACACACGCAGGCGGAACGTGTCGACGTCACGATGCAATTGGTCGATGCTTTCGAGCCCAACGACAAACAACGAAAGTACGCCATCGAAATTCAGACGCGCCAGCCGCATTGATCCACGGGGGCCGCACGCCGCCGCCAGTAAGATTGCGACTTTCGGTATAGATGCGAAGCGAAACATGAACAACGGCAGCGATCTCGGCTTCACCTACCGGTCGCGCAAAACCGGCGAAGTTCAGGTGCTACATCACGGCAAACTCGCTGCCACGTTGCGCGGCACAGACGCCGCCGACTTCATCGCGGAAATCGAGCACGGCGACGACGCAGACGCGCAACAATTGATGGCACGCCTCACCGGAAACTACAAACGCGGCAACGAACGCACAGCAAGTGAACATCCGCGAAATCGAAGGTAGGGCGTGTTGGCGCTTTCTTCGCTCCTACGTGGGCGCGGACTCATGCACGGCCCACGTCGCAAGTCCCGCAAACGGATTCTCGATTTTTACGCCGCTGATGCTTTGCCCCGCGTTCAGGTCTTCGCTGTAGAGCGTGGTGCAACCGCTCACTTTCGCCGACTGCACGACCATCGCGTCCCAAAACGAAATTCGGTTAAGCCGATGAATATCCGTGGCTTCAAGGATGAGTTGCGGCGTCGCGTTCACAACTTGCATACGCGCGAAAAATCGCAGGCGACGCACCGCAAACTCCGGTTCCAAATGCAGCTTCTTCGTCGCGGCGTTGTAGTACTCCTGCAAGACTTGCGTCGAGATCACCGCTGTGCCGTCACGGTAGCGCTCGGCGATCAAACTCGCGGCGCTGCGTTGCTTCTCGGGAAACGCCGCGTCGTCGGCGTAGACCAAAATGTTGGTATCGAAGAACGCCAGCATCACGCGTTGCGCTGTAGCGCCTCGCGATCAAATGTCCACCCGCCAGAGTTCCCGCGTCCCGATTCGCGCAAGTATTCGTCTGCCTCAACGGCTCGCTGCCCCGCACCGCCAAGCTGCGCAATGTAGTCGCGCACCAATTGGTTAAGGCTCGTGCCCATCATCTGTGCGGCAGCGCGCGCACGCGCGGTGTCGTCGTCGTCGCTGGAGAGGGTTATGTTGGCCATCTTCTTGAACGAGTTTGTTTACGTGTGCACATAATACGTGCATTCCGTCAATATTGCAAGGCATGAGAGTCGCGCGTGTGCTTACGTCCGCACCTGTCGCCGCAACTCCGACGGCGTCGCGCCCGCTTCGCGCATCAGCAACCTCCGGAGCGCATTCGGGTCGGCGTAACCCACTTGCGCCGCGATCTTGTCGAAGGAATGTGTCGTGGCGCGTAGCAGATGTAGCGCTTGCTCGATACGCAGACGTTGCACAAATTGCAGCGGTGTGAGGCCGAGTACGGCGCCGAACCTACGAGCCATTGTGCGTGTCGTTAGGTGCAGCGCGCTGGCGAGTGCTGGGATGCTGATGGGCTGATCGAGTCGTGCGCGTACCCACGTTTCGGCGTGGCGCAATTGTGGGTCTTGCAGCACCATGTGTTGCACCATCGGAAAGCGAGATTGTGAAGTCCGCTCATCGAGAAGCAAATAGCGCGAACACGCATGCGCGAGCTGCGGCCCCGCGTAGCGCGCTACCAAGTGCAACACCAAATCCGCTTGCGCGAGCGCCGCGCCTGCGGTGGTGACGTTTTCGTCTTGCACCACCACGCGCTGCATGTCGAGCCGCACGTCGGGAAAGCCCGCGCGGAAATATCGGCTCATCCACCAAGTCGTCGTTGCGGTGCGGCCGTTCAACACGCCGGCCTGCGCGAGCACAAAAGTGCCTGCACACGCCGCTGCGATCTCGCCCTTACGCGCGGCGATGTCGCGAACATACGCGCTCGCGTCCAGCACGTCTCGTTCGCCAAGCCACGCTTGCATGTCCTTGCTGCCTGTTAAGTAGCTACCCAGCACCATGACGGCGTCGGCGTCGGGCAAGTTGCGCGCTGCGGTGGCGACGTTCAACGACATACCCGCGCCGGTCGCGATCGTGTCTCGGCGCATCGCAGTTGTTGCCACTTCAAACAACGCGGGCTTGCCTTCAGCTTCGAGCAAACGGTTCGCCGCCTGAAAGATCGAAAGGCTCAAACCGAGCGATGCATCGAGCACTTTCGGCAGCATCAAGAGCTGAATTTTCATGGCGAGACCGTAAATCGACGATTTGTAGAGTTGGCAATATTGACCGGTTATTTGTCATTATCGCCAATTGCCAGGACGCAACCAAAAGCCGAAACTTCCTTCACACAGCCTGCCCAAACGAAGGAACTCATGAACACATCAATGCTCGCCCTCTTGGGCTTCGCTACGTGGACGCTATTGCTGCTCGGCGCCATCGCTGCAATCCGAACGTCGCTAACTGTCACTGGCCGTAAACGCGCCAACAGTTTCTTGCCTTCGGGCGACGACGTGTCGCCCTTCTCCGCGCGCCTGTGTCGCGCGCATGCCAACTGCTACGAAAACTTGCCGATCTTTGCGGCACTCGTCCTCGTGGCGCACGCCACAAACAACGCGCACATCACCCATTCGCTCGCGCTATGGGTGCTCGCCGCGCGCATCGGCCAATCAACCATCCACCTCATCTCCACGCGCAACCGCGCCGTGCGCTGGCGGTTTCTGTGTTTCGCGGTGCAGGTGTTGATTGAGGCGTTGTGGGCAGTGCGATTGTTTGCGGCGCTGCTGTAGCGCCGCGAAAGCGGCTTACGCCTGCAACACGCCGAGTTGAATCAGCCTTGCGCAGAATCCATGTTCTGCAACGAAACAATAAGTTCCCCTGCATCGCGCCAGCGCACGCACGCCGCGTCCAACGAGCCGCCCGGCTCCGCGTGCGCGATCACGATGCGCTCTGCCAACAATGCGGCCATGTCGTTACGCTCCACCGCGAGCGTTTCCGTGAGCCGTCCCGTCGCGGTGTGCGAGCTGAGCACTACCATGCGCTGCTCGGCGATCGCCGTGCCCCAATCTCGATCAAGTCGTGCACCCTCGAGCGAACGTGCGATCACCGCGACCACCGGGCTCTTCGCTTGCAGCAACACCTTCAAAACGGACTGCTCCAAGGGGGAGTGAAACCCACTGATCACGGGCGCCTTTGCGCGGGCTTGTTGCAACGCCCAATCCATTCCTGCCCGAATCGCCGCGCCGGGGTACCGGCGTGAAGCGAAAAAAAGCGGTCAACGGGCGCGAAAGCATGGAAACGTCGCCGATGCCATGCGACGGCACCGACTCTTTCGCAAACGACCAGATTTCTGTGTGTTTATCCAGCATTTTTATAATGAACGCAGCGCTAACTACTTGATTTTGCGCACGAAAATACAAATAGAGAATTTGTTATTTTTCGGCTTTGATAATAAACCGGACTCGGCAAACGAGTTTTGCGGCCTGGCGTGGCGTTGCTCTGCTCGCGGTGGCACAGGCAGGGCCAGCACCACCAAGTTACTAACGAAACGAATAAGGGCGCTGGAGGCGGATGAACCCGCTTGTGCTTCGCGGTTCGCCGCTAAGCGCTAACAGCAGCGCCGCAGTTTTTCTTCAAATCGAGCAAACGACAGAGAATCGCGCAACCTCGGCAACTTCACCGGCGCTGCTCTCAGTATCTTCAATGCGTGCACTTTGTCGTCGTAAGTCAAGCCGCGCTCTTTTCTAAAAATCGAGATAACTTTTGATTTCGGGTTTTTTTCGTCGTCTGGCCGACGCATGCGCGGGGCGACATAGGGATGGGCTGCAGTAGAAAGATACGCCGACAGCGAGTCGCGCGCGGCCAGAATCCAGCTCTCCAACTCTTGCTCGATACAGACTAGGTACACCGGAGCGTTGTGCGGCACATCGGCATCATGCAGGCTTTTGAGCACCGCATCGCGCTCCATTTTGCGGCAAGGTTTATCTTTTTTATCGGGCCAAGAAGGACGCAAGTCCCATACGATCAGCACGCAGCAGCATCCGTCGCCGAGCAATTGCCGGGCCACTGGGCCAGCGTCGGAGAGTAGCTTCGGCTTGTTGTCAAGGGTTCGCGATTTGAAATGCGTATGCCCGGTAATCTCGGTTGCAAGGTATTCGCACACTTGTTTATCGGCACCCTGCGGGCCACACTCAAATATGAACCCGATCATTGCTTCGCCGCCTCGTGCATAGCTCCCATCGTGTAGAGGCGGCCGGGAGAAAACTCGGCGGACCATCTGCGCAAAGACTCGTCCGATTCCGGGCGAAAAAACTTGGGTTCGCCCAACTCGTTACGAGACACGAGAACGATCTGGTCGAGTTTCAGTAAATCCAGCAGATACGGCGAATGCGTCGTCGCGATCACCTGCGTCACACCGCCGAGCACCGCGTTACGGATTTCCTCGACGATCAAGTGAATGCTGCGGGGATCAAGCCCATTCTCGATTTCCTCAATAATGACCAATGGCGGCGGCTTGGGGTGTCGCAGCAAAGCGATGAGCGCCAGCATGCGCAATGTTCCGGTGGAGAGCATCCACCCCGGCAGCTTGAATCCGCTTTCTGAGAGTTGCAAGTACGTCTTGCGTTCAAGTTCGGTCGACACTGCAGTCTGAATGTCCGCCGCGTAGGGCAGGACGTAACTCATCGTTTGTACGATGCCGTCGTAGGCGTCGATGCTGAGCTCACGTAACTCACGCAGGTAGTCGGCGATATTGCTGCCATCCTGCGCGAGCTGGATGCCGCCACCGGCGCGGCTCTGCGGAATGGGTTCCCCCATGGTTTCGGCGTGCATGCGCAAAAATTGCCAGGCGCTTACGTAGTCTGCCATCGCCCGGCAACGATCATCGGACATCAGCCCGGGGCAATCGCGACGCACTGCGTCCGTCGTGACATCCCTTGAGTTCACGCAGTCGCGCTCTATCCGGTAGCCGTTTGTTGCGTGGTCGGACTCCACCAGCAACTCGTGCTTGAAGCTTTCCCGACCGGGTCTCTGCCCAAGTGTGGTCGAAACAAAAAAGGACATTCGTGGAATACGTCGCGCCTTGTTGAGTACGTGCTCCATGCCGTGCCAGCGCTGCATCGCGCGATCAATGCCCCAGTAGTTGATCTGCTGGTATGTCTCCAGTGCCTCGATCAGGCTCGACTTCCCCGCGCCGTTGTTACCCACGAAGACGGTCAACTTGCCAAAGGCGACACCACCGCTATCGCGAATCGCTTTGAACCCCTTTATTCGAACCCGTTTCAGCATGATTTTTCTCCCGTGTTTCAGGCAATGAGCCCGCGCGCCACGTCACGATGCGCATTTTGTGCCGCCGCGCGCACCGGGTCGGGCACCAGTGGAAATGTTTTCAAAATGTGGGCGAATTCCGTCTCAGTCAGACCGTAGAGATGCGCCACGAGGCCGTCGAGTTCTGCGCGCAGTTGGGCGCGTTCGGCTGCGTGTATTGCGCCATCTTTGTGGCTTCTGAGGCCTACGGATTTGGCGAGATCGTCGAAATCGGGGGTGGTGCAGATTAGGCGGGCGGCGCGGCGGATCAGATTTGTACTGCTCGAGGCTTGAAGGGATTCACGCGGAACGGGACACTGATAAAGAAAGAACATTGTCAGATTCGCAGTGACCATTTGACGCAAGAAATAGTCAAAGCAATAACTGTTTAGTAATGCGCAGGAAAGCAATTGCGCCTGCGCGCTCGTTCCAGCTTTGTCAGCGTTCATAGAGTGGCCGAAGAAGCAATCGGCAGGCAAAACCGTGCTGATCAATGTCCGGCTATCCGTGTTTCTCGCAATAGCGCGATAAGCGAATCTGTAACGTTGATAGGCAAGTACTTGGCCGCTGTCAACTGCCCCTTTTCCCAAAATCGCAGATCGCCCTTCATTGGCATCAACCCAATAGCGAGTTGGCGCAAGACCGCTCTCAAACTGGTGAATCATCTTCCCTTCATACAACGGCAACCGCCCCGGCCCCGATGCTGTTTTGAAGAGCTTGCTGTCGCCGGTCATGTGGAATTCGTTGCCGAGCACGAGGTTCCAGGCACCCTCCATGCGTTCGCCTAACAACGGGTGACGCAGCATCTTTTTAGCAATTTCGATATCCAGTTCGCTCTTGAATTCCATCACCGAATGGCTGTCTGGTGATAGCCGTTTGATGAGCGGCACATCGAGCCACAGTGAGCCTTGCGCCGGAAAGCGATCCAGCTCTGCCACGTCGTGTCGCATGAAGGCCGCTGGGAAACGCTGAGTGCCACGTGTGGCTAGTGCCGCGTTCGCCAACAGGTCATTCGGCGGGGCGCTGGCATTAGTCTCTCCTGCGACCTGCACACGCAGCGCCACAGATTTTTCAAACGTGAGCACCACGAACTTGAAGCTGCGGTGAACGCCTTCAAAAATTTCCTTGCGGTTTTCGAAGCAGAACAAGCCCTGAATCTGAGTGTGCTCAAACAGTAAGTCGCGCAGGCCTTTGGCACCGAGGTCGGTGTAAATGCCACTCGGAATCACGATGCCGCATTCGCCGCCAGGTCGCAATAAATCAAACGCGCGCTCAACGAAGAGTTTGTAGAGATTCAGGTCGCTGCCCGTTTTTTTCCCAGCGACGATTGCACTTTGGTGCTTGTATTCCGGTGCGGCTCGAAACCAACCGCTCATGTGTGGAAAGCGGCTTTCGTAGCTGAGCCATGCATCGCGCACCTCAGCGGTTTGCAGCAGCTTGCCTTGCTCCTTCTCGAACTCCTTGATGGTCATCTTGTTCTTGCTGACCACGTCGGAATATTCAGCAAAAAATTCTTTCGCCTGCGGCTTGAAAACCTCCCACGGCGGGTTGGCCAAAATGATGTCAAAACCACCCCGGCGCTGCACGATGTCGTCGAACACGTAGCCCCAGTGGAATGGCGTCTGCGCTGCAATGTCAGCAACCTCAATGCGCCGCTTGACAGGCTTGCCAAGGGCTTTCTTCTTGGCGTCCCACGTGGCTTGCTCAAACTTCACGCCGAGCGCTTCAAAGCGGTCGCGCAGCAGCTCGTTCATCACGCCGTTGGCGAACTGAATCTTGGCGTCAATGCCGTCGCGCAGGACGCGTAAATTGCTGCTTGCTCCGAGCGTGTTGGCGATTTTCCGGTAGTTCACCAGATCGCGATTTTTCTCCGCCACTAGATCGCGGTAGCGCGGCTTGAACAGATCGTCCTGCTTGCTGTTGAACTCTTGCTCGTCAATGCGCATGAGTCCAACGAGTGAATTACCGGGGATGATGTTGAAATCAATATTCGGCAGCGGCTCCAGATCGAGCACGTTTCGCACGGAGGCGACCATTGCGAGAAACAGTCGGAGCTTGGCGATTTCACACGCCTCTTCCATGATGTCGACGCCGTACAAATTGTCGGTGACGATGCAGCGCTTGATGTAGTAGCCGACACTTGGGTGTTCGCGCTGAATCTCACGCAGCCAATTTTGCAAGTCGTTGCTCGCGCCCAGCTCAGCGCGACCGACCACCGCGTAGTAAACATTGATCATGCACTTGAGCGCGGCCACGAGAAACGCGCCGGAACCCACGGCCGGGTCAAGGATTGTGATGCTGGGCAGCACTTCTTTCACGAGCTTCAACGCCACGTGCGTGTCCATGCGAGCGAGCAAGTCGGCGACGGTGTCGAATTTGATTTCTTTGAACCCAAGCTCCGGTATCGCCGGGGCGTAAACGCGCTCAAGAATGAGTTTGTGGATGCTGCGCTCGGCGAGATAGCCGGTGATTTCAGGGCGGGTGTAGTACGCGCCGAACGCTTTTTGGTTGATGTACTTTTCGAAGATGTAGCCGAGCACGTCGGGGTTGATTTCGTCGGAATCGCCGCCCGGTGTGTCGTCCAGATGCCAAGTGAAACTGGCGAAGAGATTGAAGATGCCCTCAAACGCGGCATCGGCGACGGTGAGCGTGGTGCCGACGCGCGGGTTACGGTTCTCGTCGAGCTCCAGTTTGTGATGCAGAAACAAACCGCCGTTCAAATACGGAATGGTGCCGGTCAGCTTTCGGGCTGTGGCGCTGCGGTCCGCTTCCGGCTTGGCGAAGGCCTCGAAGAACAAGGCGTTGAGGAACTCGCCGAAGAATCGGCCGCTTCCACGCGCTTTGGTTTCAGTGAGTTTGGTGCGCAGGTAGTCAGCGTTGCCGCCGTCAAGAAACAACTTCTTCTGCATGAACCAAACGAACATTAAGCGGTTGAGCAATACGCTGGCGTACCAGCGTTTGTCGCGCTCGTCGTCTATGCCTTTGATGTGGGCGAGCAGTTCGAGATGCTGCTGCTGGTAGGCGTTGAAGAACTTCTTGGTCGTCTTTTCAACGTCGAGCGCCGCCTGAATGCGGCGCGCGGCTTCGAGCACTGAAACGCGACCCGTTTCATCCAACTCGGAGAGTTCCACCACCATCGCTTGCAGTTTCGACGCAAACAAATCTACCGGCTGACCGCGGAAGTAGTCGTGTCGGCGGCTGATGAGTTTCGGTTTACCAGTGGTCGAATCTTTTTCGCGCTTCACCCAGTACCATTGGCTGTGCGAGGCTTTGTCCTTGCGATCCGTAAAGATCAGGACGTTTTCTGCGTGGGCACGCGCGATATTTCGCCAGACCTTTAGTCGCGTAGCTTCGTCAGGCCATTGGTCGTTCATGACGACTTGCAGCGCGACAACGCCGCCCAATTCGGCGACTGCGCGGTATTCGTAGACAGCTTCGTTTAGCGCTTCTTGTTGCCAGTCGCGATTGGCAGGAGCGTGGTTCCAGCCGAGTACGTCAACGAACAGCCGAGGGAAGTCGAATGCCGAGAGGTGCTTCTCGAAATTGACGAAATCGAGGCTTGCCATTTACGCGTCGCCCGGTAGGTTAAAGGTCATAACTTAAGGATATTTTCGGGCATTAATTAGCATTTTGCTAATTAAATCAAAGAGTTGCAATACGGTTGACGGGCATTAACTGGGCATTAAATAGGCTCATGGCGCCTACTTTTCGTTGTTTGAGGACATTTCTGCGAGCAGATAGTGCGAGCCGCGTTTCTCGCCTCGCTGAATCAAAATTCCATCTTGCACCATTTGGGCAAGACGTCGACTTGCTTGCTTAGCGGTAAGCCTACACAGGTCAACCACGTCTTCGCGCTTAATGCGCTCCTTTTGCCGAGCCAGGTTGCGGATGAGTTCAACCTGCTGCAGTCGATCAAACCCAACTTGCCGGGCGTATTCGATGGTTTGCCCAAGCGCTTTGTAGACCTGCGGACTCAGTGTGTATTGGCGACCGCGTCCGGTGCCGTGCGCTTGAATCAAGCCGCGCTCCAGCAGAGGCTCCAGTAAACGCCCCGCTTGCTGAGCGTTGCATTGAAGTTTCTCAGCCAACTCCGAAGCGCCTAGGCGACGCGCTTGCCGCAAAGCGGTCAGAATTACCAGTGTTTCCACTGGCAAATCGCCCTTTTGCCGCGCTTCTTCTTGTAGCACCATGCGAACAAAGGCTAAATCAGCGGCGGCCGTGCTAATGCTGAGTTTGACCAAATCGGGAATGGACTGTGAATAGTCGGGTTCAGGGCGACCAAAGCGCAACATACCCGAAAAAATCAGGTCTACTCCACGCCCTGTGCGATCTACCAGTCCGAGACGCTTGAACGCATCTGCCAGCGCGGGATTGCGGGGCCGTGGCTCTGTAGTTAGCAGGTTTTCTATCGTCACGCCCTCAACGAATCCACCGGGATTGCTGATGATGAGATCAATGTCCTGCCAGCACACGCGCACCGGACCGCGTCGCGCGTAGTCGCGGTGAACCAACGCATTGTTGATGGCCTCGCGCAGGGCGTCGACATCAACGCGGCTGATGCCGATGCGGAACAGGCCTTCGTTAAATTCCTGTTCGGTATTGACGCCACGCGACAGTAGGTCTAGCCACTCCACAATTTCAACCAGCGCTGCGCGAGAACTCTCGTTGACCTTTACGCGCGTGCCGCTGAGCACTTGAAACAGTACCTCGTGTGTGGGCACCAGCCGTTGCAGACTTGCCGTAGCCCCGATCAACAGCAAGCCGAGCAACGTCGGACGGCGAAGGCCATTGCGTGTGACGGTGAGCGAGAGCGCTCCATCAAGCTGCTCATCACTTAAGCCGATGAGCGATTTATCGCTGCGTGGGTTGGTGTTGATGATGCGTCGCAGCCGCTCACGCTGCAACACGTCAAAGTCGTCAAGCGTCGCGCCAGCCACTGGCTCGGACGACATGTCGATGAGCTGAAAGTCCGCCTGACGGCTTGCGTATTCATGAGGCAAAAACGGCACACACTCCGGCTGGCCATTGCCGCCGATGCGCCGCCGCTTTACTAGGCCGTCGGAGCGAGCTGTAATGGCAGCCGTCTGCGGCACACGTATTGCTGCAACGCGAAGCCCCGTTTGCTCAATGAGGTCAACCGTTATCGACAAAGCAGGAGCGGTTCGGTTGGCGATTAGCGCGGCGAGCGGTTGAATATCTTGCGGGCGCGCCGCGTGTAGCCCAGTCACCGTGCCGTCGTTCTCCACGCCCAAGTAAAGTGTGCCTCCGTGAGCGTTGGCCAAACATATCAAGGCTTCAATCAACTCGTCGTCACCGAGTTTGTCGCGGTCACTCTTAAACTCAACGACGAGTGTTTCGGATGTTGGGATGAGTGGGGCAGTCACAGACAGGTTCCCGCAATCAAGCCCATCGAGCAGACGACGCGCGGTTCGCGCAAATTAGCGTCTTCCTCCGCGTACGTTAGACGCCCTTCTTCACGCAGAGATTTCACGGCCTCGGAGAGTTCTTCGTCGTTCACGCCCGAACGCATCAAACGGGCGAGCAGATCGCTCGCCGTTTCGAGCAACGGGCGCTGATAGATGTCATCTAGCGCGCGCTCAAGCTCTTCATCGCGAAACAAGGTTTGACCCTGCAGCGTGGCATAGTGTTTTAGGCGCTCGTAACTGCGGCGACGTGGGCTAGACGGTCGACCCAAACCACCGCCGATGGCTCGGTCTTGACTCACGGCGAGCGCAAGGCCATTGGCAACGAGTTCGTGGTGATTCTCCGAGCGCGGTAGCGCTGGCGTACTCGCTTCGCACTCGGCGGCGCGCAGTACGGTGAACTGCGATTCAGTAATCGTTTTCCCGTCAGCGCCAACCCACGCGAGATGGTCGTTGCCTTCGGGTGATTTGACGTAAACGAGCGCACCCCCAGCAGCGGCATCGTCCCCCAGAAGCGGGAACCTTGATGCGTCCATGGCGAAAGCTTTGGCGGAATACACAACCGGTGGCAGCGCCTCTACCGTGCGCGCAAGCTCTGGATTGTCCTGTGTTGCCTGTTTCCAGATTTGCCAAGCGTATGAGGCAAGATCGACCTCGTCGTCGTTGTCGTCGAGAACGCCCGATTGTTCGGTATAGAGATTACGAATTGTTTGCTCGGTCTCCTCGTCCTCGAAGAACGCCTCATCGGTCCCGACAACTTCGGCATTTTCTTTGAGGCGTTGCTGAATCCGGCCGCGCAATTGGATCAAGCGCTCAACACCGTCGGCTGGAAGAAACGAATAGCAGTGGATCTCTTCCGACTTTTGCCCGATGCGGTCGACGCGGCCTGCGCGCTGAATGAGCCGAATGATCGCCCACGGCAAATCAAAATTAACTACGACGTGGCTATCTTGTAGGTTTTGCCCTTCCGACAAAACGTCGGTGCAAATCAGCACGCGAAGCTCTTCGCTCTTGCCCACATTCTTGTTGTTCGACTTCGGTGAAAATTTGCAGGCGAGCGCATACGGATCGACGCTGGCGCCGGTGGCGACTTCGAGGTTGGTGATGCCCAACGCACGAAGCTCTCGCCCCAAATAGCGCGCCGTATCGGCAAATTGCGTGAAGACGAGCACCTTTTCTTTGCCATGCGTCCGCGCGACGAGTTCGTGCAGCGCGTGAAGCTTTTTGTCTTTCGCCGCTAGCCAGGGGCCATTTGCTCGTAGCAGTTGAGTGAGTGCTTCGGTGTCAGCGGCGAGATGCTCCGCCAGCGACGGCTTGAACAACGATGGTCGAATCCACTTAAATCGCTTCTTGAATTCACCTGCATATCGTTTGTAGGCGTCTTTCGCGCGAGCCATGTCGTCAGGCAGTCCGTCTTCCGCTGCGACCTCGTCAACCATGCCATCTAACAAATCTTCAGTCTCGCCCTGCATGCCCTCGGTGTCTTCGTCCAGGCGATCACCGTCAAGCAAACTGGGGTCTTGGATGCCAATCGGCAGATCTAGGCCGTGCTCAATCGCGTACTGGTAGATTTGGTTGCGCAGAATGTGGCGGTCGATTGACTGCACGAACGAAGCGCCCGACGATTCGAGCCGCTTGAACAGGTTGGTTCGACAAAATCCCATCAGGCGTTTGCCGGCTCGTCCCAGATTTTCTATTTGTTTGCGCTCAGCCGCCGTTGCGGTTTTCTCGGCTTGTGGTTCGACGTAGAGTCCTAAGCCGTAACGCGGAACATGCAGCGCATTGATCTGATCGACTACTTCACTGGAATACAGGCGGGCATACCGGTCGGATGGATCGGTTTCGTCGACATCAAACTTGAGCGACCGCGGGAGGCGCGCAGGAAAGTATCGCTTCTCACCGTCTTGCCCTGCAATGAAGCGCCGCCCGGTCGAGTCAACTTCGGTGTAGTGCTGGATGATGAAGCTGCGTGTTCTGCGCACCATGTAGAGTCGAATCAGCTCGCGCCAATCGTCAAACTCGTCGCTCTTTTCAACAGCGAGAATTGAATTCACTTTGCATTGATGCTTGCGCTCAAACTCGGCCTCGGTCAGCCCCGTCTTGCGCATGAGGCGCTCAGGGCGAATGCCAATGTTTGCCTTCTCGTCAATAAACAAACGCAGCTGACTGGATAGGTCAGTCTTCGTTTTGTTATACGGCGTCGCCGTTAACAAAATGACTTTGGCGTCTACCAGCTTGATGTACTCGGAAATCGCTTTGTAGCGCCGACCCTCGCGATTGCGAAGGTTATGACTTTCGTCGATCAGCACTAGGCGATACGCCTTCAAATCAGGCAGTTTTTTTGTCGCCTGAGAGATTGGCAGCACAGTTCCGCGCAAACCGTACTCCGTGCGATAGCGTTCCCACATGGGTTCAAGATTTTTCGGGCAAATGATGAGCGTTTCATAGCCGAGATCGTCTTCGAACATTCGGGCTAAGGCCGTGGCCATCATTGTTTTGCCCAAGCCGACCACGTCGCCAATCATCACGCCGCCACGTCGATGCAAATGCCGAGCGGCAATTTTTACCGCGCTCTTCTGGAACTCGAACAGGTCGCGCTCGAATCGCGCTGGTAGCCGAAACTGGCTCAAACCCGCGCGCGCCTCAGTGCTCAGGTGATAGGCGATGTTTAAGTAAATCTGATGCGGCGGAATGGGCTCTTCTCTCGCCCAGCTCGTTTCAATAATCTCGGCGAGATCCAGCGACACATCAAGCGCCCAGCGTTCATTCCAACGCGCATCGAACCACTGCGAGAGCTTGTCCGTGGCCTGATGATCGAGCACATCGACGTTCAATTCGCCTTGCTTCGAGAGCCCATGCATCGTCAAATTGCTACTGCCGACGAAGCCCGTGATGGGGTTGTTCACGTCGTCGCGGAAAAGCAAATAGAGTTTCGCATGCAAGGCGTAGGGGAGGAAAAGCTTAACGACCACGCGTCCGGCACGCAGTTGCTGCGCGAACTCGCGCAAGCCCGCCTCGTCTTTGCCGGTCGGGATGCCAAGCGTGATTTGTTCGCGCAGGTGTGCTGCGAATTTCTGCTTGATCAGCGTCGCGCGTGCGTTGTCAATCAAACCCGCAACCGACGTAAGGCTATACAGCTCGCGAATTTCTTCGTGCGGTGGACGCTGCATGCCCACCAACACGCGACAAACCTGACCTAGTTCCGGTTGCCACGGAGCAACCAAATCTTCGATGGATTGCCAGCCACGCAGATTGAGGTATCCGACGCAAAAATCGGCGCGATGCGACACCTGCATCGTTGCACGCAACGTAGGCAAAAGGTGTTCATCAATATTGTCAAAAATTCGTGGCATGTGCGAGAGCCTGCGGGTCGTAGCGGGTAATCACTGTGGCGACTGCCGCGAGTGCTCTCGCGCAGGCATGTGGCTATGCCTGCAATGTAAAGTATTCTGGTTTGATGGGGTAGGGTAGAGGCAAGTCGTGCCGCGTACGTATCGGTAGCTACGCCTGCAACACGCCGCGTCGAATCTGATCGAGTTCGATGGATTCGAACAGCGCTTTGAAATTGCCTTCGCCGAAGCCTTGATTGCCTTTGCGCTGGATGATTTCGAAGAAGATCGGGCCGAACAAATTTTGCGTGAAAATTTGCAGCAGCAGACCTGAATCTTCCGGTGCGCCGTCTACGAGAATGTTGAGCGCTTGCAAGCGCGCGCTGTCTTCTCCATGATTGGGAATGCGCGTGCTGAGTTGTTCGTAATACGTGGCGGGCGTGGTTTGGAACGGCACTGCCTTTCTAGCGAGTCGCTCCACCGTGCCATAGATTTCGTTGGTACCAAACGCAACATGTTGAATGCCTTCGCCGTGATACGCATGAAGGTATTCTTGGATCTGCGATTTATCGTCGCTTGATTCGTTGATCGGGATGCGAATCTTGCCGCACGGGCTGGTCATCGCTTTGCTCTTCAAGCCCGTAAGTTTGCCTTCAATATCGAAGTACCGAATTTCGCGGAAGTTAAACAAGCGCTCGTAGAAGCCCGCCCATTCGTCCATGCGGCCGCGGTGCACGTTATGCGTGAGGTGATCGACGTAGGTGAGGCCCGCACCTTCGGGGACACGTGGCGCGCCCGCGATCGGAACAAAATCGATGTCGTAAATCGTTACGTTGTTGCCGCCGTGTGCGTCGTTGCCGTCGTAGCGGTCAACAAAATAAAGCAGCGAATCGCCGATACCTTTGATCGCGGGAATGTTGAGTTCCATCGGCGCAGGTTGCGTTTCCACGCCCCACGCGCCTTGCTCCACCGCGCGTTTGTACGCAAACGCCGCATCTTTCACGCGAAACGCAATCGCGCAGATCGACGGGCCGTGCACGCGAGCGAAGCTCTGCGCGAACGAGCCCGGCTCGGCGTTCAAAATGAAATTGATGTCGCCTTGTTTGTAGAGCAGCACATTTTTTGAGCGGTGTTTCGCAACGGCCACAAAACCCATCTGCTCAAACAGGCGACCCATCGCGGCGGGGTCCGGCGCGGCGAACTCGATGAACTCAAAACCGTCGGTGCCCATCGGGTTGTCCCATAACTGTGCTGCTGATGTCATGCGTGCTCCAAAACTCTGTTGCAAAAACGAAGCAGAAATTTTGCCCGGTACGGTGCGCAATGATGTTTTGAATATGCCCATATCGCGCTATTTATGAGGCTTATAATTGCGCAATCAACAAACAACAAGGCATTTAAGTGATGGATCGCACAGATTTGCGCATTTTGGAAACTCTGCAAGCCGAGGGTCGCTTGTCCAATATTGAGCTGGCCGAAAAGGTATCGCTCTCGGCCTCACCGTGTTTGCGCCGCGTGCGCGCGCTCGAGGAAGACGGCATCATTGCGGGCTACGCAGCGCTGCTCAATCCCGAGAAACTGGGCCTCGGTTTGACTATTCACCTCGACGTGGCGCTCGACAAGCGCGACGCCAAAGCACGTGATCGTCTGAAAGCCGCGGTGCAAACGTGGAGCGAAGTGACATGGTGCCACTCGCTCTCCGGCGAGATGGATTACACCATGCAAGTGGTGATGCCCGACTTGAAGCACTACACATCGTTTCTGATGGATCGCGTGTTGACGTTACCCGGTGTGATTAACGTGAAGTCGTCGTTCGTGCTCGAAAAAGTGAAAGACACGACGGTGCTGCCGTTGAATTACGTGGAGGGTTAACCGTGCGTATATCCAACTAACGATAGCTCGCTGGTTACATCAGTAGCCTCGATGCAGTGGAGCGAAATCGAGGGCCTTCAACTCGACCGAGCGCTTCCAAAGTCTAACGAGTTTCCTCGATTTCGCTTCGCTACATCGAGGCTACGTTATCTACAAATTTACGCCGCACTCACGTAGATCATTTCGCGTACGCGTGGGTAAATTTGCTGGTTCCAGCGACTGCCGCTGAACACGCCGTAGTGCCCGACGCCGGTCTGAATGTGGTGCGCGCGGCGAAACGTCTTTACGTTGCTGCACAGCTCTTGCGCCGCCATGGTTTGACCCACGGCGCAGATGTCGTCGCGCTCTCCTTCCACCGTCATCAACGCCGTGCGACGAATCGCCGCTGGGTTCACGCGCCGACCGCGATAATGCAAATTGCCCATCGCGAGGTCGTAGGTCTGAAACACTTTCTCGACCGTCTCCAAATAGAACTCTGCCGGCAAATCGTTCACCGCAAAGTACTCGTCGTAGAAGGTGCGGATCGCGTCGGCTTTGTCGATCTCGTCGTTGACCAGAAGCTGATACATATCGCGAAATGATTTCTTATGGCGCTCTAAGTTCATGCTCATGAACGCCGTGAGCTGCACAAACCCCGGATACACGCGACGACCAAACCCCGTATGCGGCAGCGGCACGCGGCTGATCAAGTTTTTCTCAAACCACGACATCGGTTTACTCGTCGCGAGCGTGTTCACGGCGGTTGGATTGATACGACAATCCACCGGCCCGGCCATTAAGGTGAGGCTTCGCGGTTGCGCGGGATCGTCGTCCTCGCTCATCAGCGCCGTTGCCGCGAGCGCCGCCACGCAGGGCTGACACACCGCCACGATATGCGCACCGGGGCCGATGCGGTGCATGAAACGCATCATGTAGTCGATGTAGTCGTCGAGACTGAACGCGCCGTGTTGCAGGCTCACGTCGCGCGCGTTGTGCCAGTCGGTGATGTAGACATCATGATCTTGCAGCAGCGTGCGCGCTGTCTCTCGCAAGAGCGTTGCAAAGTGCCCCGACAGCGGCGCGACGAGGAGCACGGGCGGTTGCGTTGGTGCGCCATTCAACGACGGCTTCCTGAAGTGCAGCAACGTGCCGAACGGTAACGTCAGCACGCGCTCTTCGGAGACCGGCACCGTTTCGCCCGCCACCTGCACCGAATCAATGCCGTACGCGGGACGTTTGTGCGTGAGCTTCATGCGTGAGAACACTTCGCTGGCGGCAGAGACGCGACGGAGCGACGATTGTGCCGTGCTGCGCGCGCCAAGCGCTGAACCGCCGTGCGCTGCCATGAACCGCAACGGAGCCATCACGTCGGAGTGGAGTTGATAGGCCTGATACATCATGAAATGCCGGTGGTGAACGAACGTGCTTTGTCCGTGCAATTTGCGAGCCAGCGCGCACCAAAACGCGTGATGGCACAGCGCTTGCTGCTAGTGAGGCACATCCGATGAGGTATCCCATGGCTAAAGCACCCGTAAAACCCGCTGCGAAAGCGACGGCAAAGAAAGTGGCGAAGAAGCCCACAACCAGACCGGCCGCCCGACCCGCCGCCAAAGCGAAGGCGAACGTCGCGGCCAAGGTTGCCCACAAAAAAGCACCCGCCCGGCCAAACGCCGTGCTCACGATCGGCAGCAAAAACTATGGCGCATGGGCGTTGCGCGGCTGGTTGCTCGCGAAGTTGTCCGGGCTTGAATTTACGGAGCATGTATTGCCGCCAGACGATCCGGACATGAAAGCGGAGATGCTGCTGCTGTCGCCATCGATGTTGGTGCCGTCGCTTTTGCATGATGGCATCAAGGTGTGGGACACATTGGCCATTGCTGAATATCTGCATGAAATCAAACCGAAAGCGGGCCTCTTTCCAGCGGACCTAAAAGCGCGCGTACATTGCCGCGCGATCTGCGGCGAAATGCATTCGGGCTTCACTTCCCTGCGCTCGGCGTTGCCGATGAATATTCGCGCCACGTTTCCGAATTTCCGCTTGTGGTCACGCGCACAGGCCGACATCGATCGCATCGTCGACATCTGGCGTGAGTGCTTCAAGACCTACGGCGGGCCGTATCTTTTCGGCAGAACGCCCTGCGCGGCCGACGCAATGTACGCACCCGTCGTCACGCGTTTTCTAACCTATGACATCAAGCTCGACAAAGCCTGCGCTGCGTACTGCAAAACGATGATGGCGCTGCCCGCAATGGCCGAATGGGTCGCGGCCGCGAAGCTTGAGCCCGATGAAATTGATGAGTTGGACGCGGAGTTTTAAGGCAACGCGTTGGTCCCGACGGAAGGGCAAGGGCAATTTAGGAACTTACGTTGTTCACCAGTGATTTTTTGACACAGATTACACAGATGCGTCAGTTGATTGACACAGATTTACGAAGATAGCTCCGCCCAAGCGTTGATTGATCAAGCAACGCAAAGCTGCGGAAAAATCTGTGTTCATCTGTGTAAATCTGTGGCAAAAATAAGCACCCAACGCGCTTGTCGGTCGGACTATTTGCGCAGCCCTCCGCCTCAGGGAGAGAATCGAACCTACTTCCAAGGCGTAGGCGAAGGCACGGCGCATACCGGCTCCACATCAACGCTTTTGAAGTCGGCTGGCGACACGATCTCTAGGTATTCCATGTCCGGCGAATAGTCGAACAGGTAATGCCGGATGCCCGGACGTTGGTGCAACACGTCGCCCGCCTCAACCAGCGTCTCTTTGTCTTCGTACATAAACCGCGCCCAACCCTTGGTCATGATGACGATTTGAAAATCGGCCTCATGTCGGTGCCAGCCAGTTCCCGTTTCCGGTGCCATGTTCGCCTTCACCAGGTGCGCGATCACTTTGCCGTTGGTCGCCTCTTTGATGCCGAGGTCGCGATACAGAAAAAAATCTCGAAGCCCGCCGGGTGCAAATTGCGTGTCAGCGGGTTTGACGTGAGAAAACGTGTTTTCGGTGCGTGTGAGCATGGCCGTCTCCTGAATCCTGTGCATAAAAGTACGATTTGCACCCCGATTGGTGCACCGCACAAACATGCATTTATCGTTCCTGAAACTTCGACCCATCAAATTTAGAAATGACAATGACTTCGCTCGAATATGCTATCGGCATGACGACGCGCTTATTGATTGCCACCCTCCTTTCAACGTCGCTCCGCGCCCGCACTGTTTTGGCCGGCACGCTGCTGTTTGCGCTTTCCGCGTGCACGACTGCGCCCACACCACCGCCCGCGCCAGTGCCTACGCCTGTCGCGGTTCCGGCGCCGGCGGAAGCGCCAGTCGCGCCGCCCGCACCGCCGGTTGTCGAAGTGTCTGCGCCCACACCGCCCGCAGTTGAAGCGCCGATCGTGCGCGAGGTGCCGCCGGTACCGTTGCCGAGCTATGCCAAACGCGGCAAACGCTTGCCGCCCGACGGCGGCGCGCCGGGGCGCGCGGTGCTCGCGTATTGCCAATTGTTCGAGATCGAAAAAGACGCCGCGAGCTACTTTAAGCGCCTGCAACGGCGCGGCCAATTACCGTCTAAAGCTGAGGTTGCGGCGCGCAGCGCGCAGGCCAACGAGCCGCTCACGGTGCAGCAAATCGTCGAGCGCGATTGGGCCTTGAGACGCGAGAGCCTTCGCGCCTCACCGCAGCGCTGCAAAGTGCAAGGTGGCGCGATCGACGGCGCAACGGCGCACGTCGTTTTCGACGCTGACGTAAACGGCAAACGCCAACGTGGCACCGCCACGCTGGTGCAGAGCGCAGGCAAATGGCGCGTGCGTGATCATGGCGATTGGGCGGCGGTCAAATGAACACAGACCGGCAGCAACTTTTGCGCACTAACGACAGATAGGCGGTCATTGCAGCTTGATTTGTGGAGTAGTCGATAGTGCTGAATTTAGAGCGCCAACGACCACCCGCTGGTCGCTAGCGCTATAAAGCCGCTAGTCGCTCGCTTCGTTCGAATTCCGCGATTCTGAAATAAAAAATGCGCCCGTCTTTCGACGCGCGCATTTCGATTTTTTTGAGCCGGGTGCCCGGGGTTAAGGCGAAGCGATCGGCCCCGCCTCAACTCCGTCGCGACGCTACATCGTGCGTCGCAACTGTACCAAGGTGCCGAAGCTCAGCATCAACGCGAGCAGGATCAGCGCCCACTGACCGAGCGTCGGAATAGACACCGCCGTGGCTGCCGCGAACGTTGCCGTCACCGTACAGGCCGCGGTAAACGCGCCCGTGGTGTAGGTGTTCACGCCCGGTGCGGTCGGGGTTCCGCCGCAGCCCGAGATGCTCTGCGTAACGTAGCCTGGAGCGGGCGTCGCTGTGCAGCTCGTCGTGCTGCCTGCGGTGACCGGTCCGATGCAGCTCACGTTGCCGTTGCTGGCTGCCGCGGTCGACACCGGATACTGACGTGGTGCAGCGCAGCTTGCGTTGGTGCCGCCGTTTGCGCCGTCACAGCTCCACGTAAAGCTCGAAGTCCCCGACGACACCACAGACGCCGTTCCGGCTGCACACAAGTTCGCGCTCGGTGCGGCGAGTACAGCAACGCCGTTGGCGGTGCCGCATGCGCCGTTGTCTGGTATTAGCGCGAACGCCGCAGTGACCGTGCAATCTGCCGCCACCGCGCCGGTCGTGTAGGCGTTAACGCCGGCAGCCGTTGCCGTTCCGCCACAGCCGGAAATCGAGGTGGTTTGATAGCCCATCGCTGGCGCTGCTGTGCACGTCGTGGTGCTACCGAAAGTCACCGGGTTGGTGCAATTAAGGGTGCCGTTGGCTCCCGCGCTTGCAGTCACGGTGTACTGACGCGGCGCCACGCAGACGGCGTTGGTTCCGCCGTTGCTACCGTCACAACTCCACGAGAAGCTTGACGTGGTCGCCCCCACAATAGACGCCGTTCCAGCCGCACACAGGTTCGCGCTCGGAGCCGTGAGCACCGCGACGCCGTTGGCGGTGCCGCATGCTCCGTTGACCGGTGCGTTCGCGACAAACGTTGCACTTACCGTGCAATCTCCCGTTAAAGCAGCCGTCGTATAGGCGTTGATACCCGCGGCCGTTGCCGTGCCGCCACAGCCGGAAATGGAGGCCGTCTGGAAGCCCGCGTTCGGTGTTG